>JAJDBS010000178.1 GCA_029261235.1 Nitrospirales bacterium
GACTGAAGTAAACTTCGTGGTGTCGTTGGAGATGGATCCTCAACGACCAAATGTGTTGTATGCGGGAACGACTGGTGGCGTATATCGTACGATCAATGGCACGGAAAGTTGGGAGAAGAAAACTGAGGGGATGGTCGCCGCTGATGCCAAGATGGCATCGATGGCCATCGGGGTGAATGGGTTAGCCGTTGATCCTACGAATAGCGATATAGTGTATGCAGGCACGACAAAGGGTCTGTATAAATCGACGGATCAAGGCGAGCGCTGGGTCAAGATTCAGGGAAGTATTCAAGATTCGTATGTTAGTGCTATTCAAGTCGACCCGTCCCAACCTTCCACTCTGTATATGGCGACCAGTGATCGAGTTCAAAAAAGTGAAGACTCTGGTATGACCTGGCAATCTAAAGTTAATGGATTAGAGGCCACGAGTATTCGCAGTTTGCAAATCAGTACAAGCGATTCTCGGGTGCTCTATGTTGGCACGAATGGCGGCGGGTTGTATCGAAGTACTGATGCTGGCGACTCTTGGAAGCGCGTCCCCTTGACCCTCACATCTTCTTCATAAATTCTTCAGGGATTATTGTCGAGTTTCTACTAGAGAGCTACCGAATGCCTTCATCCATGGAGGTTTTGAATAATAGGGTATCCCTTGGCGAATGAACGCATAATCGGCTTGAGGATGCGTATCTTTTGGCCGGTTCAAAAAGTCCATCCAGCAAGACCGCAGCCATTCCTGGCCTTCGTAGCTCACTTCGGCGGAGTAGGCTTGACGCGCGGAGCGTACTAGTAATACGTGAGCACGGCGAAATGGCGACCTGCCTATGCGCAGCCGCTTCGGCGGGCATGGTAACCGTTTTAGCCTGTAAGCCGTAGGCTTGTCCGCTTGCGCGCCAAAGCTGGCTTCAGCGGCGAGCGCGAAGTCTGGTGGATTTTTTCAATCGACCCTTCATGGGTTCTGCCATGAATCTGGGAGGAGGAAATAGAGGTCCATAGTCAAGCGAGCGCCGTAGGTGGGACCAAAGTCTTTGCTATTGAGCTGATCGTTCCAGGTTTCGAAGGTGAATGGATAGGCTCGAAGCGCCGCTGTCCAAAACCGTTCTTCCAAGGAGTCGCCGAGTTCTCCGTTGAAAATACCTGAATCAAGTGTTGCTCCCAGTTCCACCTCAAACCAAGGGCGAAGAGTGTGTTTGTCATACCAACCGTAGCTGATGGAACCTTGGGCTGTGTACGCCGTATTTGCCAAGTCACGGAAGGCGGCTCCTGTGGCAATGCGGGAGGCTCTCAACATGCCTGAGAATCGTAATGGGCGAAAGAGATTTGCAAAAAATCCTTTCTGATTTCCATTCAGATACTCAATGGTGGCGACTGGTGACCAACGCCGAAATCCTGTTCTAGCAAATAATTCGTGGAATAAGCTTCCTGTCTGGCCGCCGCCACTCAAATACAGAATGCGCTTTTGTCCAGTGACGGGCATCCAACGGGTTAACGATCCTGAAACGGAGAAATCTGTTTGTTTTCGCTTGTTTCCCACCGGCACTGGCTCAATGCCCCAGAGTCCGTCGTGAATGAGGTCGTTTTGGAGCCATTCTGTTGGTTGGTTGCGCGTCGGCCCAATGCCTAAGGTGAAATTGGTGCTCCAATTATTCAGGCTTTTTGTCAGATGTTCTGTCCACGAAAGTGTAATGAAATTGATGCCAATGGTTTCACCGATACCGTTGAATCGTTCCCCTTCACCATTAAACTCGGTGAATCGAAAGAGCGAGAGACCCATTTCAAGTGACGGTTCTTGGTCAGGATAAGATAGTGCGCCCCAATGAATGAACGGTGCGGGGGTTTCTGCTCTTACCTCCAGGGGAGTGAGAGCTCCAAATGTTAAGAGAACGAATGCCAAAACTATTGTTATAGACTTTTGTACAAGACGGGTTTGATCGCTCATGTTTGATTTGATGACCATAAGATGAAGCGGATGTTGCGAACACCTCAGAAGGGGTGTTGCTACCATCCTACGGGTTTGCTGTCAAAACAATATGGGAAAAATCCGGGGACAACTAGAGGGATGAGGAAGTCGTTGCTTCGCTGACCTTGACGACGAGTTCCCGAAAATTACAGGGCTTGTCAACGATTGCATAGGCACCAAGATTGATCGCTTTGAGTTTTTGTTTTTCTTTGATGATTCCGCTTAACATAATCACGCGAGGGGTATGTCCATTTAGCGTGGACTGTACTTTTTCGAGTAAATCAAGTCCATTCATGATTGGCATATGGTAATCAGCAATGATCACATCGGTCTGATGGTCTTTCAACCATTCTAGAGCTGACGCGCCATTTTCAGATTCCTCACATTCAAATCCTGAGGATTCCAATACGCCTCGTACCGTGCGACGCACAGCGGGTTCGTCATCGACGATCAGCACATGCCGTTTTTTTTCCGGGTCATGATTCGTCATCACAAAATTACCCTTAGGAAAAGTCAAGACCATTATCAATTTACCTCCTGGAATGTGTCTGTTGTGTTCCAGAACGGGAGCTCATTAATGGTTGACGCATTGTACATACGTAATACGCCTTCGGGAATACCCTCACCATATATTTTGTGGGGTAAGGAGATTTCGGACACAATGCTTCATGAATAGGCAAAGTGATGATTCGCGTATGAATGAATGAATCATTCAGAAAATAGATGTCTTATCAACAGGATTATCCACAGAATTAGTGGATTAGCTCATTTTGCTCTATGTCATTGAAAAATAAGAATTATCAATGATAATTTCGAGCTAGATCTATGGGAAATCTCTCGTATTCATGAACAGGTGCAGACAGTCACAATGGGAATGTTGAAAAAAGCGACCGGAGGCGTTCTCTAAATGAGTAAGGTGTGAGAAGTAAACAGTGAGGAGTAAGAGTGAATAACAGCCTGTCAGTTTATCCTTTGGTTTCTCTCCTTACGCCTCACGCTGGATTCCTCACGATCTCTGAAGAACCCTTCGTTCATGCTCAGGGCAAGCTTTTTTGACCATTCCTGTCAGAGCCGGATACTTGCATTGATATATGGGCTATTCCTCAGAAATTTTCCACAGCCTCACAATCTATAAGACGAACAGTCTCAATATAGGTGTCTGACCGCTAGAAAACGCGGTATCCAAGTTGAGAATTGGTTTTTGTTACGAGAACGATTCTGTCAACTGAGATTGGACAGCCGTATACAAGGGAGTCTCGGGGAGGAGTTCAACGCTTGGGAAGCCTAGGCTCACGGCCTGTTGAACAACCAATCGCGCAAGACGCATACGAGGAACGGTGTTTGAGGGAAAGTCTTCTTGGAGAGTCTCATAGGTGTGTGGTGGGATTTTGACCGAAAAGAGATCCCCTTCTGGCGATGAAAAAATAAAGCATTCCATGTTGGAATGCCCTATTCGGTAGGTCAATTTGAAAGAAAGGTTTGACGGTTCGAGTGAACTGTCTGCTGAAGGAAATTGTTGAAAAGTACTCACAACAACATCGATTTTGATGGCAGAGGGAAGTCCTGGAAGCCATTCTGGCATACCTGAAGGTTCCCGGTGGTAATAGCCATCGGGTGTCTGAGCCACCCGCCATGTGGCATTTTCATTCGCAAACGAAAGGATTCTTAAAGACATAAAGTTGGATAATTGCGGAGAGGGCGAGTTGATAATTATTTAGAGGGTACTCTTTGAAAACTGAATGCCAAGCATAGACTGATGGTACCATGGATTCAAATAGTGAGCGATCGATTCTTCAAAAAGAACAGATGCTCTTGTTTGATGAGGATCCGGACCAATGAATCAAAGCTTCCACTAGGCCAGTCGAGAAAAGGTTTGTGGTTTTTTTCATAAGTGAGTAGTCCAATTCATGAATTTCGATAATGGGTCTCATACATTCAACGGAAGTATACAAAATGTAGTAGAGTCTCTTATTGTGTTCTACGACATACGTATCTGACAGACAATTATACCCTGTATGATTGGTATGGGGTCTCACCCATACAACATTCCAACGCAAATGTACCCTGTGTTTTTTCAGAATATGGATATATTCTAGGACTGAATATTCAAGATGTATTCACGCAATTCTTTTGACAATTGATTGGAGAGTTAATGGAGGGCTGATTATGGCAAATCACTTTCTGTCTAGGGTCATCAGACTGGCTAGTGTATTGGGAATCTTCAGTATTGTTTGTGGGTGTGCCAGTACTCCCGTTGAACGGGAAGTCTTTATGGGAGAAGGTTTTCAGTCTTCCCTGCCGAATGCAGAGGCTCGAGTGCTGGTCTGGGGTAATCATTCAGGCGCCATGACGCGCACGTTAGGTTGGTTGCATGACCATCAGATACTTGCGGTGGATCCCTCATGGATTGAAAAAGAGTTAACAGATCCTATTTTTGATCGTCGGACGAGAATGGAGCAAAAGAGGCAAGTGCTCGCAGCAGCAAAATCTGTCGGCGCGTCTATGGTCCTCTTTGCGCAGGTAGAAGACAGTCAGATGGGTTCGAAGTTTGATGTCATGAGTTTTGGCTATAAACGTATGAAATTCATTGGAGTGCAAATCCGAGGGATGGAGGCGGAAACTGGGGATGTTGTTTTTGGTGCGAAGGCCTGGAATTCTGAGCCTATTGCTGCATCGGAACAATTGGTCATGGATCTCACGACGTTCGCTCTTGAAAAGGCCTTCAATGAATCTCAATCTTCCGTGTCTCTTCAACAGAATGCGCCAGAACCGGAGACATCAGAGGTGCAGATCGCAGGCCTTTCTATTCCGAGTGATGAGGAGAGTGCTCACGTGACGTCAGTTACTCAGTCAGCAGAAGGACAGCCTACCGTGACATCACACATTTCCGCTCAGTCAATGTCTACTAGGGGTGAGAATACGACGCGCAAGGTTGCCACGACCCTTTCGACATCTATAGACGACCATATTTCAGAGGAGGAACTCCAGCCTTTCATGTCGCTTAAGCAGGTCGAACCTCAACAGGAGACGCGAGGAGGACATGTCGCAAGTCTTTCGACTTTGAGTGATGAGGAGACGGCTCCTGTGATGCCAGCCTTTCGGTCAGTCGTGGCTCAACCCAGCGTTCTGCCCCAGCAATCTGCGGAATTGGTTGACTTGGGAGAAGAGGAAAAGATTCAAGGGGATGTGAGGCCGATGGAGCTATCTACCGACGAAAGCAGCCTGGAAGCGGAACTTCAACCTTATCAAAAATTTTCTACTGGTGATTCGTCTGTCGTACTACAATTTGCGAGTGGGGCATTGTCTCTTTTGTATGCGCCGATCAAAGTGACCTATGCCATGCTTGGAGGATTCTTTGGAGGCTTTGCCTATGTTTTGACCGCTGGGAATGAGCCGGTGGCTCAGACAGTTTGGGACGCCAGTCTAAACGGAGACTATTGGCTCACGGCCAAGCACTTACAAGGGCAAGAAGCCATCCATTTTAAAGGGGAACCTTCACCAATTCATGCAGCCCCATAGGTGCGTAGAGACGATGCCGTTGTTGAATAATTTCATAACGATATTCAAAGAAGGGCGACGAGTATTCAAGTCTTCAATAAGGAAAAGATATCAGGATCCGTATTCGTCTTCCCAGTTCCAATACGAAACCTGAGTTGAGGAAGTCGCGATGGCTAAGGCCCCGATATGTTCTGTCTCAACTTTCATGCGATAGAGTGAACATTCTTCTCCTCGCTTTTGTTGATCGAGGCTCAAGAGCCTAACCTCGGAATGTTCAGAATCAAACGTCATTTCACAATGAGCTAAGCCTTCTGCAATTCCTCTCCCCTGCATCTTGAGATACGCTTCTTTACAGGTCCAATAAGAAAAAAATTGGT
Source organism: Nitrospirales bacterium (assembly GCA_029261235.1). GTDB lineage: Bacteria > Nitrospirota > Nitrospiria > Nitrospirales > UBA8639 > Nitrospira_E. The sequence goes on from JAJDBS010000178.1 coordinate 5,833, forward strand.
GTGGGCGTTCAAGTTCTGGCAAGGACGCCAAATGTTCAGACTCGCGCGCGGAAAAATATCGTTCGGCGATATCACGATCCTGTATAGCACGGTCGATCCGTTCCACATCAATGCCGACAGCATGTTGGAGTGTCAACGCGATTAATGCCATCCCTCGGGTATGCGATACATTAAATTGAATGGGAAAGGAAGAAGGCTCTACCAATATGAGTTTTCCTTGAGGCTGCGTCTCGAAATGGATTTGGGTCGGGAGAATCCCTAGGTAGCGGCTCAACAATATCCGGAGAATACTGCGGGTGGTGATAAATTGATATTGGGGGTGGGGCGTACGGCATCGGTCGGCGCGTCTGCGTTCATCATCAGAGAGGTGAAGCCGAAATCGAGCGGCGCGCTCGGGCGACTCATCGAGCCGCACTCGCCAGACATGAGTGACTTTTGGCGTCAAGCTATGTCGCAAATCTAGCGGGGGCGAGGCCCAATGTGTGGTGATCGACATTGCTTTAGCTCATGTTTGTCATTGAAGAAATCATAGTTTTACAGGGCTGTATTATCATGAAGCTACGTCTAGCGAGGACGTGAGAACGCATGATACCGAAGTCAAGGTGTACAATAAAGAAGAACGTCCATGCCCATGAACACACACATATTACTTGTTGATGATGATGCGAGTCTGCGAACGACCCTGCGGACGTGTCTGGAGATGGCAGGCTATCGGTGTGTTGAAGCAAAGAATGGGGATGATGCGCGTGCGTGGCTTGAGGCAGGGCATCTTGTTAATTTAATTGTGACGGATCATCAGATGCCAGGAGTTTCTGGTTTGGAATTTGTGAAAGGCGTAAGAAGTCAGCCGAAGACAAAAGCGCTACCAATTATTTTCTATAGTGGCCAATTGACCGACAAATTGAAAGCCCAGGCGGTTCAGGCAAGAGTCAGTGCAGTGTTGGAAAAGCCCTTTCCTCTTCATGAATTTCTTGATCTTGTTGGGCAACTCTGTGGAAAAGCGGTGAAGTAAGGTTTCTGGTTATCATTTTTTATCGGGCTATCAAAACCAGCGTGGAGGACCATGTGGCGTAAGCCCGTGGGTATCTAATGAGGCAGGTGCTGAAGAAATTTATGAGCTATTATTGCTCAGAGGTAGTTTGTCCTAAGAACGTTTATCAGGCTCTAAGATTCGGAATCGAACTTCGTCAGATTGCGTATAAGCGGATACTGTGTCGCCGACAAACAAGCCACACCGATAGAGCCCTGGGGTCCATTCGGATTTGGGAGATGAGAACACGAAATATCCTGACTGTTCATTTGTAGACATGACAACCTGGTCCTGAACCAATGGAGCTTCACCCCACGTAATGGGAGATGTTTCGAGGTAACATTCCGCAGTTAACGGAATGGCATCGTACGAGGCCGTCACAAGGGCAAAGACCAAGTAAATCTCTTCCTGTGTTGCAGGAAATGTATCGTTGGGATCAATGGGAATGAATTCATGGCTGCCCACTTGGAGGTCATCACGCATGACGCGACTTGCAGGGATCACAAATCGAAACCAGCTAAAATCTGCGTCTCGTCCCATCAACGAAGCCCGAGTATGAAATAGTTCATCGGGTTTAAATTTTTTTGCGGCAAGATTGGTGTAGTAATCGGGAGGTATCTCCGTCAGATTGGCTGCCGGCAATGTTTCATTGGCGTCTTGGGTGGGTTGTTCGGGCTTGGGAATGTGTTGCCACACCTTTTCGAACCATGAGTCAAGTTTCTTCTTGTCGATAATCTTGCCACTGGGTGTCGCCAGATCAATGTTTTCCCCTGACTCTGGATCAAGTGCGGCAGGCTCCGTCTCTTTTGATGCTGTGGCATTGAGGATTTCTGGCGGAACCGTCGCAATTTCTTGAAGAATCTCAAAATGGAGTAAGGCGTCTTCCCATCGTTCTAGAGCCACAAGGCTTTGGCCGATGCGGAAGATTGTATCTAGAAATATCTCACTGAAGCTCTCACTCGTTGGGCCCAGTTCAATACTTTTTTGAAGAAGGGCGAGGGCTTCTTCATGATGCCCGAGCTCCATCAAGGTCGAACCTAGCTCATATGAGACATGATAGTCGGTGGGCTTCAGTGAGAGAAGTTCACGAAGGATTGGTTCGGCTTCTTGATAGCGTCCTTTGGCGAAGTGTTCCCACCCTTGATGACGAATCAATCCCCACCGTTTACGGTCTTTTGCTGTTCCGCCAGGGCTAAAAATAGGCTGATGTCGGCGTCCACGCTCTTTGGTAGCCCCGTAGGTGATCATGAGAAGGTTTCGAGCTGCCATCTCAATTGGGGAACCTCGTTCCACTGTTTTCAAGACATGTTGTACTGCCTTACGAGCGTCATCATATTGCAAAATATCAAAAAGAGCGCGAGCCATGTTGAGTCGCCAACCCGCCATCTCGGGCGCCAGTTTTACTGCTTTCTTGTATCCTTCAACCGATTCCTCTAAACGGTCGAGTTTGCGAAGTTCATGGGCTAACCGCAAATGAACCAAAGGATTATTGGTTTCTTCTTTGGCCATCTTACTCAATTCAGCAATAGCCAGGTCCCCATTCCCTAAGCGAGTTAAGGTACTCCATTTGGCCCAGCGAACAGTGACGAATTCTGGTGATTCTTTGAGTATGGCCTCATAATCCTCTAAGGCCTCCTGACTTTTTCGGATAGTGGTCAGGATATCGCCTCGTAACTTTCTTAGCTGTAGAGCGTTTGGATTATGACGCAGGCCTTGTTCCAGAATATCCAAGGCCTGCGGAACTGACCCATCAATCCAGGCCTCTCTCGCACGATCAACCACGACTTCGTCTGACTGTATCTTTGGATCTTCCGCGAGAATGGTCGTTGCAAATATAGCCATCGAAAATAGCAGAACGCTGGTAATCCTCATGGAGCGTTTGAAATGGCTCAATCTCAACATGTTTGAAGGGATGTAATATTTCAAGGTTATTTGCCGTAAAAACGCTGTTTATGAATGTGATTTTTCAATGATGATCACTGCCTACAGAAAAGGAGGATATTCGGAGACTTAGTCTAACCATCACCTGTCGCAGTATAGCATATTGAAGCCACGACACACTCTAAGAAACGGAACTTAACTGGAAGGACTATTCAATGAGATGAGGGTTTTTCGTGTAATACGCATCGTACCCTGTTCCTCAGTACAGGAAAATTTGATCTGACCGATATAATCATGAATCGGAGGTTTGAGTGAGAAAGAATTACATGATCGGAATTTTCGGTATCGCACTATTCTTGAGTGGATGCGGAACGCATTCTGCGAATTATGCTGATAGTGATGAGCAGGTCGATCTCTATCTCAGCACGTTAGATGATAAACATTTTGTCTGGTGCAAATTAGACTTGAAGCAATGTCGAACAGATTTTGAGAATTGGAAAATGACGCCAAGAGGTCGAGTCATCACCAAAGAATACGAAAAAGAGAAAACCGGGCAAACGTATAATACACATCATGTGACGAACGCCTTTCGTACTCATTTTGTGGATGAAAGCCAGTTCGTTGAGCGAGATGTAAATATCCACTCAGAAGGAATAACGGAATCACTAGGAATGCTTGGGCCTGAAGTCCCGTCGAATTATTGAATTTTCCTAGGGATCCCTAAAACGCCTTGATATACAAGACAACTTACTTGCGCAACAGGCGCCTTGGTTCTACACTTTCCTCAAAAGTTTTTCGCAGTCCTTACCCTCTTCAAAAATGCTCTTGGATTCCATGAAAAGCTCAGCTTCTCGCCGTGGCGAAATTTTTCTTCATCGTGGAGATTTGGATCAGGCGCGTCATTGGTATGAACAAGCGGTCCTCGAAGAACGAGATGGGGGATCTCCAAAGGATTTGTCTGACGCTCTTGGAAACTTGGGGAATGTGTGTGCGCTTATCCAAGATCATCCACAGGCTGAAATTTGCTATCGAGAAGTCCTGGATATTCAGCGGACCCTTCAGGAAGGCAATGCCATTGGTGAAACGCTGGTGAATCTGGGGAATCTGAAGGCCGACACTGGCCAATCGGAGATAGCACGAGCGTTTTATCTTGAAGCGTTAGATGCGTTGAAGCCTCTCGAAAACGACCGCGCCCTAGGAATTCTCTACAGCAATCTCGCACTGCAAGAATTCCAACTACGCAATATTGATGAGGCCATCGATGCGTTTCAAGTGGCTCTGGAATTTCATCGAAAGGTTGGAAATGAGGATGGGTTGGCGGCGACCTACGGTCAACTCGGAAAAACATTTTTAGTGACAGGGAATTCTCAGAAAGCGGAGTCGTGTTTAAACAATGCGACCGAACATTTCATTAAGTTAGGCAATGGACCTAGAGAGGCCGGGGCCTTGCGATTGCTCGCTGATATGTATGTGGAGCGTGGAGACCAGATTTCAGCGCTGCGTTGTCTTGAGCGTGTGATTCAGATTGATCGGACTTATCGTTTATCTCAATGCAAAGAAGATGATGAACGCTATCAAGAATTGCGACAAAGCGGTTCAAAGGTCGAATAGGTAGAAATTAGGCCGGATAATACAATACCCTGCCCTTGTTGCAGCCTTACTCCGCTCGATTTCTTTTATTCCAGCTCATATCCAAACTTTTTGATGATCATTCGAGCTTGCGGGTCTTGGACATAGTCCAGAAAGGTTTTGGCCGCTTCATTATCCTCCCCATGGAGAAGAAGCGCCGCTTGTTGTCGTATTGGCTCATGTAAATCCGCTGGTACATCCCAGCGACTACCCACTCCGTTAATTTTAGGATCGAGAACCTGAGCACGGGCGACAAAGCCGAGTTGCGCATTTTCCGAAAAAACAAAATGAAACGTTTGTCCGATATTTTCTCCTCGGACAATTCGATTCTTCACATGATTCCAGAGTTCCAAGTTTTTGAGAGTTTGTTCAGCTGCGGCTCCGTAAGGGGCTGTTTTAGGATTGGCTATTGCCAAATGTGTGAACTGGCCACTTGATAGGACGGTGGGACCATCATTCTTGAGCATGTTGGAATTGGGACTCCATAAGGTCAGATGTCCGATAGCATAGGTAAATCGACTGCCGGGTACTGCCAGCCCTGCTTCTTCAAGCAATTCCGGACGTGTGACATCGGCGGAAAAAAACACATCAAAAGGGGCCCCATGTTGAATTTGAGCAAAGAACTTTCCGCTCGAGCCAGAGCTGATGAGAACGGTATGTTCGGTCGTTCGTTCAAAGTCGGCAGCGATCGCATTGAGGGTAATTTTGAAATTCGTCGCAACAGCAACACGGACTTCGTTGGCTGAGACGGTGACCAAAAAACCATGAAGTAGGCCGAAGAGGATCATTGTCAAGATTCTGACGAACATAGCTATTCTCCAGGAGCAATATATCTAAAATCTGAATGTGGTCATGATGTAAAAATAGTCAGTGTCTTTTTCCCCGCCAGATGGTAGTCCTGCCCTAGCGGGAAGCCTGTCAAAATAATTGCCCTTGAACCAATGGTCATAACCAGCATCGAATTCTACATTCTGATTCACTTTCCACTGAGCCTGCAATTCGACGTCATGCCCAAGAAATTTTCCCGATCTACCGGATGTATCACGAAGACCGCTTCCAGCAAAAGCTCCGCGAGCGGTCGCTAAATACCAAATTCGGTGTTTCACTTGTAATTTCCAGCTCTCTGCGGGAACAAATATGAGGCGCCATCCAGGTGAACTTATATTCGAACGGAAGAATGGCCCGAAATTTCCTGTAGGAATATATTCAGATCGCCTGCCACCGAAAAGGGTGTCGAATGCCGAATCTTGACTGTCCTTTGAGTCGCGATCTCCACTGGCATAGTCATAGTGAATGAGCAATCGTGGAGACCATGGGAAGTCGAAGGTATAGCCGAGGTTGATATGCTGAAAATGCGCGAAGTGATCGATATTGCCGCGTTTTCCCGTTTGCCACACCGTCTCAATTTCATAATCGAATTGTCTAATTTCTGAGTTCTTATACAGTCGAATGCCAAGCGTCGAAAACGTTCGTTGAGCACTGATTGAAGAGCTTCGTTGATCATTCAGACCAAAATAATAGGCATTAAGACTGAGCCAGGCTAGGGGGCTGCTTTCAATATAGGTTCCCCAAAACACACTTCGTCGAGATTGTTCATCTAGTCCCCTCTCGTCTCGCAACACGGGTTCTACTAAAAAAGCACGAATTCGCCAAGTCTCGCTCTGGGCTAGTTGCCAATGAATGCCATCAAATGCATTCGTCGTATTACGAAATGCATTGCGAGTGATGAGTCGCCGCCCACCAATGTCCATGGTCATTCTCCCAAGATGGAGATCGGTGCGGAGCCCGGTCCCAAATAGATTGGGTGCAGTCGCGGAGATCATGAGCTGAAGAATGTCAGTTGTATTTTCGATGCCGGTGTCTACGAAGCTATTGGCATCATCCAAATGAACGCGGGAATCTTGCCCTTCAAAGAGAAATTTAAGTATTTCGCTATTTAGTCCAAACCGAAGACGGGAACGCTGTTGAATTTGTGAGTCCGTCCGCCCTAATGGCTGGCTCGATCGCCAAGGATGATCATAGGTTTCGAAGCGCGTTCGATGTTCTAAGGCGAGATCAAGCCACTTTGGAAGATGCAGTGCGTGCTTGAGATAGCGATGCCATTGCCATTCGCTTGCTTGAATGAGTGGGACATCAGCAGGTTCTGGAAGCAGTGTAGTTGGAGCCGCATTGACTCTCTGCAACAATCCATCAGTGAGGGCTCGGCTGCGTGATTCTGTAATTTTGAGCCTGAGAGGAATGTCAGTAGAGCTCAGCGCTTTATCCAGGTTGCCGGAGGTTAGGAGAAAGCAACTGTTTAGAAGAATGCTTCGCCATGTTATCTTCACGTGGCGTATGACTCATGCTAAAGGATGTAGAGGGCATGGGTTGAATTAACTCGAATACTTGAAATTGATAGTAAATTTAAAGAATGTAATAGTCAATTATAAATACTTTTAAGGGAGCGTGTTCTCTCGAAAGATACCTTCGAAATATGAAAACGATCAGTCTAAAAAGATAGGAAGATGGAAGAGGAGAAGTGCGACTGATTCGAACTTTAGCTCGAAAATAATGATCAAGATTGCCTATTTTGGGCGATGATCTTCTGCCATTCTTTTTCGGTGACCAAATCTGTAGTTGATTCTACTCGGTCTAAAAAAACCAGTCCGTCTAGATGATCGACTTCATGTTGAAAAACTCTGGCGAGAAATCCTTCGTATTCCGCTTCGATCAAGACACCTTCACGATTCTGATACCGTATTCGAATCGTTTGGTGTCTTGGGACTAATCCTCGCATGCCAGGTACGGTGAGACACCCTTCCCAATCTTTATGTATGTCGGAAGAGCCCCACGTCATTTCAGGGTTGATCATTGCCGTCGGTTCCATGCTCGGTGCATAAGGGTAGCGGACGTTTGGGTGAGATGAAAGAATGATGATTCGTTTGGGAACAGAGACTTGAGGTGCGGCGATCCCCATGCCGTTTTCATCGGCTGCGGTCGCAAAGAGGTCATCGATGAAGGCTTGAAGTTGATGATCATGAACATCTGTGACTGTAGCCGCTTGCTGCCGAATGACCGGTGCGCCTAGTTCTGCAATTTCAAGAATTCGAGCCATATTCGATCATTCTTCTTTTCGAGAGACTGATGACATTGAGCGCAACATATCAACTATGGACTAAGGTGGTTGGTCGAGTGAAATCGAAAGAATCTGTAGGTCATCCATCGTGCGTGAAGGATGCATGGGGCCTCAATGATTGTTTGAGGATGCCGTGATTTTCATCGCATTTTATGCCCTGTAGAGAGCTGAGGGTATTTAATTCCCTTGGGGTATGAGTGAGCAAGGCATTGGTTTCAGAGAAAGAAAATCTTTTACTACGGAACGATGTGAAATGAGGCATGCATCCCTTTGTCGTAATGTCCGGGGATGTTGCAAAACAACACATAGCGACCAGGATTCAAGGATACCGTTTTCTTTTGGCTCGTACCTGATGGGAATTCTTCAATTTCATCCACGATTTCAATTTGGGCATCGTCTTCATCCACGAGATATTCCGTTATAATCCCTGACTGACCCTTGGCTTCTTTGCGTGGTAAGGCAGTGCGTTTTAGCGCTGTTCTAAGAATGACCAGTTCGTGCGTACTCATCCCCTCATTTACCGCTTCGAATGTGAGTCTCCCTGCTTTGGCTTGGGTGGTATTGGGATGAACAGTATAATCTTTGAGGATGACGGTCACGTGTTCTTTTGTAGGCTTAGTCTGGGCGACAGCGGACTGTTCGAATATAGGAATGGCCCAGGTTAGGCATACAAGCGTAAACGTCAAAAACCATATCTGCTGGATTATTGATTTCTTTGGTGTCATCGCGTCACGACTTTCTGCGAAATGATGAGCTATGTCTCACAGAATTAAAACGTACCATTCTGTGGACTGCCTCAAGTGTATTAGCTATCAACTTTTCGTTCTTTCTGTGATGTGCTAGGGAGATAGTACCCAGCGTCTTTTTTGCTGTCTACCTGGCTTTCTTCCCGTCAAGAGAAATTCTGATCTTCTCTGTTGCCAAAGGCTAAAGCTTGGGGAAGCAGTGGAGTGCGTGAGATGTTTGCGGCCATTCGATTGACCTGCACGGCAAAATTCACAAATTCTGTCCTTGAGAAATGAAGAGTCATTGATCCGTATGAAAGATGGAGATTGCCGCATTCACACACATTCAGCTTGGCTTGTAGGGTTGGTGGCATCAGTATAGCCTTTCTTCAGGGTTGAGTGACGATATGTTTGAGGGAGTGGAAGGAGTTCTCAGCTTGAGAAGCCTTGATGGAAGAAGGGTATTGTTCTTGGCAATGCTTCAAAATTTCTATGAGGAAGGACAGTCCTCGCCAGTTCAACGAATGGACAAGGTGATATCTGATCACCCCTCCTGGATCAATGAAATAGCTTTGACTGCGATTTGCGCTAAGATTTTCTGACACACCAAATATTCGACGTAATCGTTGTAAGGGGTCGGCTAATAACGGAATTCGGAGAATTTTAGTTTTGGATTGCTGGGCGTTGAGAAACGAATCTTCAGATAGCGACATTCCTAGGAGAATCACACCCTCTTTTTCAACAGTCCGATAGCATTGGTTGAGAAAAATGGCATCGCCATAATCAAATGGTGGCAAGCAAGAGAGGATGCCCCATTGCCCTCGTAAGGTGGCTAAGTTGAGTAAGGTCATTTGGCCTTTCAATAAGGCCGGGACTCGCATGCGTGGTATTGTGGTATGCCCAATTTTCATGTGCGTGTTCTCCTTTGAAGAAGTCTATCGATGGTAAAAAAGGGGAAGAGCGTCCAACAGGAGATAAGGGCGCCCATCCCCAGCGGGCGAGGAGAGTCCTCGACCGGGAAGAGCAATGCGTTGGCTGGCTTCAACTTGTGGTTGAAGCGAGCAATAGCTTCGTGTGTACTCATATGGAGGATGCAGGTTCTTCTAATATTGCGTTGATGTTATGTGGCCTATAATGATAATGAATCTCAATATTAATATCATTATATTTATCAATAATTATTCAGAGAGTCAAGGTTCGAGTAGAACGTCTGTTGACGGAATACAATCGGGGGCAGTCTGACTTAGACTTTCAGGTCATGGGGGCGGAGGTACGAGAGGAGAGAATACGTTGGTTTTGGAATCTAGGGGCTAAGTTTCACTAGGACCATCAGAGTCTTGAACGACAAGAACTCCTTGCATGATGGGGTGGAACGAACAATGGTAGTGATACGAACCTGGAGGTAAATGGGGAATAGTGAAAGTGCTGTTGGGGCCGAGGGGACCAGAATCAAAGGCGCAATATGCACCACTTTGACATTCGTCGTGAGTGATGGAGTGAAGCGCTCCCGTTGGATTATCCCAAGAGATAGCTGTCCTCGTGCCAATGTGAATGAGCGTCGGGGAGTAATATGGCGCGAATGTGTGAATCGTAATGCGTGCCGTTGATGGAGCAGCTATAGACAAAGAAGCCATCACGAATAGGCTAGCGAGGAAAAGTCCAAGAATTTTCTTTTGCAGTGATGCGGACTTCATGAATATTTTTTTGGTTGGCAATTTACTACTCAATCGATTATTCACACGTATGGAAGATAATCAAATTAAGAAGATTCTCTGATGCCTATAGGAAGAGACCATATCCGAGAAAGTCAGAGGGCCAACATCTTTTTGCGAAATTAGGGTGCGCTTTCTGTGTTACTGGATCGTCCCATAAAGAGAATAGATTGATCGCCGCGCAAATGCTCTGGCTGAATCACGTAGGTTCCACCTAAGCTGCTATCCCATATAGAGGTTGCTGTTTCTGCATTTCCTCCTGTCAAAATATATGCAAAGCCTCCAAAGAATCCGCCAAGCACAGCGTAGGTTACTTTGATCGGGGTATACAGCAATGACAGCGCCCCACTCCCAATGATGAGTCCTGTGGACGAGTCCTGGTCTGGAGTTTCCTCAACAGAGTTCTCGGAATACAACGGTTCAATTTTCGATTCTAAGATGTTTTCATCCGTGGTGTACATGAGAGGTTTGGTCTCTTTTTCTAGCATTTCCCCATTGTTCAGGGAACTTGACTGGGTAGGAAGATTGGAGGTTTCGGTGGGAGCGTTTTCGACAAGAGAGGAATCTGGAGGCAACGCAGAAATTTCCTTATATGCTGGATCAGGCACAACCCGTACTTGTTCTCTTGTATTCATTTTTTGCTGCAGCATCTGCTGAGGAGGCACAGAGGATTGTGGTTCTTTCAAGGCCTTGATGAGCGCGAATGTTGTGAGATCTCTCACCAATTGGTCGGATGCGACGAGTGGTTCAGAATTCCAGACCTTTGATCCAAATACGAGATCCTGCGTGTTCGCATTCATTCCTCGAACTTCAACTTCAACAGTCCTCGGAGTCGCATCATCCAGTTTCATCGGATCAATATTTGGTTCAACCAGCTTTTCATTGATGTGTAAAAAAATCACCAAAGGAGCCCCTACTCTCCGAGCTGCTGAGAGCATGTGAGCTTGTGGCTTCGCCTTGGCTTGAGGCACCATTGCCGTGTTGTCAATTTCGTTGTCTGCCAGGCGATAGAGTACAAGTATTTGCTCATTGTTCAGCCAGCCTGATGCGTGTTTCACGGCTTCCGAATGATTTCCCCATACGACTGCCCGTGTCTGCAAGTTGGGCGTTGAAACTCGAAACCCTTCTCCGTTGAATTTCTTCTGATCCATGGCATGAGTTGCGCACCCAGTAAACAGACTCCATACACAGAGGGTCGTGAGCCAAAAAATTAATGGTTTCATTGATGAATTTTTCATTATTCGTATTGTATCCCGTATTGACAGATTCGTGAAAGAAAAATGATGAATAACAGGGCGCGTCTCACAAGCCATGTTTGAGGAGACTACCAGGATGGTTCGCTTCGTTCCATGACCATTATGGGATGAAATGGTAGAACCATTTCGAGTAGAGAAGGCTTCATAAAAACTTTATCATATTTGGTTAAAAGGGCTCTAGTAACTATTCATGTCCTGTTTGTGGTGGTGACATAGCTCTCGGGCATTCTGGAGGTGATGTCGAGATCTGAAGACAGTGGGAAGGATTAAATCGGCGGCTCAGCAAGGCCGGACTACTCAAGGAATGAGATCAGGAATAATGGCGGAGGCAGGGGCTCTCTACCGCTTCTCAAGATATTGCCGCGTTGCGCACGGGTGTCGTTCTCTATTCAATGCCCAGTCATGAACCAGCCCGCGATAGAGAGACGTTTGTGATCGCCAGCTAAGGGATCAACACGGCAGACACGGTGAAACTGGGGTACTGTGAAGATCACCAGTGAGCCTGGGGATGGCGAAATGCATTGAGCGATTTCTAGCTGCGTTTTTCCCTGCAAGTCTAAAGTTTTTTTGTAAAGGATGAGTTCTCCCCCCCAATCGGGTTGCCATTCATCATGAAAGTACGTGGCTAAGGCTAAGCGGCGGGTGGGAGGTATTTTCCCTTGTGCAGTCGTATAGGCATCGTCAGTATCGTCATGTGTCGAGAGACAATCACCTCGGCCATAAGAATAATAATTGAAATTGATATGACGTCCAGTGATATTGGGAAACGATTCCATGTATTCGGCGATACATGAGAGCCCCACTCGTTCCATGAAACGCTGGCCATCCGCAGAAACCATCTCGGCTTTGAGCCAATTGCCGCAATTTTTGAACGCGTTGGCCACTGCTGGCATATCAGCTAGCGAGGTCCAGGTAGAGCCGTTCATCGCGTCTTGAAATATCTTGCGTTCACTCGCAGACCAAAAATTCTCCAAAATTAAAAGAGGGTCTGATGTAAAGGAGAACTGATCCGTACGAAAATCGGAAAAATGAGTTTTCATGGGTCTATCTCAATTATCTTGTAAAGCCCCTGTGGCGCGCCTGCACAGAGTTGTCGGGGTTTCTGAATATGTCTCAAAATTAGCTCGTAAATGCTCCAGGAAACTGTGTTGGTAGAAGCTAGCCAGGAATGGTCAAAAAAGTAACCCAGCAAGGCCGCAGCCCTTTTTACGTGCGGAGCGTAATTCCAAGTACTTGAGCACGACCAATGGGCGAGAATGCCGCTGGCGGCTTTTTTTTAACATTCCCTTGTAGCAAGTTCTTTGTGGTGTCGCAATCCGTGAATCCCCTCCTCCATATCGTGATGAGTCGCTACTACTTAAATTGTTCTTAGTCATCCATGGAATTGCTTAGGGGACGTGCAATACGAAGAGATATCAAACGTATCCTTTCGGATATCTGCTTTGAGCTCCTCGACAACGTTCAAGAGGGAGATATTGAAAGACAGAGAGAAAATATCTTTCAATAACAATCAGTTGCCGTTAGCTGTTTCTGTTAAAGGCGTGAAATAATTTAATGGCAGTGGTTTTGCAGAGTTTAGGAAGTGAGTTTGCCGTAGGACAATCAGTGAGGCGTGTCTGCCAAACCTGTTTGGGCAGGGTCTTTCATAGAGGCGGGTTGTCTGTGAATCTTACACGATCAGTGACGATTGAATTATCAGGGGATCGCCCCAAGTGGTTTGTACCAGCGCATGACCCTATTTCCGACATGAATAAACCTATTCTAATTATTGATGATGATCGATCTATTAGACGAGCGATGCGATTGCTCTTAGAAAGTCATGGTTTTGACTGCAAGGAGGCCGATGATGGATTGGAGGCCCTGGATCTCCTGGATGCTGGGCTTTCGGTAGACGTGATCCTCTCCGATTACCACATGCCGGTGATCAATGGTGAGAATTTTCTCATCGCTTTGGCCAATCGTGAAAGTATCAATAGGGTTCCTGTGATATTGTTAAGCGGCAATATGACAAAAAAATGGAACAACATGCGAATGAGGCTGGAGCATTTGCGGTGATGGCAAAGCCCTATGATCCTCAGCAGCTCGTGGCAGCAGTCTGTCGCGCATGTACCCAACAGAATTCCTAAGGCTTGTTATGGCTTGCAGGCTGCATGACCAGATGTGAATGTTTCATGATGATAGACCATAGGTGATGATCTTCTGCAATGAGGAGATGATGAGGTGACGCAAACAATATTAGTCGTGGATGATGAAGCCGATATTGCCGCTTCCATGCAAGAGCGATTAACGATGGAAGGGTATCATGTGTTGACGGCCTCTGATGGTCGAAAGGGGTTGCGTCTATATCATGAACAGCTGGTTGATCTTGTGATTACTGACGTTCTTATGCCCGAAATCGATGGTCTGGAAGTTGTGCGCACGCTTCGTCGTCTCGGCACAGCCATTCCGATTATTGCGATGTCGGGAGGTGGTGATCGAGATTTAGATTTTCTGATTGAAGCAACAGAATTTGGTGCCACGCGGACACTTTCCAAACCCTTTCGGCTTGAAGACCTGGTTGGCATGGTCCATGACCTGCTCGATTCCATTCCTCATCAGGTGCTGTGAGCCTATTCATTGAATGAGAGGTTGTTCTCAGTCATATAAAGCTTGCGCTGCATCCGTCTTCTCTTGTCCTTTAGCCTCGATGACACATTCGGTATACTAGATCCTCTAGAGAATGGCCCGCGTTTCTCATCTCGAATGACCCGACAGAATATGTTCGGGCGAACTCGTGTTGACGTACGATTGATCAATGATGAAAGGTGAAAGAGGACATGGCAGCCAAACGGTTCATTCTGGAATTAGGCAAACTCTTAATCGCAGCCGCGTGGGCGGATGGCACCTTAACAACCACTGAAATCAACGGTCTCAAAGAACTCCTCTTTCAACTCCCTGATATATCGGGAGAGGAATGGATGGAGCTGGAACTCTATATGGCTTCTCCGGTAGGTGAGGAAGAACGACAACGTCTGTTGGATCGTGTGCTCGGGCGTATGGGATCAGCTGAGGATAAAGTCTTGGCACTACAAACTATTGAAAAACTTATACCTCCAGGAGCAGCAGAGGGTGATCAACAAAGAGAAGTTGTGCAACAGTTACGTGATGATCTTGAACAGGGCAGCGGCGGTTTCTTAAGCCATCTTCAGCGCCCGTTTCGACGGATGCTCAATCTCCGTGGACAGCAGTATACCGAAGAACATGATCGTGAAAGTCGCTTGGAAGACTTCATTAAAAACACGATTTATTTCCAGGTTACTATGGAATTACGAGATCGAGGCATCACCTTCGACCTGCCTGATACCGACATTCGCAAGTTGTGCCTTGCGTCGGGGTTGATGGCTCGAGTCGCCGGCATTGATCATGTCGTCTCTCCGGAAGAAACGAAGGTTATGAGTGGTGTACTTCAGCGCCGTTGGACGCTGACAGAAGAACAGGCTCAACTGGTTGCAGAAATCAGCCATCACCGGATTTTTCGGGGGTTAGATGGTGTGCGACTGGTGAAGCGCTTTAAGGACTTAACAACGAGGACAGAAAGGCAGGAATTTCTCCATTGCCTCTTTGAGGTGGCTAATGCCGCCGATCAGACGGCGCTTGAAGAAATTGAAGAAATTCGCAGCATTGCCAGAGGCATGGATCTCACTCACCAAGACTTTCTCGATGCGAAGTTGGTTATTCCTCGAGGGGACAGAAAAGGGCTTTAGAATTTAGGATGTTTTTAGTCCGAGCCAACTGCATGGAGAAATTCAATCAACGATATCTCTGAGTAATCATTATTCCGCTATCATTCCCGACAATTGTTATCGGGAATCCATCTTTATTTCCTTGATTGAAAAAACTAGGGGCTGACAATATTGTTCTTTAAGAAGATTTTTCAGGTCGATCAGGAGTTGTATTGGTGAACCTTCATTAAACCTCCATTCACATTCTTTCAAGAATAATTCAACGTTCTGTTTTGAGATACCATTATATTTTCGCAAATGTCGTTTCGTTTGCGACCAACAGTTTTCAGTGCCGATAATGTAGTTGCGATCGCGTACATATTTCTGGCTGTGGTTAATTCTGAAATGCGTAAATTCGGACACATCTAAGGCGTTATAAGTCGTATGCCCGTTGGTAGAGACAACGCTGGCAGGCTTTATTTTCTGTCTGATTACAGGTAATAGTGTTTTTCTTCGCCCGTTGGCGACAGACACGGTGTTGACTTTTCCACCGCGTTTAACAGGCTAAATACGATAACTTTTCCGGCAGAACCCCGGCCCCGTGTTCCTTTGCGATGTCCACCAAAATAACTCTCATCAACCTCAACTCCACCACAAAATTGCGTGGCCCGATTTTGTTGTTTACTGACAATTTCGCCGCATAATTTATGAAAGAAACGGATGGCAGTATGGTGATGAATATCTGCCAAATCTGCTGCTGTTCTGGCCTGTGTGCCTGCAACAAAGTATTTCATCAGTTCCAACTGCTGATGCCGTGTTAATTTACAATGCTTTACGTACGCGGCTAACACCTAACTTATTGCAAGTCAGGTGTCAGCCCCCAAAACTATTCGTAATTGCAATACGATGTACTTGTTTGTTTAGCCACAATATCTAACTTATGTTCTGTGATGCCGGGTTTTGCCATGACAGGCGAGGCCTTTTTCTTTCGTGAAAAGATCCTAAAGCCATTGACGCCCAATCCGGCCACATTTGAGGGATGGAGGCAAGAAGCAAGACGAACCAACTCGCTGCGCTCAAACAAGGTCAGCAGGATGTAAGAGCGTCAGATCCTAGGGCCGGATAGCAGGCCTCAAACAATCGGAATAGGACAAGGGATAGGAGATGTCGGACCTTTCTTTCTTCAATGGGCTTTGGGTCAGACTCGATGGCCTGCTTTTAGTGGCAACTAAGGATTGTTCATGAGAAATCTCTTCATCTTAGTTTTAATGGTAATGGTCTTGGGCTGTGATTCTATGCATTGGTCTAAAAATATAGAAAGCCGGAGAATGGTTTGGTCATCGTAATGTGGGGTGCTTGAGTACCTTGTTCAGACATCAGAGCTCCTTTACAAGATATGTTGCCATGGCGGCAAGGCTAGTGCGTCTTCTACCGTCGAAACAGTGGGGACAATCCCTTCAAAGTCAATGTCTTGCAAGGTGATATCTACCTCACCACATTGGCCAGCAAGGGTAAACCGGATTAAGGCTTGTTGGAGACGCTGGCATATGGTCACCAACCGTCCAATTGCCATGCTGTCAATGAAATTTACTTGGCTCAAGTCAACGATCACATGCCTCGGAAGATGTGTGGTTTCGGCATGCTCCAGTCTAGAAAGAAACTGTTCCATAACATGAAAATCAAATCGACCAGATAGTGCGAGCACAACCGCCCCTCGTTCAACTTTCGTTGACACATGCAGCATAGAATCCTCCAATTCGAGAACAGGCCTGTTCATCCTGTTCATCAAGCGTGGATTAAGGGTCTCTGTCAGTTAGCCAAGCCTAGCGCGAAATATGAATAAAAGCTACAAGGAAATAGGGAGCATTTGAAGAAGGCGATCTCATAGGAAGAGAATTGGAATTTCCGACAGATACCGGGGGCGCCAAGACACCGACCTTTTGGCCTGATATGCTTTGAAGTACGCAACCGTTGTTGCTTCGGGAATTTTTGACGCTACGTTTGCCTAAATTGGTCGGACGAACGCGAGTCTTAGAAAAGCAGGCCAACTCACTGCGTTAGGAAAATTCCTGCCTATTGATGAAAACTACTGCCCAACCGACCAGTCCATAGGCGTCGGTCAAGAAGAAATGAGTAGTCTTAGGGAATGAGGTAGTCCACGCGGCCTGTCAAGCTTGGGGGTGTTTGGGGTATGGTTCCGCGATGACGAAGGTGTGCTCTCATCGTTCATATGTTGCGATTGTCGTGGTGGCGCTCACGGACTTCTCAAAATGGCGTTGTCTAACCTGGAGATATTCAGCGTTTGAGAAAAACGAGTCCTTTGAATCTTGGGCAGGAAAGAAAATCGTGAACACGCGATTGATCGGGGCCTTGGTCTGAGATTTGAGCACTTCAGAAACCTTGAAATCGTAACCAAACCCTCCGCCATAGCTTTCAAGAATGGGTATCATCTCATCGCGGTACAATTGATAGCCTGCCTCGTTCACGACATATAAACCTACAAGTATTTCTAGCGCCATTTCATTTCATCTTTCTACAAAATTTAGCCAATTAATTGCCATAATGTATGAGATATGCCGGGGTTCGTCTCTGCGGCCGAGGTCCTTTTCGTTCCGGAAAAGGACCCAAAACCATTGACGCCCAACCTGGTCACACCATATGAGAAGGATGAGAACTATCGGAGGGCTGGATAACTCGCTTTGCTCAGACAAGGCTCGCCTATTGATTAGAGCGTCTGTCTCAGGGGTCAGCCAGCAGGCGTTGGTCCAGAGGAAGTTAATCGTCTCAGGAATTTTGGTATTCCACTTGGGGAGGTTGTGTCGTTGCTGAAATGAGCAGCATCGGAATGAATTTTCGGCCCCTCGCTGGGCGTCAATGTGATTGAATCTTTTCTACGTCCTGTGCATTTAATTAGGCTTTGCTCCACTTCCTATATTAATAAATATCTTTACATCCTTTACCGTATTGCCAGAATAGCGGTTAGTCATGACATTTAGAGAGCCATTTTCTAGAATAACATTAATCCCAAATGGCCGAAGGTTAAATGTCGTTATTTCCACGTTTTCACTTGTCATTTCTTTGATTTCAAGAAGTATTTCGTTAGGTGTGGCTACCGTTACTATATTCCCCTTGACCATTACATTAACTGATTCATGTAAAGATATATTTTTTCTGACTAATGGCTGCCATTCTTTACCTTTTTGATCGGCAGGAATAGAAACCCAAATCTCAGGACCTTCGCCTTTTCCAATTAAGACTGGAATAAAGTCGCTTACAGATAATAATGCAACACCGTCAATGATTTTGTTAGCTGCAATCTCTAGCTGTTTGTATGGTTTAAATTCCGTTGGGAGCGAGTCTAATTTCATTTTTCCATCTCTTTTTTTTGCGTGACATGTATATTTTGCTTTGGATTTCATTCGAACCAGTTAGCAATATTTTCGATCAATTCTTTTTTTTCTTTTTCTTCTTCACGTATTTCATATTTGCGTAATAACCAAAATACAATTATGACAAAACCACCTAAATCTATTGCTATAGTTTCATAATATTCCAGGTTTAGGAGCTTTTGATCTATTGCAAGCTGCGTTAATTTTGATATGACAATTCCTCAACGGGTTCCTCCCAAAGCCGAATTAAACCAAATGCTCTTATTGTTGAAAGACTTTCTCAAAATGCTAAATTGGTGTTTATCGAGGTCATAGGGTTTGATCCCCAAATACTTTACGGGCTCTCCTTTCACGCCTCCACTTACATCGATGGGCCTGTGCCTCATTTTCTGATTAGGTGGATTCTCAGGGCCCTGAGGTTCGGTCATCAACGTTTCGCAATACAATGTGAAATTTTCTTTTCCCTAATTATGCTAACACCATCACACCTTTTATTGAATGAAATCAACTTTTCATAGATTCTATAAGCACTTTTCCTAACAACCGACGTCTGCCGTTCGATCCTCAATATTCTTGCGTCAGCTTAATCTGGGGAGACCGGATGGGGCGTCAATGGTTTTGTCTACATTTCCGAACGAAAAGTAGATCAGCTGCCTGAACGAAACCTGGCAACTATCGCAAACGTAAATATTTTCCAGTTTGTAGGATTAAAATAATCGGGTAAAGCCTATCTTCGCACTTCTTCTTTAAATGATTTCAGGAGGGAAATGATGAGGATGATGATGACGAAGACGAAGGGGAAGGCGGCAAGGATGGCGCCGGTTTGGAGGCCTTTCAATCCTCCAGACCAGAGGAGAATGGCAGCGGAAAGAGATTGAATGACGCCCCAGGTGAATTTGATATGGTTTGGCGGATTGAGGCTGCCATTGGTGGTGAGCGTGCCGAGTACGAAGGTGGCCGAGTCAGCTGAAGTGATGAAGAAGGTGCCGATGAGAAAGATGGCGATGAGGGACATGAACGTGCCCATGGGGTACTGCTCTAACACGGTAAAGAGCAATACTTCGACGCCTTGATTATCCATGACGGCTTTCAAGTCAACGTCTTGAAAAAGTTCCAAGGCAATCCCCGTTCCGCCAAAGACGGTAAACCAAAATGCACAAAAGAGGGTAGGGACGAGCAACACGCCGAGCACAAATTGACGCACTGTTCGACCTTTCGAAATTCTGGCGATGAAGGTGCCGACAAATGGAGCCCAGGCAATCCACCAGGCCCAGTAAAAGAGGGTCCAGTCGTGAATCCACGTGGAATCACCAAATGGACCTAAATTCAGGCTCATCGTGGGGAGATTTTGGAGGTAATGGCCAAAGGTAGATGGCAAGACGGTCATAATGAAATGCGTAGGGCCCAAAAATAGCAAAAAGGAAAGTAGGGAGAGCGCAAGAATCATATTCAGATTGCTGAGATATTTGATGCCTCGATGTAAGCCTGTTTGGGCTGAGAGCATGAATAAGATGGTCACGATGCCGATCAGCGTCAATTGGGTGCTCAGCGTATTAGGGATGCCAAAGACATAGGAAAGACCTCCGCTGATTTGCACCGCGCCAAACCCTAACGACGTGGCCACTCCAAAAACAGTCGCGAACACCGCTATGACATCCACTGTAGTGCCCAAAGGTCCAGTGGAATGCTTGCCTAACACGGGTTGGCAGGCAAGGCTAAATAGGCCTGGTGTTCCTCGACGAAATTGAAAGTACGCGAGTGCCAGGCCCACCATCGTATAAATACCCCACGGGTGCAGGCCCCAATGGAAAAATGAGTATTGAAGTGCGAGGCGAGCAGCCTCGGTCGTTCCACCTTCACCCATAGGCGGTGTATGGAAATGGGATGTGGGTTCGGCGACTCCCCAAAAAACCAACCCGATTCCCATGCCCGCGCAAAACAGCATGGCAAACCACGTGAAGAGGTTAAATTCTGGTTCGGCTCCGTCAGGGCCTAGGAGTATATCGCCGTAACGAGAAAAGATGAGGCAGAGTGCAGCAAGCAAAAATCCCGACGCCGAAATGACGTAGAGCCAGCCAAACGTATCTAGGAGGGATGACTGAAGGGCTCCGGTGGTCTTGGCTAAATGATCTGGAGCAAGTCCGCCCCACAAAAGGAATAGAAACGCCAGGGCGCAGGAGATGTTAAAGACGAGGGTGGTAGATTTGAGAGGATTCATGGAACGATACAATCTATATGAGGAAGCATAGCCCTACCATAATTAACAATCATGGACAAGGAACGTGGGCTGGAATATGGGCATGTGGGGAATGTTGAAGCACTGCGCCGGCGGCGTTCTCGCCCTTTGCCTATGCTCGCGTACCGAGAGAAGGCTCCGTGTATCAAGCCTACTCGCCGAAGTCGGCTGCGAAGGCCGTGAAAGGCTGTGGTCTTGCTGGGTGGACTAGGCTTTCAGCTAATTAAGCCGGTTTACCAAGGCGATATATGGGCCATGGGAATGAAGGACGCAACCGTTTTCATATCCGGGCTTATAGAAGGATCTGCTCATTATTTCTGAGACACGAGTGGCGGAATAGCGATAGCCTGAAGTGCGTATATATTTCTAGGTAATTGATGTATTTAGGATACTTTTTAAGGTTTTTAAAAGGACTTATTCCCCGAAAGGGGTTGCTCTGATGAGCTTAAAGGGTTAGATTCTAGACCTCTTCGTTAAGAAATAGGGCCTTTCAAACGCTCGCATGAGAAGTTCGGAGGCCCTTTTTATTTCCTGGTCTTAAGGAAAGCGAAAGAGATGACGGGTATACTCCTGCATTTCTTTAGCCTTCCCCAGTCAACACAATAGTTGTTCTTTTCCTCAATTTACCCCGCTTCTCAGGGGGAGGAGACGGCAGCGCTCCTTAGGAGGTTGTTCCATGGGTGAGAAACAATCATATGGCGATAATCCTATCGCTAAACTAAAGACAGATTTATAAAAAGCGGAATATGTCCATAGATTTGTTCAAAAATGGGACGATTTAATTGACTGGGACGCTCGTGCTTCGAGTGAAGGTGACTTTTTTATCAGGATTTTGAAGGATCGTGGCGTCAAGCGTATTTTAGATGTCGCAACGGGAACAGGGTTTCATTCCATTCGACTTATGCGCGCGGGGTTCGATGTGACGAGTGCGGATGGCAGTCCAGAAATGTTAGCGAGAGCCTTTGAAAATGCGCGAAAAGCTGGCTTTATCATGAAGACGGTTCATGCCGATTGGCGCTGGCTGAGTCGGGACATTCACAATAAATACGATGCTGTTATTTGCCTAGGTAATTCACTGACTCATCTTTTTGCCGAGCAAGATCGGCGAAAAGCGTTAGCTGAGTTTTACACGGCCTTGAGACATGACGGGGTGCTTATTCTGGATCAACGCAATTATGATGGCATTTTAGACAATGGGTTTACCTCGAAGCATGTCTATTATTATTGCGGAGATAACGTCAGTGCAGAGCCTGAATACGTGGATGAAGGGCTAGCCAGATTCCGCTATACATTTGCTGATAAGGAAGTCTTTCATCTCAATATGTACCCACTGCGAAAAGAATATACACGACGGCTCATGAATGAAGTGGGTTTTCAACAGGTAAAAACCTATGGCGATTTCCAAGAAACCCATAAGGTCGAAGATCCTGATTTTTACGTCCATGTGGCTGAAAAACTCTATAAAAATGAGGAGCGATCCGGTTCTGCTGTTGGTAATGCAGGGAGTCAAGAATACTCAGCGGCAGTTGATATCGCTCGTGAATATTATAATAGCTCAGATGCCGATCGGTTTTATGCCACGATTTGGGGCGGCGAAGATATCCATATTGGACTGTACGATTCTGACAACGATCCAATTGTTGAGGCGAGTCGACGGACGGTTGAACGAATTGCCGCATCTGTCAAGAATCTTGATTCCAAAACACGAGTATTGGATATTGGATCAGGGTATGGAGGTTCAGCCCGTTATCTCGTGAAAAAATATGGGTGCCAGGTGGGTTGTCTGAATTTAAGCGAAACCCAAAATACTCGAAATCGGGAACTCAATCAGAAAGAGGGCATAAGCCTAGCGATCAATGTCATTGATGGGAGCTTTGAAGATATTCCACTACCCGACGGGAGTGTCGATTTGGTGTGGTCTCAAGATGCCATTTTGCATAGTGGAGATCGTAAGAAAGTCTTTGAAGAGGTTGCCAGGGTGTTAGCCAAAGGCGGCCAGTTCATTTTCACCGATCCTATGCAAAGCGCCAAGTGCCCTGAAAATGTTTTGCAACCGATTCTTGATCGTATC
Source organism: Nitrospirales bacterium (assembly GCA_029261235.1). Classification (GTDB taxonomy): domain Bacteria; phylum Nitrospirota; class Nitrospiria; order Nitrospirales; family UBA8639; genus Nitrospira_E. Next base: position 28,578 of record JAJDBS010000178.1, read on the forward strand.
CATTTAGATTCTTTGGGGTCTATTGAGCATTATCAAAAAATGGCCAAAGATTGTGGATTGAAGGAAGTAGAGATTTTTGATTTATCAAAAAATTTACCAGCGCACTACGGGCGGGTGCGGCAAGAACTCGTGGCTCAACATAACAATCTCATTCGAGTGTGTGCTGAAGAATATCTTGCGAATATGAAAGTGGGTTTACAGCACTGGGTTGATGCTGGAAAGGCGGGGCATTTGACCTGGGGTATTTTACACTTCCAAAAACCTTGAGAAAGGAAAAGTGAGAAGGTAGAAGTAAGAATGGAGGGGAAAAGTGAATTGGGGGTTTCCCCCTCTCCTGCTTCTCACTCCTTACTTTTCACTTCTTTGAAGGGCTACCGTTCGATTTTATTAGCTTTCGCTGATTTAGCAATATCCCCGCTTTTCCCAAAGCGGCCTTCCCCTCCTTCTCCGAGAACGTTCATTGTATCAGTGTACTCAATTTCTCGAGTTTCTTTGCTCTTACTGTCGGTTGGCTCCCATCCCAGTTTATCTAGCGTATCCAATACGACTTTTTTGAGGGCTCCAGATGCGGTCATGCGTGTGGTGGCGAATGCCAACACCCGTTCGCTTTCCTTCTGAACTTTGGAAAGATCTGGATCATGGAGAAATGAGACGAGAGGTTCGATGGCGGTATCACCAATCATCACTAATGAATTTGATGCATAATCACGAAGGACTAAATCTTTCAGTAACAGAATAAGATCCGGAATGACTTTAGGATGGCGGAAATGACCCAGCGCAGTGGCGGCCGCTTCTTTAATCAAGAGATCCTCGCTGATAATACAGCCTGGCATGGGTTTGCCGTCTTGATGAATACCTTTTCCTCTCAAGGCATCTAAGACTGGCTGAAAGGCACGAGGGTCTCCAATCATGCCTAACGAGGCAATGGCATGCCGTTTCACAGTCCCGTCTTTCATAGCTTCCATGAGGGCATCGATGGACAAGGGATCGCCAATATTACCTAAGGCAATGGTGGCATCCTCTCGGACGGCTCGATCGGGGTCTTTGATCATTGCAATGAGGGCCTCGACAACCCGAGTTTCTCGCACCCACACTTTTCCCATCTGATAGTCGGTTGTCATGCCGCCTAACGCACGAACTCCATGACACCGAACGACGAAATGAGGATCTTTGAGTGTTTCTAATAGAGCATCAACAGAGGGAGCTCCAATATACATTAAGGCTGTTCCAGCCGTTTCACGAACAATTTTCGATGTATCTTTGAAAAGCTTAATGAGTGTGGGAATGCCTTGGGGGTCACCGATTCTTCCAAGTGCCTCAGCTGCTGCACTTTTCACAGCTCCATCGCGGTCTCGGCAAACCAGAATAAGGCCTTTGACGGCTTCAGGATCGCGAAGCTCTCCAAGTGTTTTCGACGCTTGTTCTCGAACTCGCCACCGTTTGTCTTTAAGGCTTATCAATAGTTTAGGAACAACTCCTTTGCCCATGGAAGCCATGGCTTGAACCGCTTCGGCCTG
>JAJDBS010000179.1 GCA_029261235.1 Nitrospirales bacterium
TGAGGCCTTCTCTGGAGCACTCAAGATCGCAAAACGATCCTTCATTTTTTCACAATGAGCCACGAGGCTTTCTGATAGTCCGGCTACATCATGTTCATTCGGGGCACAGAGGAGAGAGATTTCGTCAATGCGCTCGAATGCTCGTAATCCTCGTAGAGTTCTAGATTTCCCACTCACATCTCCCCGATAATCTGCTAGCGTCAGCTCACGATTTTTCTTGCTAGCGACACGCGCGATCACACATCGTGCCCCTCCGTTCAGAAAGAAACCGTGAACCGCAATGGGCAAAAAAGTCTTCGACATGTTTCCACGAGTGCGAGATACGGTGCGGCCAAACACTTGTAAGAATTGCGCATAACTGGTAATGACCGTTGGGACAGATGGACCGGACTCGAGATGGCCAATGAACCCGACCGTCGAGGTGTTGACTCCACTGATGGTTCGCATTCTCAGCGGAATTTCTTGAACATAGATACTTGGCACTACATATTTAGGCATGCGTGTGACTCCGGTAAGATCGGATCATGGTTCAGAGGCATAGTTAGCATGGAAGCTTCCCTCCTATCCTGCACAGACAAAAAAAAATGTCAAGATTCAAATGGAACAGATACTGTTGAAGTCTAAAGCTCTGCGAGGGGTGGATTCGTTGTTACCTGTAATATCTTTAGAGGTGCCTTTCCCCCAGGCCTCAGTCGCGGTTCGCCAACACTGGCGGCGGGCAAACTCTCGGAGCCTGGCCTGAGCTTTGCCGAAGGGCTCAAACAATGCCCACCTTTTATCCGGTCTCGGTTGCACTGTTCGGCCATGCCACCAGGCCAGGGGGCATAGAATAGAAAAAGCCTCTTATTGAGGAGGGACCAAATGTTACGCTCAGATAAGGGGTGCTGGTTTATACGAGTGTTCTCTAAAGGGCTGGCCTACAGGTGGCGGTCAATGGTTCCGGAACGGAACTGATGGTTACGTTTTGTGAAAATCGATTTCTCCGCTTTCCTTGCTTTTTTCTTTGACATAGATGTCAGACACTCTCAAAATTATAATAGCGAGCAGAAGGTATGGGATCATTGCCGTTTTTCTTTGTACTGGATTCAGGGTTAAACATGACAGCAAAACACATACAGGAAATCCTCAGAGATTTGGCTGATCCGACCATAGCGGAGCATTCGCAACGTTTTTTCAAAATGAGAAAAGGGCAATATGGAGAAGGAGATATCTTTCTCGGTATCCGAGTGCCAACCCTCAGAGAGCAAGCCAAACAATACTGCGATATACCATTAAAGGAAGTGCGCTCCGTGCTGAAGTCGGCTTTTCATGAGGAGCGCTTATGTGCATTGTTGATATTAGTCCAGAAGTTTGCCAAGGGCGCTGCAAAAGAACGAGCTGCTATCTATACGCTGTACGTCAAGAACACGAAGTACATCAATAATTGGGATTTAGTCGATCTCTCAGCGCATCAGATTGTGGGTGGGTATCTGATAGATAAAGGCAGACAGCCGCTGTACACGTTCTCTCAATCCAAGAGTCTATGGGAAAGACGCATTGCTATCATCGCGACTCTTCATTTCATCAGGAACCATCAATTCAAAGAGACACTCGGTATCTCGAAGCACTTGCTTATTGATAAAGAAGATTTGATACACAAAGCAGTTGGTTGGATGTTGAGAGAAATTGGGAAACGTAACCTGGGAACAGAAAAGGCTTTTTTGCAAACCCACTATAAGCAGATGCCAAGGACAATGCTCCGTTATGCCATAGAGAGATTTCCTGAACGAGAACGGAAGAAATATTTAGCTGGTGTAGTCTGAAAATCGAACAAACGCTATGTATCCTTTTCCTTCATGCTGGGTTTCGGCCCGGCAGTCGAGGTCTTTTTGTTTCGGCAAAAGGAACCAAAACCATGTTGGCCGTGGCATGGCCCTTCGGGTCCCTTGCGGGGTTTACCGACATCGGCGGCGCGCAAACTCGTGGAGCCTGGCCGGAGCTTTGCCGAGGGGCTCAAGCAGTGCGCACCAATTCTCCGGTGTCGGCTGCACTGCTCGGTCATGCCACCAGGCCAGTGGAGAGGAGTGCGGGAGGGCGTGTTCACTCGCGTTGCTCAGTCAATGTCCACCGGTTCATCTGAGCGTTGACTCATGTGGCCGGATAGTAGGCATCGGCAAGGGAGTAGAAATGAATGTAGGGAGTCGAATATGTAAAAACAGATTTGCCCCCTCATTGTAAAAGCATCTACGCAGGCCTGCCCCTATGATAAGTTTGCTCGGGCTGGGTTTGAACGAGTGGAGGGCTATTGATTGATTGATTGATTGATGGCCAAGAGATTTAAAATGATCGGGTGATTGGGAGGACGATCTAGAAACATGAACTGCATACACATTCCTATTGAGCAAGAGCCTGGCTCGGCACGGGGTTGGGCTTTGGTATTTGTGACAATCCAGGTACTTGTTGGCTCACCCACCTATGTCCATCTGGCCTGCCCTACCACACACAACCTGCACCAAATAGGGGCATGCTGGATAAAGAACTCAAAGACATACTGCCCTCTTACTCCCCAACGAAGTTCGCTACATCAGGCACCTGGAAAAGATGACACCCCGTCATTGATTGGAAGTTAAGGGATTTAATACTTCACTTCCTTTGGGAACGGAATTTGCTCCAATAATTTCCTGTAAAGGGTCTAACGAGAAACCGTCGTGTGGGTAATGCCTTCTTGGCCGGAAGAGAGGCTGAGGGGGTTTTTTGGTGTTTGCGCATCCTTGTTTTTTCAAATTCACAAAGGAGGACGTATTGTGGTCATCCCCCAAGATTTAATTATACGCAATGTCTTTGTAACCTGTGTCCTAGTAGGTCTCCTCGCCAGTGGTGGGGTGACCGCGGCGGGGGCACAAAGTGTCATTCCGCAAGAGCAAATGCGCGTCGTCTCGTCGAGTCCGAATGCGGCGAGCCAAGAGTTCGTGTTAGACGGGAACAGTGCCACCGTGTGGAACGCCTTCGACCCGAGTGGTGCGGCTCCCCCTCATGAAATGATCATGGCCCTCGGGGGCAGCTACCAGGTCAGTGAGTTTCGATATCTCCCAGGTACCTTTACCCGGTGTACCAAGTACGAAGTGTATGTGTCGCCGACCAATGGCGCCTGGGGGAATGCCGTGGCGATGGGGACGTGGATCACCGATAGCTCGGAGAAGACGGCCAGCTTTGCGCCCACGCCGGGGGCCTTTCTTCGTGTGCGCTATCTTAACCTGTACTGCTATGCCGCGGAACACAATGTCGTGGGTGTGGCCGATGCGGGTGGCGGTGGCGGTGGCGGCGGGGCTGCCGCGCACGCGGCGTTGACCAATGACCACACCAACCTGGCCAACGACCACACCAACCTGGCCACGCAGATCGGGGCTGTCTCCACAACTGCCGAGATGACGGCCCAAAACGCTATGATCAAGCAGGATATAGTCGATGCCTTAGCCGCGATTCAAGTCGACATAGCAACCTTACAGGAAACAGTGGATGCCCTGCCGGCCGGCTCCGGCCCGTGTGAGGTGCCGCCGGTGTGGGGCAAGATGTTCGACGGGGCTGACCGGTTTGTCGCCGTTCTGGATGGAGCTGCGTACTGCGACAAAGAGACAGGCCTGGTGTGGGAGGCCGCGCCGGCTGTCATTGGCGGGCCGAACAATAACGGCTTCCAAACGTGGGATGTCGCCATCATCATTTGTTCCCGACGAGAAGTGGTGGCCGGTCGAAAAGGCTGGGCCCTGCCACTGCGGGAGCAACTGGCGAGCCTGATGGATAGGCAATCGGCCCTTTGCACAGGAGGGGGGCCCTGTCTACCGGACGACCATCCGTTTAGTGATGTACAGTCGGCCGCCTATTGGTCGGCGACGACGGTGGAAACCAATGCCGCCAACGCCTGGGGCGTGAACTTCGACGCTGGCAGTGTGAGCCCCGGCAGTAAGGCGTCCATAGTTGGTCGCGCGTGGTGTGTGCGCGGGGGGCAGGTGTTTGATGGGAACACGCATGACACGTTTCCGGCACCATGATGATTTGGCTTTGGGGGTGACTCTCGTTTGGCCGAAGTCAAGGAGTTGATCAGCCTCTTGGATTAAAGCCAATTCAACCCGGCCCTCCCTGATGGCCATCCGTTCCTGAGCGAGCGGTTGGCCGCCTACTGGTCGGCGACGACGGTTGAGAACTTTCCCGACGTCGCGTGGCTCGTGCACTTCAGTGGTGGCGGCGTGGACAACACCGGTAAGGACGACGGCGGCCTACTCGCATGGTGTGTGCGCTAGCCGCACCTTGGAGATTGGTGCAGTCGTATGATTTGATCATTCACAAACTGCTTACAAGTATCTAACCACCGAGCCTGACTCCGCACGGGGTCGGGCTTTTTTTATTGCTCGTGCGTATCCCTTCTTTGAGGTATTGTCCTCTCTCACCCAGCCCTATGTATTACCAGCATGGCCGACGTGCTCGCCTAAATCAGGCATGACAGACGCTAAGGAGGGAAGGGGCACTTTGAGAAAAGTCATCAACGGCAAAACCTATCGCTCTCACACCGCACGGTTGATTGTGACGGTACCGAGCCCCTTGCCCAAAACCAATAACAAATGGCACGAAACTGGTCTGTATCGAACCCAACGGGGCGCGTATTCTTTGGCCGGTGAAAGCGGGCCGAGGTCACGATGGGCGAAAGTTACGCCGCACGGAGCGATCCGAGGTAAAGGTATTGAGCCCATATCCAAAAACGAGGCACTCGCCTACGCGAAAGATGCTGGACTGTCGCGGGATAAGTTTGCTCGGGCTGGGTTTGAACGAGTGGAGGGCTATTGATTGATTGATGGCCAAGAGATTTAAAAGGATCGGGTGATTGGGAGGACCATTTAAGTATCAGGATGGCCGACACGATTCTATTTTCGTGGTATAATAAAGGGATCTACTAGGAAGGAGGGTTTGCTCATGTCTGTTTTTCCTAGCTTCTTCTCTACACTCCCCAGTCTGCTTAACAGAGCTCTAGTCTTAATGGCTTGTCTAGGGGTAACCATGTTACTTGCCGAGGGTTGCGTGAAGCGCCCCAACTGGGAACCTACTCCAGGTGTCTCTACAAAGGGGATTGAGTTTAACCGAGTTCTCAATTTAATAGAGATCAACAACTTTGAGGTAAATTAGGTACGCCTAGTAAGAGCTTTCTACAAAAATTTGTATTTTGCATAGGAGATGAGCCTGTGGAAAAGCCAACGAAAAATATAAAAAAAGGACAGCCAAAAGGCCCAAAAAAAGCTCCAGCTAAAAAGCCTAAGAAGACCGTGAATGGTGGGGAAAAGCCTCCAAAGCCCAAAGCAGCTCCTCGCCGAAAAGTTTCTGCGAGTAAAACCATCAAGTCAAAAGACGATCCTGTGAACCCGCCAACGCGAGCGGAAACGCAACACATGTATTTTGCCTTTCTCGGCTCACAGATTGCCGATAAGGCGTATGAACTTTATATGCAACGCGGGCAAGAACACGGGCACGATTTAGAAGATTGGTTGGAAGCCGAACGACAAATCCTACCAAAGGAAATATCTGACAGGTCAAAAGAGTAACCGATGAATTCCTATCATTGACAGACCCGCCTTCTCCATTGTATTTGACGTCTGCTGGCTCTTGGGATGGACGCACTTATTGTTTCGCGGGGCTTGTTTGAGCGGACCAAGTTGACCCTACTATTCAACCCTTCAATCGACTGAATTTCTCTACTTAGTCTTCTCATTCTCCAGCATGTGCTGCGTTTTCATCTTGGCCTTTTGTCAGAGCCGGGTTTCTCCCCGGCAGGCGAGGCTCTTTTGTTTTGGAAAAAGAGCCCAAAACCATTGATGCCCAATCCGGCCTTATAGAGATGAGGTGGTCGCGAATTCTAGGAAGACGGGCCAACTCGCGTGGCTCAAACAAGGCCCGCCAATATTAACGCGTCCACTCAAGAGCCGAATAGCAGGCATCGGTCAGGATTGTAGAAAAGAGGGTGGGCGTGTAAGGTCTCGCGTGGCGCAAAACAGTGCTCGTCAATTATCTCAATTCGGTCTCCAAGAAAGAAACACTCATAACGAGGAGGGGATTTATGGAAAAGTTTATGATTGCCTATTACGGAGGAAACCAGCCGAGTTCACAAGAAGAGGGCATGGCTCAAATGGGGAAATGGAAAGAGTGGGTAGAAGGACTTGGTGAGAAGGTCATCAATCCAGGAACACCGTTGCCCGATTCAAGAATCGTCACATCAAATAGTGTGAAAGATGATGATGATCCAAATGCGATGAAAGGGTTTGCCGTGGTCAAAGCAGAAAGCATGGAAGCGGCCGTTGAAATCGCCCAATCAGATCCGTTTTTATAAAACGGTGGAACCATACGTGTCTCACAGATGATGGAAATGCCCTGAGTAGGATACCGAATAGCCAATTTTTTCTTTTCATTCCTCAGTGAAAAGTACAATGTAAAGACAGACTTGACCCCTAGACGAAATGATATGCGCTTGCTCTGCCCCACCTGGGGAAGCCTCAGGACGACCCGAGATGTTCACGTATCATCACCCCTCCACCATTTCCTGCCACAACGTCCAGAACTTCAACGGTACGTCCACCTGCACACACGACTCAACACGATCAGCAACATGCACACTGAAGATTTCAAGGCTGCTGCCAAATTGAGCTTTACGAATGGAGGCTACATATGGACAGACCTCCATGCCACGCCCCATCCATGCCCAGGTGAACGGCTCGAAGTCAGCAACAGGCGTGTCGTCGGCATCCACCTGCATCCAGGTGAGTACACTACCGAATTCACTTTCGACGAGCTGAATGTTCACCACCACCATTCTGGCGGCAAATCGAACTAAGGCATCACGGTTTGTCATTTTTTGAGCCTCAATTGACATGAACTGCCCCGCCAAAGAGGGCGTATCGTTCAATGTACGGCTTGTTAGTACGAAAATGTCCCACCAGAAAACACCACGACCCCTGAGAAGGGAAATCCCCAGGGTCACAATGGCCTATTGATGCATTTCCTCACCAACAGGAGGAGAAGGTCTGACGATAGTGGTTTGGCGAACAGGCGACCACCCCTCGAATGCGGCATCACGACGCCCTTTCGAATTCACCATCATTTTTTCACACACCCCAGCGATCAAGCCTCCTTAAACCTCAGGATATCGCGTGTACGTGGTCTCCTCCCTTTGGGGAATGGCCGGGTCTGAATTTTTGTGAGTACCGTACAGAAACCATAAATGGGGGTACGGTATGAAACGCGATGATGATTACAGTGTAGGCGAGCAATCATCACAGGAACTTTGTTGGTGGCTAACCATCATCGCGGGAGTCGTCTTGTGTCTCTGGATATAAGCTTCGCCTTAGGGTGGCTCATCGGAAGTGTCGCCTTCGTAATCTTTCTGGTTTGGCTACTGAAAGGGCCTCGGGAACAGCCGCAGGGTCGACCGGATCAACTCGTTCAGAGCCCTCTAGCGTTATTTCACCAACGAAGACGCCAACGTCGCGCCACGTTCATCCATTTATCTCGTCTCGATTAAATCCCCCTGAGCAAATCTAGCCGGTGAGTTCTCTGTTGCTAGTATCCCTTATGGACGGATGAGGCTACCTTCAGGCCTGATCCCATCGACCGCCAAGCCTTTCTCAATATCTGTGACATGTCTATTGATTCGATGTATGAGCTTACCGCTCTCAGGGAATTGCTCGTAAGAGGGGCAGGCCTGCGTTAGTGCCTTAATTGAAATGGGTATCAGGAACTCTTTTGGGGGAGAGGGAGAGACGGCCAGTCGATTGAAGACCTTGAATTCAAGCCGTCTATTTTCATCGGGATGCGTCCACTTGCAGTAGGTATATAGGAAAGATCGATGCCGGTATGCGAAAGCGCAAAGGGGACATGCCAAAGTTGAATAAATATATCAAAGCATTTATGCAGGCTTGCCCCCAATGCTTTAGTCCAGACTTTAAGTTTTGTTATGATAACAACTAAACAATTTGATAATTTCCGCCTCTTCGCTGCAGCGTAGGAGTTGATGAAAAGTTAGATTCTGGGGTTTTCAGGGTGGGTTATTTTTCGGGGGTTGAAATGTTTAATTTTAGGGATATGACGATAGGGAAAAAAGTGGGCTTGGGTTTTGGGGTTACCACCCTTATTTTAATGGGCGTGGTATTGCTCACCATTCAGCAAGTAAAATCTATGGAGATAATCACTAAGAGGGTTGTCGACCTTCGAACTCCCACGGCTCATGCCAGTCTTATGATGTTAAATGGTATCAACCATTCCCTGGCTTCGTTGCGTGGGTGGATTCTCCTGGGAGATCCAAAATTCCAGACAGAACGAGCTCTTGCCTGGGCAGAACAAATCAACCCATCCCTGAAGCAAATGCATCAGCTTGCTCCCCACTGGACAGATCCGGAAAATAAAGCCCGGTTAAAAACCATCGAAAAAGAAATCGTTGATTTTAATAAGACCCAACAGAAGATTGAAGATATAGCACGAACTCCGGAAAATTCTCCTGCACAAAAAATTCTATTCGATCAAGCGGAACCTTTGGAAAAAACCATCGTGGCAACCGTTTCTAAAATGATCAAGCTGAATATGAAAGGCAAAATTACTCGCCAAAATAAGCGATTGGTAGAAATTCTCGCTAATATTGAGACGACAACCAGTCTGGCTTTGGAAAGAGCCGACGAGTTTTTGTTATCTGGTAAACAAGAATTTAAAAAGGAATCTCTGGAAAACTGGGAAAAAAGTGCTGCCTCTATGGAAGCATTAAAGGAAAATGAAAACAACTTAAGTAAAGAGCAGTTGAAGAATTTTGAATCCCTGCAAGGTGGACTCAATCAGTTCGATCCTTTACTGAAAGAAATTATCCGCATTCGGTCAGGAGAAGATTGGAACCGGGCTAATTATTGGGTG
>JAJDBS010000180.1 GCA_029261235.1 Nitrospirales bacterium
TGGGCAAAGGATAAAAGGCGACTGAGCTATGCCACAATTTGATTCAAATTTCTTTTCGACTTTGATTTTTTGGGAGGTGCTGTCGTTTAGCATCCTGTTCTGGATACTCTACAAATATGCCTGGCCACCGATTCTGGAAACCCTCGAGACTCGAGAACGAAAGATTCGGGAGAGTTTAGACCAAGCAGAACAAAGTCGAGTGACAGCAGAGCAAAAGCTCAAGGAATACGAGACCAAGCTCCAGGTTGCAGCCAAAGAGGCTGAAACACTGATGACAGAAGCGAAACAAAAAGCTCAGCAATTGCTCGATGAGAACCAGCAACGGCTTCGCGCCGACTCAGAACGTATCAAAGAAGAGGCCACTCAGGACATCGAGCGTGAACGTCGTAAAGCCATTGACGACATCAAAGGTCAGGCAGCTGATCTCGCGATTTTGGTGGCAGAGAAAGTCATAGGACGTAGCTTATCCGATGATGACCATCGTCGATTTGCAAACGAAGCGTTAGCGGAAGTCGCGGCACAGTCGAAGAATTAACTTGCTGAATAAGAGCTCGTAGTGAAATCTGCTGTCTCGTTTTCCTATTTCCTGGAAAACTCAATCGCACACAATTGAAAACTCCTCAAAGAGGGAAGCATGGCTTCCCTCTTTTTTTATCCATTAACTCCGGATGGCCAAAGCTCTAGTTCCCTCCACCCGCACGATATCCCTCTAAATCAATGGTTATTGATTGAAATCCCAAGTCCTTAAATCTCGCAACTAAACGAGAACGCCTCGCCTCCTCGGTAAGCATCACTATTTCTGATAGTTCGACTTCAATCCGCGCAGTCTCTCCATTGTGTCGAACCCGCACCTGAGTCAAACCTTCTGCCACCAAAAACGCCTCGGCCTGCTCTACTCGGGATAGCAAAGCTTTGGTGATGGGAATTCCTCGTGTAATACGAGACGACAAACATGCGGCAGCCGGCTTGTTCCAATTGGCAAGACCTAACGCCTTGGCTAATTGGCGAATATCAGACTTGTCACATTCCGCTTCAAGCAAAGGGCTGCGGACGCCTAGCTGCTTGCCAGCGCGAATACCAGGTCGGTCTTCCCCCATATCATCTACGTTTGTCCCATCCACGATGGCCTGCGAGCCAGAAACCTGCTGAATGCTGGTTAACAACTGGTAGAGATCCGTCTTGCAATGAAAGCACCGAGTCGCATCATTTTGCACAAATGCGGAAATCTGTAACTGATCGGTTTCCACAACTTGCAGTTCAATACCGATTGCCTCACATAATCGATGGGCATCTTCCAGCTCACTCGCCGGCAAGGTGGGGGATGCGGCAATGATGGCCTTGGCTGATTTGCCAAGCACATCAACCGCAACCTTCAAGACGACAGTACTATCGACACCACCAGAGAACGCGACGACGACCGACCCCAAACGTTGAAGCACTTTCTGGAGATTGAGATATTTGAGTTCTAGGCCTTCTTCAAGATTCAACATGAATTGGAAGTGCTCTCTTGTTATGAGTCGGTAATATTTCTAGCACCTCCGAAGCGGATCGTCCCAATTGCCCACATGCTCCTAACACATCGTCCCCACGGCTTTTGCGAAGAAACACATCCAGCCCGCGGCTTCGGATGGTCCTCTGAAACGTCTCAATAACATCAGGAGCTGGCCGTCGAAATGAATTACCAGGAAACTCGTTGAAGGGAATTAAATTAATCTTACAGCGCAAGCCTCGAAGTAAGGTGGCCAGACGATTCGCATCTTCTACTGAATCGTTCACTCCAGCCAACAAGACATATTCGAATGTTAGGGGTCGCTCAGAATCTTCTAGGTACGTGCGACACGCGCTGAGCAAGGCTTCCAAATTATAACGTGCATTCACAGCTGGCATCAGATGTTCACGTTGCGCATTCGTGGTTCCGTTTAGCGAAACCGCCAAATTCACGCCCAAACGACGGATATCTGGAAATCGGGGAATCCATCCGGCTGTCGACACAGTAATCCGTCGCGGAGAAAAGCCAACTCCCCACTCTAGATTCGTGAGCCGTCGTATGGCCTCAGCGACCTCGTCAAAATTCATCAACGGTTCACCCATCCCCATAAACACCATTGAGGTAATGTGGTCTCCTTCTGGCATCTCGGCTTGCACATTCAGCACTTGTCCAACAATTTCATGGGCACGCAAGTTTCGCTTCATCCCCATCTGTGCCGTTAAACAAAACTCGCAATCCAAGGCGCAGCCGACCTGCGAAGAAATGCACAACGTCCGCCGACGCTCCTCCGGTATCAAAACTGTTTCCACGGCCAGATCATCGGCTAAACGCCACAAAAATTTTTCCGTGCCATCTCGAGCAATTTGACGAGAGATCTCTTTGTCCTGGTGAATCGTCGCCACCTGCCGCAAGCGCTGTCGGTCAATTTTTGACAAATTCGTCATGGCATCAATATCGGACACCCGATGCTGATAGAGCCATTGTAAAAGTTGCTGGGTTCGGTAACGAGGCCAGCTGAGTCCTTGCGTCAACTCTTCGACTTCATGAACCGTCAGGGATAAGAGATTCACAGGCGATGTCTTCATTTTCGTGTCATGCTCAATTTCATAAAAAATAATGGCAAATCATACCATCTCATACCCAAGACATGGCGAAAAATATTATCAACAACACAACTAATGCTCGGCCTTAATACTTATCTACATATAGATATCTGAGTGAAAGTAAAATCTATAGAAGTGCAATGACCAATTTTTGCTTTTCGGTGACATTTCGATAATGTTAGATTTCTTAGGCTTAATGGTCAAAGCATAGTTCATAGATAGTACGAGTTATTCTCATATTTCTTAAAATACACGGGCACACTATGAAAAAAATTACAACTACATAATTGTACGATATAGCACTATATGTTGATTGACTAGAAATTTAATGACACCTCCAGTTGGCTATCATGCTAGCTACCGCAGCGACTAGGCATCGACATCACAATCATACCATTTATCTGATTCAGCTAAATCATCATTTGCATATTTATAGCAAGTCCAACATAAAAAACAAAAATCAAAGCCTGCTTATTGACATTGCTTTAAAACACGCATAAAATTTCATACAACATATGGTGGAGCTTGGAAAATGGAGAATCAAGATGACGAACTCGAAGATATTCTTGGGGGTCTGGAACAACGGATCAGAGTGTACGAACGCAAACGCAAGGAGCTTCAAAAGAAGCGGGAGCAATTAGGTGAAGAAATCGCTACGGTTGAGAAATACTTGGAGCTGGCAAAAACCTTGTATCGAGTGGAAGCTGACAAAACGAAATTGGCCAGCCTCTCAATCCAAATTGCCGCTCACGAAACGGGGCAAGTGTCGTCATCTGACGCCGACGTCGCGGTCAAATCACGCGAGATTCTCTTGGGGCGGAGTAAGTATGTCGGACGAAGCGTCCCGGATGCGGTGTACATGGTTTTGCAAGAGATAGGTGGCCCGCTCCATGCCAAGGATTTGTATCAGCGACTAAGAGAGGGTGGAATGCCAATTAGAGGAAAAACTCCAGTCACATCGATTGCCACGTCCTTAAAACGAGACCCTCGATTTCGAAAAGTAGGGCCCAATACATTCGAAGTCAGTCAAAGTAAGCCGTTAACAAAAGTGGTCTGACGAAAGCATGATCCAAGAGTTCCCTTCTCAGTGAAAGGAGGTGAGTGACTTGGCAGTGACAAAAACGAAAGCCGCTCCAAAGAAAAAAGCAGCATCAGCGAAACCAAAAGCAAGAGCTGCAACAAAAAAGAAGTAATTTGACAGTCCCGCCAGAAGTACCGCCGGGGGTAGGGCCACCTGCTCTCGGCGTGTTTTTTTTGCCTCAGATTTTTCTATTAAACCATAAACCCTGTACCATCACTCTTTAGACATAGGCTAGGGAGCAAACCTTCGTGTGCTGCACCAAGCCTTAGTACAAAACGATGCCACTTTCCATCACCGAAATTGACGACCTCACACAAACAGCCATTCAGGCAGCACGGCTAGGTGGCGCCATTCTTCAAGATTATGCCAAAAAAGGATTCAAAGTTCATTCAAAAGGAGAGTCCATCAACCTCGTTACCGAAGCAGACTTACAATCGGAAAAAGCGATCATTCAGTCGATTCGAAAAGCATTTCCAGAGCATCAGATTCTAAGTGAAGAACAAGGCCTACAAGACATTCCTGAACATCCCATCAAATGGATCATTGACCCACTCGACGGAACCGTCAACTTTGCCCATGGCTTTCCGATGTATAACGTCTCAATTGGTGTGGAATACGAGGGCACTTCCGTCATCGGAGTCATCTACGATCCTACGCGAGATGAACTCTTCTTGGGTCAACAGGGACGCGGCGCGACACTCAATGACACACCCATTCATGTATCAAGTAAACCCAAAATCGCCGAAGCGTTACTGGTCACAGGGTTTGCCTATGATATCCACACCGCCACAGACACCAACCTCAAAGAATTCTGTGCTTTCACTGTACGCGCTGGAGGCATGCGTCGTACCGGAACCGCCGCCATTGACCTCGCCTACATTGCCTGTGGCCGCCTCGATGGTTTCTGGGAACTCCAGCTCAAGCCCTGGGACACGGCTGCAGGAAAAATCATTGTGGAAGAAGCGGGCGGAAAAATCACAAACTATGCAGGAGAACCCTACTCCATTTATGGCACAACTCTCCTCGCGAGCAACGGCCTCATTCACAATGACATGATCGAAATACTACAGACTACGAGGGTGGGTATTGAATAATGAGAATATCAAAGAGTAAGCAGACCTAGGAACGCATTGCATATCAGCGGCTTCGAGGCGGTTCAAAAATGTCAGTCCAGAAAGGCGCCGCCAAATTTTGGCAGGGAGCGTACACGCAGTACGTGAGCACTCAAAATAGGCGACCTGCCTGCGCGAAGCCGCTCCGGCGAAGGCAGGGAACGCCACTGGCGGCTTTTACCAATAGAACCGACGAGACAATGAACCGATACTCTGCAGTTCTGTGCATACATGCTTTCCCGCCATTCATCTACGAAATTCCTGAATGAATCCAGAGACCACGGTGAGTTCTGTGGCCATAGAGCGTTCGAAACATTCTATTGGTATTATTCCATCATTGTGACATACTCCCGAGATTAGCTCGACTGCCCCTCTAACAGTCCCTCTAATTTGTAATAATTTAGCATGACTCTTAAACAGCTGGAGTGGAGTTCTCGCTTATAGAGAGCTCCCCCTTTTACTGATGCACAGAACGTTTGAAGCTGTGCCCGAGTAGGAGGAATGGTGGCCGTGCCCATTCTCTCGAAACTGAATGCCTTCAACAGCGTCATCTGGTACCCTGACAAGGGCTGCCATACAGGACCAATTACTTCCCGCCTCACCGATCGTTCTTTCATTCACTCCTTTTCCTCAAAAAAATACGACAAAAAACCTTCTCTCATCAGTGAAGAAAAACTCGACCATTCTTCTCTCTCTGATGGATCGCACATCGCTGTCCATCTAGACTATTCTGAGCGCTGCTACGGCATCTCAAGCCGATTGAGCTCTTCCCTTTGTTGGGCCCACAGGAGATCACCGTCCACACTCGGCAGAAGCAGTGGCCTGAAAAACATGAATCATCTCATTGCTACCAATTTTTCCAACAAAAGATCGTTCATTGCTTTCCACAACTGGGCACTCTGTGTTCGAAGCATCACGGCAATCCATTTCCCAAAAAGTGAAGCATGAAAAATCAGTCTCTCCGCCATATTCTTCTCGTAGAAGATGACGATGATCATGCAGAACTCATTGCCCGATCATTCCAGGCCTTAAATCTCCATCCTCCTCAATTGGCCGGGACAATCCAAGAAGCTCGGCAAGCCATCGAAGTGATCATGCCGGATCTGATGATCGTTGATCTCACACTTCCAGATGGCAAAGGCATCGAACTCCTTCCCCACAACAAAGACGATGTCCTCTTTCCGGTTCTTATCTTAAGCGGTCAAGGAGACGAGGCCATTGCGGTTGAATCGATCAAAAGAGGCGCATTGGACTATGTGGTCAAATCCAATGAAAGCTTCGCGACCCTGCCAAAGCTTGTCGAGCATGCTCTTCGTGAATGGGAAATAATCCTCGATCGAAAACGCGTGATGCATGCACTCCAAGAGAGTGAGCAACGCTTGCGTCAGGCAAAAAAAAATGGAAGCACTGGGGACGTTAGCCGGTGGGATTGCACATGATTTCAACAACATTCTGTCAGCAATTTTAGGCTATACCCAACTAGCCAGGATCAAAGCCCAAGCCAATAAAGCTCTACAAGATGATCTATCTCAAATTGAACAAGCCGGAGATCGCGCCAAACATCTAATCCAACAAATCTTGGCGTTTGGTCGGCAATCATCGGTCGACACACGACTACCAGCGGGGCTGAGGAGAATTATCACGGAAATTCTGCAATTACTTCGTCCTACGTTGCCGACCACCATTGAAGTGCAAACGCATCTCTCCGTCACGAACGATACGGCCTTTGTGGATTCCAGCCAAATCCACCAAGTCCTCGTCAACTTATGTGCCAATGCCGAAAATGGAATGCGTGAAACAGGAGGGATCTTAAACATTGGTCTTCAAGAGACGTATATTGAGCAATCCTTTGCCGATCAACATCCACCGCTTCAAAGAGGAAATCATTTGGCGATCACCATCTCAGATACCGGACCGGGCATCCCGCTAGAGATTCTTGATCGCATCTTCGATCCTTTTTTCACCACGAAAAATATCGGGGAAGGAACTGGGCTTGGACTCTCCGTCGCCCATGGCATTATCACACAACACCAAGGTGCCATTACGGTCAGCAGCCAAATTGGCCAGGGCGCAACCTTCACCGTCTATCTTCAACAGATCGATCCGCCAGCACATGCACCTCCTGCCAAGCAACCATTGGACGTTTCGTTGCAAGGCACCGGCCGAATCCTATTCATTGATGACGAAGAACCGCTTGTGTTTCTTGGCCAGAAAGTCCTCGAGTCATACGGGTATGAAGTCATCCCATATACAAATAGCCTGGAAGCCTTCGCTGAATTTCAAGCGAACCCTGATCGATATGATGCCATCATTACGGACCAAACCATGCCTCAAATCACCGGGGAAGCTCTTGCTCGCAAAGCATTGAAAATTCGGCCAGACCTACCCATTATCTTATTAACCGGCTTCAGTCACACGATCACGGCTGAAACGGCCAAATCAATTGGCGTACACGCCTTTCTCTTAAAGCCTCTCTTACCCCATCAACTAGGAAAAACCCTTAAACATGCATTGACTCACACTCACAAAAAATAGCCTTCCTCCATACTCAAAACCCTACACCGGACAATCACAAATGAACACAGTGGAACAAAGCCTTCCCCTTATCTGACTTCACCTAGACCTGCCTCAATTGCGCTATCGAGGCCTTTAGCATGCTTCAAGAAAAACTTCGCTGAAAATATTCAGCCAGCTGGTTCCGCCAGAAGACGTTGAAGAGTTTGCTCGGTTTGTTCGTAAGCCCCTTCACCAATTCTGGTGTATTGGATCGTACCTTTTTTATCAATCACATATAATGTGGGCCAGTATCGATTACGATATTCCCGCCAGTTACGAAAATCATTATCGATAGGGACAGCATAAGAAATGTTGTTATCCTTTACGTAGTCTTTCACTCGAGCGACTTCCTTTTCGTGACTAAATTCAGGCGAATGAACCGCAATTACGACTAACCCGTCCTTCTCATATTTCTTATGCCATTCTTTGACATAGGGCTCAATGTTCCGACAATTCCAACAACCAAAAGTCCAAAATTCCACCATGACGACTTTTCCTCGAAGTTCAGCCATTCTAAGTGGTCCGGAATTAATCCAGGTAGGGCTCACTATTTCTGGCGCCTGCACAGTTTTAGCGAAACTAAGCGGAGCCAAATAGAATAGAGCGCTCACTATTCCGAAAAACACCAACCCTCCTATCGCTCTGGAAGCTTTCTTTCGCATCATCAGATCTCCTTATTAAAGGTCTTCCTCATTTGCCTAGATACCAACCCTTGTCATTTTTTATTTGAATTATTGATTGGTCTTTCTTCTCATCAAGCTGTTACACCAAGCGTGGCTCAACAGATCATAGAATTCATGATGCACATGCGTACGATTGACAAAACGAGGTGATGAAGCACCCTCTTGGTGGTCCCTCTGACTGAGGCAGGCGTTAACTGTGTAATGTGGGAAAAATTGACGTAGCGTCGTCAAGATAGGGGCAAAGAATTCGAGATAAGCGTGGACACCACCGACCAGCGATAGGGTAAGATGGCCTTCCCCTAACCGATCGAACAACCTGCGGATGGGACTTGGATTCCTAGGGAGTGGGGGGCAACTCTTTGGTGTTCCAATCAAGCCAGAACGTCCCTATGACTTCGACTAACCCGACAAAATCTTGAAAGTCTTGCGGTTTAATCAGGTAACTATTGGCATGATGCATATAGGCCTCTGTCACATCCTGCGGAGCATTCGATGTGGTCAAGATGATGACGGGAATAGATTGTAATATGGGAGTGGTTTTTACTTTCTTCAAAATCGCGTGCCCACTGATCTTCGGAAGGCGAAGGTCAAGCAAGATGATATGGGGTCGCTGAGAGCTGGAAGCTGTTCCTTCAAGACTAATTGCCGCTAAGAAGTTCATCGCAACTTCGCCATCTTCGAGATTGATGATTTCATGGGGGGTCGGATGTTCGCTCAAGCTTCGTCGTATGAGTTCGGCATGGTCTGGATCATCTTCAATAACCAAGACACGAAAGGCTTCCTCTTGTGAAAAACTTTTCCGCATGTTCTCATCTCCCAGTTTTCTCAGTTAAGAGTCCAGCACACCGTCGTCCCCTTTTCCTGGCCAACCGACTCTATCCAGATTCTCCCATGATGTAATAATACAATTCTTTTCGCAAGTGCTAAACCAACGCCTGTGCCCTGAACCCCATGATCGAGTCGTTCAAACACATCGAACACTTTCTCCTGATAAGCCGGGTCAATCCCCATGCCATTATCCCGAATAAACATGACCCGATCATTCCCATCCTGCCGTATATCAATTTCAATAGTTGGGGAAGCTTGAGAACCCAAGAACTTGAAGGCATTCTCAAGTAAATTTTGAAAAAGCTCCAAAATGCGGATCCGATCCCCTCGCACAATCGGAAGGCACGAGGAGATGTGGACGTCGACGTTGGAGTCCCGAGAACGATGTGAAGATATGAGCTCAAGGGCTTCATGTGCGACCTCGTGCAGATTCACATCATCAATGACCTCACGCGTATAACCCACACGAGAGAGCTCAAGCAAATTACTTAAGAGTCCCTGCATCTTGGTTGCAGCTGAATCAATACGTTGAAGGTCAGCTTCCACTTGATCTCTATTGCCCATACTGATGGCTTTTTTTACATACCCAAGAAATCCTCGAATCGTCACCAAGGGGCTTTTCAGATCATGTGAGACGGTATACGTGAACTGTTCCAGTTCTGTATTTTTATGTTCGAGCTCAGCAATGAAATGTTGTCGTTCAGTCTCAACGGTATGACGCAAAGTCATATCTTTAATGAGCACCACGGCACCAAAGAATTCGTTCTGTTCATCACGAATCGGACTACTCGTATAGTCTGCCAGAAAACTCGTGCCGTCTTTTCGCCAGAGCCTCTCCTCTTCGTTGTGAAAGGCTTCTCCATTTCGAAAAGCGACAAGCAGCGGACAGTCTTCCTCCAAATCAGATGAACCATCGTGTTGACGATTATGAATGATCTCATGCATCAAACGACCAACAAGCTCGTCTGGTTCATACCCTAACATCGAGGCAGCAGCGGGATTGGTAAACGTGTTTCTTCCCTGAAGGTCCAAGCCGTAAATGCCTTCACCTGCAGATGAGAGAATGAGGGAATTGCGGCGATTCAACTCAAACAAGGCATCTTCCGTTTCCTTACGAACAGTGATATCTCGAATGGACCCTGCCATCCTCACAGGTCGACCATTTTCATCTCTCACGTTCGTGGCCATTGCATGAAACCAGCGATATTCACCGGCTTTCGTCTGTAGTCGATACTCAATATCAAATGGCACATTTTTTTCAAAGTGATCTTGAATAAACTGAATCGTTGATTCCCTATCATCGGGGTGAAGAAATTCTTTAAATAGGGAAAAACTAGGAGGCATTTCATCTGGCTGATACCCAAGTAAACGATAAAACTGCGGTGACCACCATTGAGGATCTTGTGTCACATCGGGCCAATCCCAGATCCCATCATTGGTCCCCTTAATCGCCAGATCAAACCGCTCCTGACTTTGCTTAATCTTTTGTTGAGCCTGATCAAAATCCTCGAGGAGGTTAAGAAGAGAGTGCTGTTTTTCTTCCAACGCTTCCATCTGCTTGTGTTGTTCAAACTCAATTTTCTGACGTAAGGCCTCCGCAGTTTCAGAAGCCCGAATCGCCTGAATGGCAACGAAACACGTACCCCACACGGCTACAATAGACAACCCACGATTCGCGGCTACCATCCAATTGGTCCCTTCGTTTGAAAAGATCCAGTACACAACCAGGATCAGGCCCGAGACGACAAACGCCACTCCTCGTGTCACTTTTGGCTTTAAAAGGAGGACTGTGGTAATGACAGGCAGCACGTAAAGCACGCCGGCTGCTACTCCCAGCGGAATCAAGGCATCCGCAATTCCTGCCAACAACACTAATCCGAGAGTGAGCAATTGAATGCCGAAGACTGAGAATGAAAACCGTGATGCACGGAAGCTCATGATGTGGGACCGAGTCTAGATATCGGCGGATCGTTCTATCTGATGATGTTCATTTCGTCTCATAAGCAAGCGATCGATTCAACGCACGACAGAGATTATTGATCTGGCCTTTCAATTCAATCATTTTGAGCTCCCGCCCGGCCATATGCTGATTGAATTTGGTCAACTGATGGTTGGTTGTCGTCAACTCTTCCCTGCGCACACGTAAATCCTGCTCTATCCTTTCGCACTGTTCGATCTCCTGCTCAAGGGCCAAATTGGCTTCTTGCAAGCTATACAAGTTCGGAAGGGTGACGACCTTGCGAACCATTGGCCACAATAAAACTGCAGTAAAAACTGAAATTCCACCAGCACCTAATTTGAGAAAACCTGATAGGTAATAATCTGGTTGCCAAATATTCCAAATTGCCATCATGTGGGTCAGGCCACAACCAGTGAACAAAATGACAAATAGCACGAGTAGAACCTTGAAGCGTAACGTCCTACTGTGATCTTCAAAAAATGGAGCCTTACTGCCTTTAATGGAAAAATAGGACAACGCCATGGGAAGAGAAAAATAGGCCAACGCCAACATGGCGTCAGAGGCCACATGTAACCATAGAAGTTGGGGCTCCCATAGGAAACACATCCCATGAGGCATAAATTGACTTAGGTTCGAGGTTTGGAGATCCATGCGCGCATCCTCCGGATAAGGTGACGGCAAACAATAACTTTTTCACGAGCAGGTGGGGGTTAGATAGCGAGAATACCAAAACCGTTTAATAAAATATGCATCCTTGAAAATACATGGTCCACATTTCAAATGTGGGCACGCACATCGACGTTCTTGCCAATAGCGGATAGGGTTGACTCTAAAGCACGTATGGAGCTCGATGAGCGGCCTTACGTAAAACAAAGAAGTTTTTAAAAGACAAAGGGCAGGAGCAGCTCAGAGGAGACGAGAAGGCCAACTGAAACTAGCGGCGAACGGTTGGAGGCTGATTGCCTGAATCACAATACGTCGTTTGTATGCCATTTTTATGTTCATACGTCTCACAGGAATTCCCGCTTTCGTTGGAAGAACTTCCGACGTAGCCTCCCCAGCAGCCTCCTACAAAAGTAAAGAGAGCAATTGTAACGAGAATATGGCAGAGAATCTTCATGCCTTACCCCATATCATTGAAGTCGTGTTCGGGATTGCGTTCTCGAGCGAAGTTTTTTGACCAGGCGCTGCGAAAGAGAACCACGGCTCGATTTTGACTGTCTTTGACAACCAACGCATCGGAAGGTGGCTTAAAGGTCTCCACATCTCCCACTAACCACGCGCTGGATTCATATGGCAGCATATCGACGATGCTCTTGACGCGATATTCACTTTCCAATCGAAATTCCAATACATCAAACTGAAGACGCCCCACGGCCCCAACAAAAAATTCCAAGCCATCCAAACTCCGCATGATTTGAATGGCCCCTTCTTTCGCGAGTTGTTCAATCCCTTTGTCAAAAGACTTGCGCATGGTGGTATCTTTTGGACGCACACGAGCAAAGACTTCCGGCTGAAATTGAGGAAGCGGTTTGTAGTTAAAGCCTTCGGTGAGCGAGATGGTATCCCCAATCTGGAATGCTCCAGTATTGATAATACCAATGACATCTCCAGGGTAGGCGACGTCTACCGTATTGCGCTCTTTCGCCACCATGCTGTGCGGGCGTGATAATCTCACATCGCTTTTCGTCCGATGGTGCTTCACCACCATATCTCGGTCAAACTTACCTGAGCACACACGCATGAACGCGGTGCTATCACGATGACGAGGATTCATGTTGGCTTGCAACTTAAACACATAAGCACTAAACGGCACCTCCGCTGGTTCGATCATCTGTTCATCGCCATCTGGCAAATCAGCGACTCGAGCATGCGGATGCGGGGCCATGTCGACAAAGGCATCAAAAAATGTTTCCACGCCAAAGTTGGTCAACGCTGACCCAAAAAAGACCGGGGTCACTTTTCCGTTTTGAAACTCCTCTTTAGAAAAAGGATTTCCCGCGACTTCTAGCAACTCAAGATCATGCTCCAATTCTTCCCATATATATGCAGGCACACGACTTTTTAAAGAAGGATCATCCAGAGCAAGTGTCTCCAACTCAGGCTTTGCCGCCCCAGCCTTCGCGGTTTTGGTAAACAACAACACCTGACGAGTCTCTCGATTGACGACACCCATAAACTCTCGCCCAGACCCGATTGGCCAATTAATAGGACTCGCCTGAATACCTAAAACTTCTTCAACTTCAGTCATAAGATCTAAGGGTGTCCTACCCGGAAGATCCATTTTATTGATTAACGTCAATACAGGAATTTGCCGAAGCCGACAGACTTCAAAGAGTTTTCGAGTTTGGGTTTCGACTCCTTTGGCCGCATCAATGACCATGATCGCGCTATCTGCGGCTGTGAGTGTTCGATACGTGTCTTCACAAAAATCCTGATGGCCAGGGGTATCTAACACGTTAATCACAGCATCTTTATATGGGAACTGCATGGCTGACGCGGTAATAGAAATTCCCCGCTCCTGCTCCATTTCCATCCAGTCTGACGTCGCCGATTTCCGATCCTTCCTCGCACCTACCATCCCGGCCGTTCGGAGCATGCCGGAATAGAGCAAGAGCTTTTCCGTTAAGGTCGTTTTCCCCGCATCGGGATGGCTAATAATCGCAAATGTTCGTCGTTTACTGGCAGCGATACGAATTTCTTGTGTGAGCTGAGTCGTCATTTGATCAGTCATATTCTCTTTTCTCTCAACATGTATTCATTCCCAGGAAATAGCTCAAGACTGTGAAGCATGATTCTCGTCTTTCGCCTTTCGCTTCACGTCTACAGGTCTTGCAATCGTCCTTGTGACCGAGCGAGATTAATTCGAGCAGCATTAAAATTAAAGAGCGATTCAATGACATTATCTCGTGCTTGAGCGACTGAAGTTTGTGCGTTAGTCACTTCAATATTGGTTGCCACACCCACAGCAAACCGTTCCCGCGCTAACTCCAGCTCCGTGAGAGAGAGCTTCAGTCCTTCTTTGGCCACCGAGACTTGTTTTTTGGATGAATGAAGCGTGAGGAGCGCATCTCTCACTTCCAACGTGACTTGGTACCGAGTATCTAGCGATGTAATCGCTTCTTGTCTCACCAAACTTTTACTTTCAGAAATACGACCTTCCCGTTGACCGCCATCAAATATGGGAACGGTCATTAAAACTTGCACATTATCGGTCGTCAGCATGTCGGGAATTTTATTGCCAATCAGACCAACATCACCCGAAGCTTGGATTGAAGGCAATCGTTCGCTTGCCACAGAACTGTGCGTGAGCGAGGCCAACCGTTCTCGCTGTTTTTGGACTTTTAATTCTGTTCGATTCTCATTGGCCACAGCCAACGCCTCTGCTATCGTCTGCTCTGGCACTGAGACCATGGCCATTTCATCAGTGAGGACTAAGACCACATCAAAGGAAAGACCCATCGCTCGAATTAAATTGAGTTTCGCTCGATCGCGTTCGTTCTCGGCGACTAATAATCGTTGCCGGACATTCTCCAACTGCACTTTTGCCCGCGTGACATCTAAACGAGTAGCCATGCCAGCCGATTTGCGTTCGGTCGCCAGGCGTAACAATTGTTGATTCAACGTCACATCAGCTTTTCGTGCCTCTACCGCAGCTTTCGCTCGAAGCGTTTCGAGATAGACGAGCCCCACGGTGGCCATCGTATCCCGCTTCGTCACTTCGGCATTCAGTGATGCCACATCGACACCGGACTTGGCCGCGCGCCATTTTTGTATAAGGCTCAGACTAAAGACATTTTGGGTTAAGGCGGCCCGTGCTTCATAGAATTTTCTGGGATCTGACACCGTTGGGCTCCCACCAAATGATCCCGTAAAAAACCGTCGGCGTGCTCCGCTCAATCGGCCTGAAAGATTTGGCAGCAACGCCCCCAATCGTGTATTGGCAACATCTTGCGCTTGAAGAATGCGTTCTTGAAATATCCGTACAGTAGGGTTCTGATTCACGGAAGCGTCCATCGCATCGCGTAAACTTAATGTTAATACTGGGGGTTGGGATTTCGCAGCAGGTGCGGCCTCGGCTGCAGCGAATCCTGTTTGGCCCCAACCACACAGAAGGACGATCAGGCTTACCCTCAGGACACAGACGAAGGCACCGAGTCTTCGATAGTGGACTTGTGTTATCTGATTCATGAAAAAATCTGGCTCATCATATTCATAACTTTTTTGCTACACTTCTCTCATGCCAGCAGGGACAACGTGATTGGGCATCAACCATCGCCTGCCTGACTTTTTCAGATCCATGAAAAAACTAAATAAGGCTGGGACCAAGATCAGCGTAAAAATCGTCGAAGTCACCAGGCCTCCAAGCACGATACTGCCAATGCCACGATAGAGTTCGGACCCAGCTCCTGATGACACAACTAACGGAAAGAGCCCAAACGTTGTCGTCAACATACTCATCATAATAGGACGAAAACGGGTTCGAACGGATTCCGCAATGGCTTCTATGGGATCATCCGTCGACCACGTGCTCGTTGACGAAGCTGACGCATTCCCCTCTCGTCGCTGAGGATCGAGAAAGTTCAAGGCTTGATGGACAACGAGAATGGCATTATTCACCACAACACCCAAGAGAATAATAAATCCCAACATCGTCAGCACGTCCATGGGTTGATGAGCCACAAACTCATTGACTAACGAGAGACCCAGCAAACCGCCTGCCGCCGCTAGAGGAACACTCGTAATAATAACCAGCGGATACAGAAAACTTTCGAATAAGGCGGCAATGAGTAAATACGTGATGAACAACGCCAACAGCAAGTTCCATTTGAGGGCATCATAGGTCTTCGTTAAATCGTCCGCAGTTCCCGATAGGCTAATATTATATAATTGTCCTAAAGTGCCCTCTTCCTTTAAGGGAGCAATAATCTGCCCTTGCAACAGAGCAATGGCCGTTTCGATAGGCATCTCAGGTGGCGGGATGACTGAAATAACAATGGCTCGCTCCCGTTCGATGTGGTTGATTTGTTCCGGGCCAGGCACGAGTTTCACGCTGGCAATCGCCCCCACCGTGGTTAATCGCCCGCCAGGTGTATGGATAGGAATCTTTTCAATATCTTGGGTCCGCGTGGCATATCGATCTTCCCCTCGAACCGTCAAATCAATCTCATCGCCCTCATGCTTAAAATCACTCGCTTTCGCCCCGTCCACCAACGCATTAATCGTAAACCCCAGTTCTTGATTAGTGAGTTGAAGATCAGCGGCACGGTCACGTCGTAGCTTGACATGAAGTTCTGGCGTGCCTAAATCTAAACTGGGCTTCGGTCGGACCTGGGCACCAGGGATCATGCCCTTCACCTGTTGAAAAATCTTACCACCCAAACCCACCAAAACATTTAAATCAGGGCCTGTGATTTCCATATCAATATTTCGGCCTTCACCTAACCCTCGTTGGAACAAACTCCGTTGCGTAATAATACTGATCACTCCAGGCAAGTCTGCCGTCGCTCGTCGCATGAGCGGAATCAGCTCTTTGGCTCGACCATCCTCATTCGTCCGCGCCCCCATAAAGACCATGCGTCCTCGAGCCACATAGAAAAAATTTCTAATGCTCGGTCCGTCTAGTTCAGATTCTTCAGGCGTTCCCGGCTTGGCCGACCAGTACGGCCTGAGAACGGCTTCAATCGTGTGCCCCATTTTGACAAAAGTGTCCATATTGTAGCCTGGGGGAGGGAGCAAAATACCGATAACAAGATTTCGATTTCCGGTGGGTAAATATTCGGCTTGAGGAACTAACACCCAAGCCAACACACAGGACAATCCAATGAGACCGACAATCGTGATAAGTCGTCGCGTCGGACTCACGCAGATATTCGTCACGACAGTGCTCACCCGACCAGCCAGCGTACGAGTTCGAGGCGTCAGCGCATCACTTTCACCATCGAGAAACACTTGATTCTCGGATATGTCATTCCGCCGCTTTCGGGTCGTGAGGATTCGGGCAGAGAGGCTAGAAATAACGGTAATAGAAACCAATAGACTCAGACCGACACCGGCACTAATCGCGATCGCGATATCTCGAAAGAGTTGTCCAGATTGTTGCTCAATAAAGACGATGGGAATGAAGACGGCAATGGTCGTCAATGTACTGGCCAACACCGCGCCCCAAACCTCGGCTGTTCCATCATAGGCCGATTGGGCAAGTGACTTCCCTGTTTCGCGATGACGATAAATATTTTCCAGCACCACAATGGAGTTATCAACCAACATGCCTGCGGCAAAGGTCATCCCCGCCAAACTAATGACATTGAGGTTTCGCTCTAAGAGCCAAAGGGCAATAAACGTCCCCATGATGCTAATGGGAATCGCCAACCCGATCACGAGTGTCGTACTACCCGTTCGTAAAAATAAATAGAGCACGATGATCGCCAACAAACTCCCGACGACCAAATTCTGTTGAACCAACGATAACGAACTATAGATGTAATCCGTCTCATCATAGACTTGATACAGCTTAAAGCCTCGAGGATTCAGTCGGCTTTCATTGAGTTCGCCCACGGCTTCTCGCAAACCATCCATGATTTCAAGGACATTCGCTCCGGGTTGTCGTACCACATTGACCGCAATCACTGGCCTGCCACTTTGCCGAACGACATTTGTCGGGTCTTTGTAATCCAACTTGACCGACCCGACATCGCGAACATAGACCGGCGCCCCATTCCTGCGCGCAATGATGACGGATTCAATGTCCTCAGGGGTTTTATATTCACCCACCGTCCGTACAACATACGAACGCTTGCCTTCATCAAAATCACCACCACTAAAATCTCGATTCTCTTGATCCAACGCGCGCGCTAAATCCAGCCACGTGAGGGAACGTGCGGCCAATTTGGCCGGATCCACCAACACTTGCATTTCTCGCTCGCGTCCACCATAGACATTCGAAGCCGCCACGCCCGACACACGTTCAAATCTGGCTTTAATCACATCTTCTGCGTAATCGTACATGGTGTCGATTGGTACAGGGTTGTTGTCCAAGGCCTCGAAAATAAACCACCCAATTGCCGACCCCGCGGTATCCGCACTGCTCAGAACTGGCTCATCGGCTTCGTCTGGATATTCTTTCACCTGATTCAGGCGATTGGAGACGAGAAGAAGAGAAGCATCTGTGTTCGTTCCAGCTGGAAATCGTAGGATAATTCGTCCACTCCCAAATGAACTCTGGGAAAACATTTTCTCAAGACCCTGGACACCCTTCAGTTGCTCTTCTTGTTCATCCACGATTTCTCGTTCAATTTCATGGGAGCTGGCTCCATGCCAACGCGTATCAACCGTAATTTCCTCTTTGGTGACATCCGGTGTGAGTTGAATGGGCAGCCGCAACAAAGACACCACGCCAAACAGAACCACGAACAACACACCAACTGCCGTCGTCACCGGATAACGAATGGCGGATGCAATCACATTCATGCTGGTGATTCCTCTTCCAGCACACGAACAGGTTGGCCAGGGAACAGCCGCTCATTGCCTTCAACCACGACAATCATCCCTGGCTCAAGTTGAGCATTGATTTCGACTTCATTATTCACATGATTCACCACAACCACAGGAACTTGTGACACACTGCCATCCTTCATCACAAAGACGAATTCTACTCCACCACGAAGAACCAGAGCGTCCTTGGGAACAACCAGGGCTTCGTAAGGAGCTCCCACCTGCAAAATAACACGTGACACTAATCCACTTTTGATGGTGAGAGCGGCATTTGGCAATTCCACTTTGATGGGGAAGGTTCGAGAATTTCTGTCGGCTTGAGCCACCACCGAAAAGACATGGCCTTTGGCCTCAAATCCTCGAATCCCGTCAAAGGTCGCTGTGACCGACGCACCCACCTTAATTTCACCGACATACCGTTCGGGTAAAGGGACTTCGACTTTGACACGCGAAAGATCAACCAATTCGACAATGGGCCCGCCAGCCTGAATCCATTGTCCAACTTCGGTGAATTCTTGAGTTACCCATCCATCAAATGGAGCCACCACACGAGTTTTCTTCAATTGGTCACGCACTTGTAAAAGCTCAGACTGTAACAAGGCCAACCGATTGACCAAGGCCGCTTCCTGCGTCACCGCATCGTCATACTCTTTTTGTGTGACTAACTGCTTGGTAAACAATGTCTTGATTCGTTTGAGGTCTTTTTGGGCTTGTTGATATCGAGTGTCCGCTTCTCGATGAGACGCCTCGGCTGAATTAAGCTGAATGGTTAACGTATCTGTTCGTAATTGAGCCAACACCTGTCCTCGTTTGACGGCCATCCCCTCTTCGACTGGAAACTTTTCCACTAATGCCGCCAGTTCTCCCGCCACAACACTACGGCGCCAGGGTTCAACGGTGCCAACCAACTCAACCGTTTGTTGCACCACACGATTGACCACTTCTGCCACACGAACAGGTGTCGGGGGACGCCCTTTAGGTGGCTGTGCCGCTTGCTGCTCATTACATCCCAGCAACCCGAGAACGCCAACAAAAAGAACAAGGAGAGCACGCATCCTGTTAATTCGAATATTCATAAGTTTTCTAGCTTAGCTCTCCGCTGTCGACGATCCAATGCCACCAAGCAATAAGTCGCCCAACCACTCACCGTTATCAACCAGCGATTTATTGAGACTCGGCTGTAAAATCCAGACCTACATAGTCGAATTCAACATACCATGAAGAGACAGGGAAGTATCGTTGAGCTTCACGTTTCGAAATACTCCAGTCTTAATGCCTTCTTTGATCAGATTGGCTACCAGATCAATCTGGCAGCCAATTACTTTTTCCAGACACGATCACCAACCGTGCTGTTGACGGTCCATTCAATCCCACTCCCTTCCGAAACATTGATCCGGAAAAATACGATTTTGATCTGCAAATGCAGCTTTCATTCGTACCACTTCCTGCAGTTTTTCAGAAGTGGTCAATCCGTTGTTGATGGCGTCTCTTGAAGAGGGGCAAGAGCTCTTCAACCTTCTCGTCAACAAGAGAAATATAAATTCCTTCTTTACTCTTAAAAAATCGGCACACCGTACCCATAACAAATTGGGCTGAATCCGCGATTTCGGCCATACTGATTTTAAAGCCCGTGCTGCGAAAATATTCGCTCAGCCGCGAGAAAAACTTCTTCTCTTCTGGCCTCATATTCAGCCTATTTTTGTTGGGATCGTTGATCCACGAACTCCCCCACATTTCGTCATTCACACTGAGATGTGAATGATAATTCTAGTAGGTGAATGGTCATTCGACAAGTCGAATTCCTATTCATTTCCGCATGATGAACCACATCAGATTAGATTGGCCCACACCCCAGCTAGCCCAGAAGAACAGAGTCAATTACTGAATTCGTTCCAAGATGAAGAACGAAACAGCACAGGCCCGCGTTCCAACTGAACGGGGCATTCTCTCCGATGTCGTGTCTTGAAATGAGGATGACTTCAACATTGCGAGCTGAATAGGGCAACAATCATTTACGGACTAGGGAGTCATATCTTGAATAGCCTCACGATACAGGCTTGCTGGATTTCGTATGATGATCTGGCCATCCTTCCCAGTCTGATCATATTGCCAAACTTTCCAAGGAAATTTCACGTGTTCGCTATCCGGCTCAAATTCATACAGATGGCAGTTCTGAAAAAAATGTTTGACTCGTATTCCATAAATTTTTCCGAGGGCCCCCAAGACTCCACCATGACTAACGATCAAGACGCTACGATCATGTACCGCAAGCGCATGGCTCATGGCACGCCTGATACGGGAAATAAAATCAATATGGGATTCGCCGCCCTCGGGGTCCAGACCATGCTCAAAGAGAGGGCCGCATTCCTCATAAGAAACACCTTCAAATGCTCCCACGTGCATTTCACTAAAATCGCATTCTTCATGGATCGGCACTCCAAGTACTTCATTGAGAATAGAGGCTGTATCACGAGCTCTGGAGAGATGAGAATGAATGATGGCTTGGGGCTTGATCGCCAAGATCTTCAGGGCAGCATGGGCAGACTTCGCTTGCGTTCTCCCGATCTCAGTTAAGGGAGAATCCGTGTGGCCGGCCATCACCCGCGCGACATTCGCTTCGGTTTCACCATGACGAATCATATAAAAATGTCTGGCAGGGAGCATAAGAGAACAGCCTCAAGAGAGATTTCAGTGCAGTCCGTTTGACTCTGATGATCTACGCATCACATGAAAGGGCCTGTTCAATAGTTCTAAAAAAAGACCAGTATAGGCCCTAGAAAAATCGCATTTCCGGAGCCAATGGGAATGATCAAAAAAGTCATGCAGCAAGGCCGCAGGATTGTTTGCTGCATCCCGTAGGGGGCGACTACCCTTGACGCGCGGAGCGTACTACCAGTACGTGAGCACGGCAAACTGGCGACCTGCCTATGCGAAGCCGCTTCGGCAGGCATGGAACCGCTAGCCAGTCAGCAGGAGACTTGGCCGCTTGCGCGCCAAAGCTGGCTTCAGCGGCGAGCGCGATGGCTGATAGATTTTTTCAACATTCCCACGAAATTACCCAGCGAGAGCCCCCTGACCTTGCGGCCCCCCAGAGACACCACCCGACACGATGAAGGCCATCACTTCCGAACTTTCCGCGTCCAGCGGACGAACCTGTCCTTTAGGAAAAACCAAGAGATGCCCTGCAAAATTGTAAGATTGGGGAAAATAGACCGCCACGTGGTTGAGTAACCCCAAAAACTCTAAATCTGTTCGAGTCACAAATCCAACGGCCTCACCGTGTCCCCCAGGTGAGAGGGAAACTAACACAGGCTGATCAAAGCGTCGTTTTTCGCCCATAAACGCCGCAATTAAATCCTTGAGCGATGTGTAGAGCAACTTCACAAAGGGGGCTTTAATCAACACCCCCTCCATTATATCCACAATTTTTTGTACAAACACGGTAGAGGCATAACGACCCGTCAGCGTGATGAGACTCAGGGTGACCAGAAAGCCCAACCCGGGAATGGGAATATTCAGCCACCCGTCAATCGTCTGCAGCACAAGCCAGGCCACATACAACGTCGTGACTACTGGCACAAGAATTAAGAGGCCTTCAAAAAAATTCCTGGCCAGGTCATTCATATTCATGCTGCCCCAGAATCTTCGACGCTTCGTTTCCATACCCACCTACCCCCTCAAAATATAAATAGGGAATGGCTCATTCGCCATGGACTCATGGCCTAGCCACTAAACATGATCGTCTACAAGAACACCGAATCCAATGACCGTCCCGTGCAAAGGACAGATTACCAGGAATTTTACAACACACGGAAGGGAGAGGTTACAGGGATGAGGGGAATACAGTACAATTGTACATCGAAACGTACAAAACAACGATTGATAAATAATTCGTTCCAATAGCCCATAGGGGGCTAGCAAATTCAGCTCGAAGGAATGTTCAAAATAGTCCGTCAGAGATCCTGAGAAGAAGGCGCAAGGAGAGAAGGCAAAGCGAAAAGGAATAGAATGAACTGCCAGACTGTTTTTTATTCTTGCTCCTTACTTTTTACTTCTCACCGCTTACTCATTCAGAGAACGCCGCTGACGGCATTCTTCAATATTCCCAAACAAGGAGAATACTATGGCCGAGAGTAGCTCAGGGGCTGACACATTATCGTCAAAGGCTCCAACCAATGCACCTGAAACAGAAATTCTTCATGTGGTGATTCAACGAGATGGCAAACAAGTGGCCGCGAAGTGGGGCTTGCACCCGAATCTGAAAGAAGAACTGAAGCCAGAGGAATTGACAGAACTCACTGATATTATGGAGAAGGTCACCAACATCGTCGGAAAACGATTTTCTCAAATACTCACACAAGCAGAAGAAGATGTCTCAGGCACGGCATAAATCATATCGCTATCATCCATAGCTAATCTTGACATTTCCCCTGCCAGGCTTCCTTTCCTTTTTTAGGTTTCTTCAACCTTAAAAGAACATTCGCTGACCCGAGCAAATGCTAACAATGAAAAATGAATCGATGTTATTGGATATTGGGTGTTCACAAGATAATTATTGGCCGAAATTTTGAAGGGCATTGAAATCGACAGATCCAGATTGAAGAAAAGCTGAGGGAGACTCGCTAGCGCGCGTGAGAGAAATGGCCACAGGAATCATGGTGGAAAAATCTTGGAAGTTCCCAACCAATTGCTGGCCATCCGCCGATAACGTTGTCGTTGATTGGCCCATGGTCCCCGCCGCCGTGCGATACATGATTTCTAATTGATTACTCACCAGTTGCCCCTCCCCCTGTGCCGTCACCACATTCCCTAGAATACTCGTCGTCACCTCCACCATAGTAACTTGCTTGCCCTGCTGTTGAAGGACGTACGAAATAGCGGGCTCCGATGGATTTTTCCACACGCCTGAGATGCCAAGGGCTTCCCCGGGTTTCAAGGTCGCTCGTACGGTTCGCTCCTCACCGAACTTAACAGTGATTGACCTAGACCAAGAACGAAATCCATCCTTCTTCACCCTGAGATCATAGTCATCTGGCTCAACATCACGCATAACGAGAGGCCCTTTAGCGGTTTGCCCTACATATGCGTCATCGACATACACCTGTGCATCAGAAGGTATCGTCTCAATAACTAATGTGGCCATTCCAGACGGCAGTATAGGCGAAAGGGAAGGAGTCGGGACGACTTGTGCAAGTTGCCGAGGATAGCCAGGCCAGTTTTCTACCGTAAACTTGGCTATCTGGGCAGGCTTGGCATTACCAAATTGTCCAGTCACTTCCATCACGACGCCAACCACCCGGCCTTGATACAATACCGGTCCACCTGAATTCCCCTCTGCCACAGCACCGGAAAATTTCAGAACTGGCCCATCAAAACCCGAAAGAGTGCCTTTCGTCACGGCCCAAGGATTGCCTCCTATACGAGGAAACCCAATTAAATGAATTTCTTCTCCTCCATGGACTTGAGTGGTCAAATCCCACGATAAAATCTGTATGTCCTCAGGTACATCCCCTTTAACTTTCAATAACGCCATACCTCGCGGATTATCCCCTTCCATTTTCACAATCTTTGCCTTAAACGCTTCTTCTTGGTGAGTAAAAAAGGTCACCAAAATAGACGTTGGAGCTTCAGTCTCTCCCTCCACCACATGCGAAGCCGTCACAATATATAAATGCTTTTTGCTCTTAGCTGCAATAAAGCCCGTCCCAATTTTTTCACCATGAGAAAATTTTGAGATAATCTTGACCACGCCTTTTTTGAGAGTCCCAATGTCAGTTTGTGCCCACACAGCAGGCGATCCAACACCGACCATCAATACGCACGACACAATAAATCGAAAGAAAAGACCCATAAGACCTCCAAAACTAACGCCGCATAAATAGGAGGGAATAATATGTATACAACCGGGTGAAAAAATCAAGCAGACGACTCATGACTCTTCAGGAGTCATGGTCCGCACCGCACGAATAAATGCACCTTTTGAATTCCCTTCCCCTAATCGCCGATGATGAATGCGGCCACTGTTAAAATCAACAAAGACTTCCCAAGGCCCCACCTCATAGGGCCCAGCATGTTTGGCTTCCTTAATAAGGCGGTCGGCAGTTCCACATTCCCACTGCACTGCATCAAACAAGGGATCAATAAACAAGCCATCGTTTTTCCCAATCGGCTCCAATAACGAACCCAATTCCTCCACCGTCGGTAAACGCCAATCGGAAAATCCCCCGGTTTTTTGTTGATTTAATTGTTGCACATAGTCGATCGCGCCCGGTTCTTCCGGCCCAAAGGCGATGGACTCGTCCGACCCACCGCGTTGCCACATCAACCCGGTGGCACGATCAACAACCACTGGGAAATCCTGGACGATTTGGGATTCATACGAATGCCGAAAAGTCCCCATCCATCCCCCAGGTAACCCTTCGTCGCTTCCATCAAAGGGATGATGAAAGCCTTTTTGACGAATGAGGTCCTGTAAATACACCAAAGAAATCGTAGCCGGTTCCGCCCGTAACCGCACGCCAAACTGAATGCTCCAACTTTCAAGGTCATATTGCGCCAACACCGCAGGGGCCGCATACGCAAAGGGAGGACTGGATTCGGTCACAATGCCAATGACCTGATGGTCTTTTAACAATGGCCCGCCAGAATTGCCTTCATCGATCGCTCCGGAAAACACCAGGTCACGCCCTTTTCGCCCGACCATTTCCCCATGCGTGACAGCCCAGGGGGCACCTGCGTGCCTGGGAAATCCGATCACATCGACGGCCTCACCAGACTCTACATTTATTCGGGAATTCAAGGACAACACTCGAATGGTCTCAGGGAGATCTTCTCGTACGACTAACAAAGCAAGGCCTCGGGGATCACCACCTTCCATGCCAACAATCACGGAAGGAACAGGTCGGGTGGGTTGCGAAAAAAATTGGACCAGAGGACGAGGATCGCCTTCAATTACATGAGACGCCGTCGCAATAAAAATGGCATCCGACTCCTCCCGAATGACAAGTCCCGTCCCCACCTTCGATTGCCCATTCACATGGGCCGTAATCTTCACTACCCCATGTTTCATGCCTTCGATATCGTGGGCAAAGCTTTGACCAGAAGTCCACAAGGCCATCGCGTAGAAGGCAAGAAAGCCAAAGAAAAAATGTTGAAACCTAGACGGGGCCGTTAAAACCATGAAAGAAAATCTTCCATCTGAATCTCCTACTGTCTGCCTCCACTCCCTTTAAGGAAGACTTGGGCCTGAAGATGGCACAAGCTGGTGAGGGTAGAGGCATCAATCGTCTCAACAGAATGGCATCCGACCAAAAAATATCAAAACACAAGAGTCAGGGTCCTACATTCTCTCCTTCACATCATATCTGGTGCGTACCGCCTCACGCTGCCCTCTCCCCCAGGGGCGAGGGAAAAAGGAGCAAAAGGAAACAGGACACAGTATTAGCGGGCGCCTTGTGCACAACGCACTCCGATACTCGCAGGTCGACTCGACGGAGTGTACCAATCCCGGCTCGCTGCTCGGAGAGACGACGGCGCAAGGTCCCACGTGCCGCCCCGCACGGCCCTGTAGTCTCCACTCGGAGGGCCCTTCGGATTCCTCTTAGGACTGGATTGATAGTAATCCGCGGCATACCAGTCCGCGACCCATTCCCACACATTCCCCGCCATATCGTAGGTGCCATAGGGACTTTTCCCGCGTTCATAGGTTCCCACATTTTTCAATCGATCTGTATAAAAGGTCTCGGACCAGTCTTTGCCAAAATTGGCCGTACTAGAATTAGGTCTAAATTCTCCCCAGGGGTAGGTCCGTTTGTCCGTTCCTCTGGCTGCCTTCTCCCATTCCGCCTCGGTCGGCAATCGCTTGCCAGCCCATTCGCAATAAGTGTTAGCATCATGCCAATCAACCCCCACCACCGGTTTCTGTTCATCTCGTGGAGATTTCACTTGGTCCCAAAACAAGGGTTGTCTATGACTCTTCTGTTTCAGAAACCGCTGATATCGATCCACCGTCACTTCATATTGATCGATGTAAAAATCATCTAGGTGAACGGCATGCTCCGGATGTTCATTGGTCCTACCTTCACCTTCCGGCGACCCCATCGTAAACTCTCCCTCCGGCACCAACACCATCGGCGCCCCATCCTTTCCCTTTTTGGTTGGCAAAAGTGGTGGTTTTGATAGCACTGCCTGCTGAGCTGCATCCCTCACAGTTGGAATCGTCCGCCTGAGATTTAAAGAGGCGGTGTTCTCACTGACAATGGAAAATGTAGAAGGAACGACGCCATACCCTTCAATATAATTCAGGACACTTTTATGTGTAATGCCTTTTGCAAACCCATCTTGATTCGACATCATAATACCCACCACGTTGCTCTTGACCATGATGGGACCGCCAGAAAATCGTGATACGACACCAGGGTCCAAGGAAAGATCTCTCCCGACTCTATTCGAGATATTCCGTTTCAAGACGGCCCAATTCCCCCCGCCTCCAGGATGCCCAATAACCACGGCTTCCTCTCCACCTGAGACCAAGTCTTCTGATGTTCCAAAAGCTAAGGCCATCACACCGGCAGGAATATTAGCCTTCTCTCGCACCACCACAAGCGCCAGTCCGCGGATATCATCATTGACTTCAGCTCCTGGCAACACGTCCCCTGTAACCCGCACATTACGTTTCGTGAAAAACTCGACTTTAGGCTGATTATCCCCAGCAATGACATGAGCGGCTGTGATGATGTACACCATGTCTTGTTCCACACGAACAATGAAGCCCGTTCCCGTTTGTCCGATCGTGGTCGTGATTTTGACGACCCCGGCTTTGGTCACTTCGAGATCTTGTGCGAATGTGGCAGCAGGAAGCACCAACAGGCCAACAAATATGAGCACACTCCAAATATGTCTATCCTTTAGAGATCGCACATCGGGTCCTTCCTAGAGTCCAATCAAGTTTCGCAATGGTTTCAATACAGGATGAAAACGAATGACATCAAACAACGTTGGACGAAGGTCTTGAGGGTTTCCTGCTGTCCCAGTTTTGAGATATCCTGCTGTCCCTTGCATCTCCACTAAAAATATTTCATGTTGCAGATCGAGACGAATAGACGTCGTCTCAAATCGTTCCAGTTTCTCCACCGTCAAAAACATGGGCGCCTTAAACTTTACCTCAGGAAAATCTGGGAGATTACGATAACGAACGACCCCCTGGAATTTCGGATGGCTCTTACGTGTCCCTGTTTTGGGATCTTGCCACGACACATCAAGCGATTCTAGCGGCAACGCCGTCGTTGAAAAGGCCATGTGTTTTGAAGACTCACTCGGATTTATCACGACAATAAAGGTCTTGTCCTTTCCCTCTACGGTCATGGTGCCCGACTGCCCATCGAACAGCGCCTGGTATGTGAGCTCTTGCTTCTGGTCAAACGGGACACTGGCGACCTCTTTAGACATGATACCTTCCGCCACGATTTCCACCTGACTTAAACCCGACAAGGCAATTCGCTGCGATTGTTCATCCGTCCTCACCGTGAGCGTCATCGCCTGATTGCTAGACGTCTCGAGTGTGACAATGGCTGGTTTGGCTAGCACAATGGCATCTAATTTTCCTACCACCAACTCTTTTCTCTCGATCGATTCGAGAGTCACGGTACCATTCAAACCAGATTTCGTTCCACTCAATTCCCAGGCCCGACCATTACCAGGTAATTCTACCCAGGCTTTGGAAGGATATTGATCCGTCTCCCAGTCCAATTCTTCAGGATTGGCCACCAGCCATTGCTTTGGACTGAGTGACATGCGGCCCACATGTTGTAAGGATAGCCTCGAAAAGAAGAGCGAATCGGTGAGCCGCTTCTGGTCCTTCCCTGGATTAACCTTGAATTCAATTCGACCCGTTTCCACGTGAATGGTCACGTTCGCATCCATACGCCAGAATGAGCTGGCCATGAGCAACGCCGCCACCATGACAGACACCATCATCTTGAGGCCGACCACCGCGGCAATCTTCCCGACCCACGAGGCCTTGGTGGCCACTTCGACTGGCAAGACGACGGGCTTTCCCGCTAATTTGTCCTTGATGACGCCAAGAAGAATCTCAAAAAATTTTGACCCAGCCTCACCTTCCCATCCAACAAAACGTAAAGCCTGGAAACCTGTAAAGCCCAGCGGAATGGCATCGGCCTCCAACAGCACCGGGACCATCCGTGTTTTTTTCAACGACGCCCGCGCCTCGGCTCGAACCCATCTCGACCGCTTTGCATGGCCCGTCCACAAGACCACCACGCATTTCGCCACGGCTAAGGCTTCTTCAATGCTTTTATCCCATTCACCCCCTACTTCGATCTGGCGATCCCACCAAACCGAAAGACCAGCGGTTTCCAAGCCCTCTGCTACACGTTGGGCAATGGCGCGATTTTCACTGGCATAACTGATGAACACATCTTTCATTGGGAAGATGCCCGATTCGGTTAGGGCTCGAGAGACGGCTGGTGATAGAAGTTGACTTCTTTATTGATGGAATCGTTCGTTGAAAGGGAAAATCCCGTGACCTTCAGGAGATACGCCCCTTGTGGAGCCGTCTTGGCATCCCATTGAATGGTAAACGGTCGACCAGCACGCTTTCGACGAAATTTCTGAACATCCATTTTTTGACCAGTGTCTTGTTCAATAATAGTCGCCCGCAACCGTGCGTCGTCCCCCGTCTTCATCGTAAATCGATATCCATCAATGGAGTCAGGAGGATTGGTATGATACAACACCGCTGGCGCGACGTGTTCAACGGTAGAACTGGTTTCGCTATTCAGTCGCACTAACACGCCAATATCATAGAGTGTCAATTTTGGATGCAGTTGACGAAGTACGGGATCTGCTGGCCAGGTAAACTTGTTCTGAAATCCTTGCTCCCAAGGCTTCGCGGGTTGAACCTTATCCAGCCAGTAATAGGCTCGGTAATCCAGCTCTCGAATGGTGAGATTCACCTTATCCTGGCCCTCCAAATAAAAACGAAGGGTCACTCGTTTAGGAAAACCTTCGGTTTCAACGGAATCTTGATAATCAGCTAGTACAGAAATCAGTTCAATGTCATAACCCGACACTGGCTTGGGCTTCACCCCTTCATGGCGATCTCCCCGCTGTTGGTACTGCAAATCAAGTTGAGCCCAGAGCAATGAAGGTGCTCCAAGAAATACGAGACAGATACAAAGTCCCCAAGAAATCCGTTTCATGACGACTGTCCCCTCTTCCTTCGTATTCGTTCAAACATCAGAAGGTGTTCGATTAAAAAAACCAAGTGCAGATGAAGAGCAGTCTAACGCGGACAGAATAATGAATCTAGAGGGAACACCTGAATCGGGCAGAGTGCAAAGTTAGCAGGCAGATAAGAGAACCTGTCAGAAAACAGGGTTTAACAAGTGATTATGAAGGCGTAACGGCGAATGGTCTCGTCTTTGGTGAGAAGGATGAGTTTTTCTGAAATCGCTTAGCAGATTAATAAACAATCAAACGGATCAGGATGAATCTATGGTAGTGTGAGATGTGGCTCACCATGCCGTTCATGAATAGAAAGGTTCAGAATTCTATTCACATTTCTCCCTCGCCCAAAACAGGTTGCCACCACTTACAGATATTTCATGACAAGGCATCGTGAAATTCATCGAGTGAGCCATCAAAATCACTAGAAATGTACTTCACAATCTCTCTTACGCCACCCAGCGTCCGTGTGTTTTTGGATTCTGGAATAGAAACAATTTTGGTCACAGGCTCGGTTCCCTTAGTCAAGATAATTTCTTCCCAGCTATGGCTCATTGAATCAGTTTTGAAGAATGCGTCTTGGCTTGATGAATAGGAACAATTGCCATAACCCTTTTTTATGTATGGACTAACTAAATTAGTTAAGAGTGCATTGCGTGTTTCAGGGTCGTTACAACGTCCCAAATTGTTAGGAATTTCGGCTGAGAACCAGGATGAAAGACGATGACTGATAGGAGGATGGGTATCAGCGAGACTTGCACGTTGGGTCTGCGCTAGTTGCGTTTCGGCGGTCGGCACCGTCCGTTGCACAGCCAGCACATCCTAGAGACGGGAGAATTTCCAGCAAGACAAGAATAGGAGCATAGAGCTCTTCTTTACTTGGGAAATGTCTAAAAAACAACGCTTCACTCTTTCCAGCGTTTGCCTCATTCTCACAGATGTTCGTCGCGTTAAAGCCTGTTTCTCCAAATAGGGCTGCCACCGACCGGATAATACAGCTTTCCCATGCTGCGGCTGAATTCCGATGACTCAAGGCTTTTGGTGGAGGCTTTGGCAGATAAGTACGTATGTACGTAACCTAGTCCGACCTCTGCCAACAACCGTCAAACACCGTGATCCACAGCGATCGGCGGATTGGTTGACTCAAGATCATTAATGTCTATCTTATAAGGATACGCATATGACCATCCTTCCTTTTTTGCCATTTTGTTAACAGACATCGGAAACCCCATGGATATATCTACAGACGACTCCGAACTCATTGTTTCAATACCTCTCGTCCCAGTAAAACGGACGGTGTTGTTTCCTGACACGCTTGTCCCGTTTACCATTGGCCGCACACGATCGATGGCCGCGGTGGAAGCCGCCATGAATACCGAAGATAAAGCGCTCTTGATGGTGACACAGCGGGATTCCGAAAAAGAAGAACCAGGATTTGACGATCTCTTTCTCATTGGCACAAAAGCAGTCCTCAAACAAATGGGGAAAACATCAGAAGGACATCTGCAGGTGCTGGCTCAAGGCATCGAGCGCATGGTGATACTGAAATTAGAACAAGCCGAACCACATATGATGGTGCGCGCTAGGCGATTACCCATAACCGTCGAATCCGATCCAGAGCTCGAAGCGCTGCATCGCGAGTTGCTCAACCTCGTGGGACAGTTGCCCGAATTATTGACCACCCAAGGGGTGACTGAACTCGTCTCAGTCCTGCAAGCCGAAAAGAATCCGCTCTTGGTCGCCTATCGTCTCGTCTCACTCCTTAATCTGAATGTGGATCGCCTGCAGGGCCTCCTGGAACAATCCGATCCCAAAGAAGTGTTGCGAAAAGTGTATGGAGCATTAGCTCATGAACTCCATATTCTGAAGCTCCGCCACGAAATTGCGAGTCAGGCTCAAGCCGAAATTGGAAAATCTCAACGAGAGTACTTCCTCCGGCAACAACTGAAAGAAATTCAACAAGAGCTCGGCGAGCTAGAAACAGAATCGCTGGATGGAGATGTCGGTGAACTAAAAACACGGATTGAAGAAGCGGACCTTCCTGAAGTGGTGTTGAAAGAAGCTACGCGCGAATTAAAGCGCCTTATCAAATTACCGCCGGCTTCTCCTGATCACCAAATTATCCGTAGCTATCTTGAGCTCGTGTTGGAATTACCTTGGCACACCGTCACAGAAGATCATCTGGACCTTGCCCATGTTCGTGCTGTCTTAGATGAAGACCATTATGGGATTCAAGACGTCAAAGAACGTATCCTCGAACATCTAGCCGTCTTAAAATTAAATCCAGCAGCGAAATCTCCCATTCTGTGTTTAGTGGGACCGCCGGGCGTTGGGAAAACCAGCTTGGGGCAATCCATCGCACGCGCGTTGGAACGGAAATTTGAACGACTCAGCTTAGGCGGGCTCCATGATGAGGCGGAGCTTCGCGGGCATCGCCGTACCTATGTCGGCGCCATGCCCGGTCG
The DNA here is from genome assembly GCA_029261235.1 of Nitrospirales bacterium. Taxonomy (GTDB): domain Bacteria; phylum Nitrospirota; class Nitrospiria; order Nitrospirales; family UBA8639; genus Nitrospira_E. The sequence continues at coordinate 32,016 of JAJDBS010000180.1, forward strand.
TCTAATCCAAGCCCTTCGTCGAGCCGGAGCCAAAAATCCAATTTTGATGTTGGATGAAGTCGATAAAGTCGGTCAGGATTTTCGTGGCGATCCAGCCTCGGCGCTTCTTGAAATTCTTGATCCTGAGCAAAACCATACGTTCCGAGACAATTACCTGGATCTCCCGTTTGATCTCTCCAAAATCATGTTTATCACCACAGCCAATTCGTTAGAGACCATCTCGCGCCCCCTAATGGATCGCATGGAGATTATTCGCTTAGCAGGATATAGCCATCAGGAAAAATTAGAAATTGCCAACCGCTATTTGTGGCCGCGTCGTCTTAACGAGGCAGGGCTAGAAGATAAACCTCTAATATTAGAGGAGGATCTGATTCCTCATATTATCAAACGCTACACGCGTGAAGCCGGAGTGCGGCAACTGGAACAGATGCTAGGAAAGCTCACGAGGAAAGTCGCGTTGCGTCTTGCTGACACCTCTTCAGAAGAGCCAGCCACTGCCATCACGGTTCGCCAAAACGAACTCTCGGATTGGTTAGGCATAGAAAAATACATGCCGGAGGAAGCACGAAAGACCTTACCTCTGGGTGTCGCAACGGGCTTAGCCTGGACAGAAGCCGGTGGCGATGTACTCTACGTGGAAAGTACGTTACTCCCTGGCGGAAGCGATCTTACGATGACTGGGCAGCTTGGGGAAGTAATGCAGGAGTCAGCACAAGCTGCACGAAGCTACCTGTGGTCTCGGGCTGAAAGCTTCGGGTTGGACATCGCCATGTTTAAACGTAATGGGATGCATATCCATGTGCCAGAAGGTGCCATTCCGAAAGACGGTCCTTCTGCCGGTGTCACCATGGCCAGCGCCATGGCTTCTCTCTTGTTACGAATTCCTGTTCGAAATGATACGGCCATGACGGGCGAAATCAGCTTAAGTGGACTTGTGCTTCCAGTCGGCGGCATCAAAGAAAAACTGCTCGCCGCACATCGCATGGGATTGCGCCGCATCATGCTACCGAAAGCCAACGAGAAAGACCTTCCAGATGTTCCCGAGGCAGTCAGGAGTGAATTAACCCTGGTCTTTGTGGAAACGATTGAAGAAGCTCTCGAAGCTGGACTCACCCAGCCCATTCCTTCTCACGGCGGAAATAAGGCTATAGGATCAGCCCCTGCCACCCCACAAACCAAAAATCCGGTCATGCATTAAGTCGAATTTAGAAACAAGACCCGAAAAATATTCTGGGCGATCTCTGCGGGGATAAATGAGGTGAGGGATAACGCATAAGAAGTGAAAGGGTACATCTCGCCTTACGTTTCACTCCTAACGACATTTCGTTTCTGGCAATCGTCCTCTACTTCTTCCGAAACGAAATGTGGTCTTTATATTCTTCAATCGCGGCGCCTAACGACTTCGCACCTAAAGGAATATTGGCTTCCAAAGCATCTTCAATTGCTTCGTCATCAATCAACACCTCATAACACTCATGCTGATTGGTCATGACC
>JAJDBS010000019.1 GCA_029261235.1 Nitrospirales bacterium
ACAGCCGGAAGACGCCTGATCAGAGCATTCTTTTTGACCATCTTATGGGCGCCCAGGGCCAATGAAATGGTCACGACAGCTGGAAGCGCCTCCGGGATTGCAGCCACAGCGAGACTCACGGCTGTGAGAAACATGAGAACGGTCGGCTCCCCTCGAAGCACTCCCAAAATAAATACAGAGAGGCATACGGCGAAAATGGCGAAGGCCAAGCGTTGACCGAACCGGACCAATCGTTTTTGTAACGGCGTCTTAACAGCTTGTTCCTCATGTAAAAGGGCGGCAATCTTTCCAAGCTCTGTGGCCATACCAATAGCGATCACAATCCCCGTGGCCCGGCCATATGTCACAACCGTACCTTTGTACGCCATATTGAGACGATCCCCGATGGGAAGTTCTTGAGTGGCAAGACTGATCGTGTGTTTTTCTACCGGCACCGACTCCCCGGTTAAAGCGGCCTCATCGACTCTAAGCTGGCTCGTTTCAATGAGCCGTAGGTCGGCTGGAATGAGATCCCCTGCCTCAACGATGACAATATCGCCGTAGATAAGTTGAGAAGCAGGGACTGCCACTGTTTGACCCCCTCGACGGACCTTTGCGTTGCGAGGAACCAGCATTTTAAGAGCAGCCATAGCGCGCTCTGCCCGAAACTCTTGGACAAACCCAATGATCCCATTCAGCAAAACAATAACAACGATGGCGAGGGAATCCAGCGGTTCACCAATGATCCCTGAGACAACGGCGGCGCCCATCAAAACCAGAATCATGAAATCGGTGAATTGATCCAGGAACATCCACCAGTGACTCCGAGGCGGATGCTCCAGTATTTCATTGTGGCCGTAGTCACACGCCCGTCGTTGGACTTCGGAGGCGCTCAGACCAGTCTGAGAATCAACGTTCAACCGTTGTGCGACATCCACAGCAGAAAGTGTGTGCCATGGGAGCGCCTCGACTTTCATCAAAGAGCGACTTCTGTTTATTATGTCATCGTTACCCATAGACATCGTTCTCAAGCGTCAAATTCTAATACCCCATTAGCAGATCAAACTCTAGCTTACTAGGCAATGAATAACCTACCTTGGGACTTCGTTCCATGCAATCTCCGATTGCTACTCACTTCCTGCTTTACTTCAGTGAAATAATCGAGGACGACACATGAAACCTCAGGCAACGAAGCATCGTTCCCCTACCTATTACAATAGTGAATTAGTATGAACGCACGTCGCCGACAAGAACGTCTGACCCGCCGTCTATCCTTATTCTTTTCGGGCATCGTTTTTTTATTGCTTCTGATGATGTTATTGGCTGGTAGCCATACAACGTCAGAGATCGTCGTCCGCATTGTTGTAGCGTTTCTTGTGACCATGATTTTGTATCGGCTTCTGAGCCGAAAAGCCCGACGTCGAGCGGTCCTTCGGAAACAACCATTTCCGACATCTTGGGAAACTGTTTTACAACAGGAGGTACCGTTTTTTCATACACTCGATGAATTGGAGAAGGATCGCTTTCGAGAAGAGGTACGCATCTTTCTGAATGAAAAACGGATTACTGGCATCAAGACTTCAGTCGATGACACGGTGCGCGTGTTAGTTGCGACGAGTGCGATCATTCCGATTTTTGGATTTCCTGGTTGGGAGTGGGACCAAATTCGTGAGGTACTCATTTATCCGACCACCTTTAATGAACAATACGAGATTGAGCGCGGAAACCGAGATGTACTAGGCATGGTCGGGCGAGGGGCGATGAATCGCATGATGATTCTCTCTAAACCAGAACTGTTGCAAGGATTTCGTGCAGGCCAGGATCGAAAAAACGTAGGGATTCATGAGTTTACCCATTTACTCGATAAGTCCGACGGCGCGGTGGATGGCATACCTTCTGCTGGGCTCCCACGGTCTGTCGTCATCCCATGGCTTAAACTGATACATCAAGAAATGGCAAACATCCGGGCCGGGCACTCGGATGTCAATCCATATGGCTTGAAAAATGAAGCTGAATTTTTTGCAGTTGCTTCGGAATATTTTTTTGAAAATCCGGACAAGATGATACGGAAGCATCCTGAATTGTACGCCATGCTGGAACAAGTCTTTCAGCAGGATCCACAGTCTCGAGTCAAAAAAGCTCTAGTGTCCATGGTGAAACCTGAAGCCAGACAACTGGGCCGCAATGTTCCTTGCCCATGCGGCAGCGGAAAGAAATACAAACACTGTTGTTTAGCAAATCGGTGAACCATGCGCTGTTCCTCACCACAGCGGAATAGATTGAATGAATTATAATCCCAACAATTCGTTATCTATCCTGCCCTAGTAGATGAACGAGTAACCACGTTATGACTGTCATACCCACAGCTTGAACTGAGCATCCATCTTCAAGAAATGCAAACTGGATCCCCGCCTTCACGTCAAAGCGCGTCGGCGGGTAGACGCGGGAATGACTCCACCAGGGATAAACACTCGCACCCTTTCATATTCTTGAAGAGTTCTCCCTTACAGCTTCTCTACCGCCTGAACTCCCGGATGATAGGTCGAATAGATCACAATGGGAATAGACAGATCGCCCAGATGCTTTTCAATTAATGGTTTGACATCTTTCCAATCTAACCCACCGACACCGGTAGCTAACCTGGGGAGCGCTACGCTGGTGAATTTCTCGACTTCAATAGTTTTCCGTAAAGCCTTGAGACAATGATTCACATTTTCCACCGAGGCCTTCCCCGGTCGACTGCCGTGGTTAGCTGGCGGTTCCTGCGTTAGGAGATTGATAATGCGTACACCCCCCACCCCACCCCAAGTCCACAATTCACCAGGCTTGGGTTCAGATACTTGGCAGGCATGCTTAAAGTCTTTATACATCGCCGGCCACCGCTCCCGCAGGGCCAAAGCCAAACCGTTAGCGAAATTATCGTGTGGAGCCACTCCATGAGCTACGGCCCCGGCTTTTGTTAACAAAACATCTCCTTCAACTTCTTGAATCATTGACGGTCCTCCTTCAAACTGAAATACATTAATATTATGGCACGATATTCTTCTCTATCAATCAAGATTTTGGATTTATAGATTACCTTCGTGAAATGAGCCTTAGCTTCACCAGGTCATAAATTTTGTCTCAGACACAACTCATAAAGTTCACGCGAACAATGATGAAAGTTTGGAAACTTGTTGAGAACCAAAATGCCTGGCCACTCCCATCCTTACGTCCGCCCATGCGTTGGAACAATAAGAACGGGAACAGATGATTTTTGTAAAACTCCCTCGCTTATACTCCCGACTAGAAGTTGCCTGAGGGTTCCCTTCCCATGTGACCCAAGTATCACCATATCTACCGACAGGTTATCTATTTCAGGTAGTATGGTTTTCAACCGTTGGACCTTGAACCAGAAGCGCGACACACTCAAACCCCTCGGACCGCAATTCCTGGCCAAATTGCTGTAATTGCTGATGTTCCTTATGAAACCTTTTGGCGACGACATCTCGCATTTCTGGTGGATCAACTTCGTATCCAACAAACTCCGGATCAGGCTCGGCAACATGCACAAGCCAAATCTTATTGGACACAAATTTCGCCAATCCTTTCACATACTCAATAATTTTTTGAGACGAGTCAGAAAAGTCGACCGCAACCAGTAATTTCATTCACTTATCCTTGTGAACGATCCGCTGCACTGCAAGGAAAAAAATAATTCATCCTCCCTGATACTCCAAGAAGCAAGAGGAATGCCGCCTCACCAGAAATGGGGAAAGCTACGTCAGACGTTTCATTCGAGAGGGAGCTGGTGAAAGACTGCCTTGCGATATGAGGAATTTTGCCCCAAGCGCTGGCTCGGAATATTCCCAAAAAGGGGCAGAAGTGACTCGCATGATACGTAGAGTGTTTAAAACAAAGAATCCAATGTATTGCTGGGAATAGCGTTTCAATAAAAGGAGAGCATCCTCTGATACTCATGAAAAAAGCGCAACCAAGGGAGTGTTGAATAATACTGATCTCCAATGGCAACAAGCACCACAACCACGTTGAATATCAGAGCCACGGGTCGGTTCAAAAAGGTCCGTCCAGCAAGGCCTCAGCCACTTTGACGCGCGGAGCATACCTTCTATACATGAGCTTTGCTTGATTCATCCTGGAAAATGATACGTTTGTGGCGAGAACACCACTAGTGGCTTTTTTTAATAGACCCAGCATGGAAAACGGTGCACGACACGAATGAGACTTAAAAAAAAGTAAATTCTCATGATGGTATCGAACTTGTACTAACAAAAAGAACAAAACAAAAAACCAATGAAAGCACCCAAGTTCATAAAACTTTGTGATCGTTCAGTCAATTCATAGGCCTCATTCTTAGTGTTATGGAATGGGAGTGGCATGAGACACCAAAAGCAGGAAAAGGAAGATCGTTGGTCGGTAATATTAGCGGGAGGGGAAGGAGAGCAAACACCTACGCTTGTTGAACAAACGTGGCCGAGCCGCCTACAAAAGCGTTATCTTTGGGATCTTGGAGCGCGAATCTCGAGTAGATACCAAAGTCGTGGAGTCGGTCAGTGCAGAGGAACTCATGCGACATATCCAAGCCAAGACCCGGAAAGGATCGGTCGATAATACGGATGCTTTTCGGGGCGATCAATCTTTGAAACGCAATGGCAAACATCAAACGATCAATCATTCCAAAGCTTTTGTCAGTTGACGCCAGCGCAAGAATTACATTAACGGCATTGAAGGGTTTTGGAATTATGTCAAACATATTTTGTATCAGTATCGCGGGGGGTTCAAAATACCATTCCCCGATGTATTTGCAAAAAGTTGAATATCGCTTAAATCACCAGCACGAGAATCGGTTTAAACGATTCTTGAAGATCTACTTTGGTCACGTTTCGCCCTAATTACCTGTTATTTTTATCCCCCTTTGACTGGAGAATTGGTATGAAACGTTTATTGCTCTCGGTGGTGCTGAGTGCTTTGACATGCGGGCCCGCTTATGCGGTGCCAATGATTGTCGACTACAACGTGGATTTCTTCTCGCCAATCCAAAGTTTTTGGGGCCCAGGCCAAAGCGCCGCCAACTTTAGCTATAACCAGGTGATTGTGGGAAACTCTACCTTAGGTGTGCGGATAGAGGCGTGAGCCAGCGCGGGAACGGTTGGTTCGAACTATAACGGCGGGATTTCGGTTGGCTATGACAATCAAGTGCTACCAGGACCCGCTAACTTGAAGCTTGGGTTTCAGGGCGATCCCAATGGTGGCGGCTTTAACACAGTCTTAGGTGCATTTCTCAAATCCACCGCGTTGCTGCCTTCCCCCTTACCTGATACAACCATAACCAACCGTAATTACTCGTTGAACACGACCTCTACGTACACCCCGTCACCCCCAGACACAAGCTCAGACAGTGATTCGTTCACACCTGCCAAAACGGAATTCGGGGTAGATGTTTTTCTGGCCTCGGCTAGTGTGGGGATTGACTATGACATTGTTCAGAATTCCACGCACACGGTCTCGGGAGTCAACGGCATTGCCCGCGCAGTCCACCAGGGAAGCGGTCAAATTCGGGATGCGTGGTTCTCCCTTGACGCGACCGATAACGTTTCGCTCGATCTCGATCTAGGTGGCATCTGGGACGTCAATTTGGCAAGTTTGTCGCTAAGCAACTTATTTTCGACTGATTTTGATCTTGCTCTTGTGGCCTTTGCCGAAGCTAGTATCATCGGGTTCGGTGGCCGAGAGGAAATAACGCTAGCGAGTATTGATTTGTTTTCGAATACGCCATTTGCACTCGACTTGAGATCAACCAACACGCTATCAAACTTTCAAATAAATGTGGTGCCAGAGCCAAGTACGTTGAGCCTTATGACTCTCGGACTACTCTGCATGGCCACTGCAATAAGGCGTCGTAAGGCACGTGGCAATACGCAATGATGTGGTGAGAAGCGAGCGGCTGTTCAGACTTGGCCCTGCGGTTCGTAGCTAGGGCTTGATAGACAGGGACAAGCTCCGACAAATCTAGAGCTCGTCTTATGGCTTAGCTCGGATAGAATCCCGAGAGCTGCCTGACCATTCCATGCTGTTTTTATGGAGTTATCGCATGAGTGGGGAGGAAAACCGGTGAAGGGGAGAGCTATAGAGAGGGGCTATGGATTAGGGTTAAGAGACAAATCTGTTGTTGATTAGTTAATAAGTATTCCGGTGGAACCAATTTTCTCATTGATTGTGCCATCGCTAACATGCGGGCTGGGAAGAATATTCCATTGTACTCTTGTGTCCAGCTCTCATCTTGTTAATTCATAGTACCTCCCAAAACCGTAGAGAATATACAAAGTTCATTTTACACAATTCAATGTCTCTAATGATCGCTTTCCTCTTCTACCGACGGCACACTTGCCGCCCAGGCTTGCAGCACAGCATGATCCTGATCTGATAGTTGTGCTTCGGGGTGTAGAGGAAGGTAGAACCACGGTGGCATTTCGCCTTCCTCAACCTCTTCCCATATTTCCTTGATCATTTTGTTGCGTTTCTGTTCATCATATCGATTCCATGTCGAGAAGTTAAGTTCTTCTCGACCTTCCCGAACGTCCCAAGCCAACAACCAGGAAATAGGTGCGACTTGACTATACCCCGGCCAGATCGTCTCATGTGAATGACAGTCGTAACAAGCGCGTTCCAGAATTGTCTTCACCTCCGGCGATACCACTATTTCTTCCTCTATCGGAGGATTACTCATGGTCACGGGTATCAATTGGATTCCAAACAACAGAATGAGGATCAACACCAAGCCCATTGTGATCGGAGTTTTTGTCATAGTTGTACGTTCTTAAAATAAGCGCTTGGCTCCGATTGATAACGTTCTTTTGATATCTGAAGGATCCTTCCTCACTCTGGAAGAAAACCTTACCCAGGAAACAAAGCAAGCCTCATGCCCATCTCGTTTTCTATAATGAAGACAACATTTGTTAAACTTCGAAGAAGTTATATGATTTCTCTCTGATCACAAAGATCATCTTTTAAGAAATCTCAATCACCATGACCATTATCCCTCAGACCATTTTAAAAGTCTTGGTAGGCTCGCATGCTCATGGGCTCGCAACCCCTGCCTCCGAGCACGACTACCGAAGCGTATTCGTCATTCCCACTGATGACATGTTCAAATTGGGTTTTAAACAACCCGGCACTCAATGGACCAAGGGACAGACGGATGAAACGGCATGGGAAGTGGGCCCTTTTCTCTCCTTGGCCACTCAAGGCCATCCTCTTGTCTTAGAGACGTTTTGGGCCCCCGTCGAGCAATTTAATAAATGGGGACAGCGCCTACGATCACTCTTTCCAGATGTGTGGTCATCAGAAAAATCTTTTGATGCCTTCGTGAAGTACGCACATAATCAACGTCAGAAATTCTTGGAGAAAAAAGATGGCCGCCCGGAGAAATACGCTGCGGCTTATTTGCGGGTCTTACATAATTTATGTGAACTCTTAGAAACGGGCGCCTTTACAGTTCACATCGCTCAAACAGAGTTGGGAAAGAAAATTTTTCGAATTAAACAGGGAAAGTACCAAACCGGGGAAGTGATTGACCTAGGGGAAACGTTACTATTAAGAGCACAAAAACTTCGAACAACTTCTTCTCACACGGAAAATTTGACTCGCATCAATTCGTTTCTCATCGACATACGCCGCGAGTACTTGGCAGATCTTCCACCGAATTGATTCTGAGTTGCTTTTTTCTACCAAGCCAAGATTTCTGGCCTTCAGATTTCTCCTAAAAAAACATCTTCTATATCCCAATCTTCGAATAGAAAGATTGTTCTCCTCAATTACATCAATGATTGGTCAATTGATGAAGTTGGCATTAAAAAAAGCTTTTTGACCATTTCCTCGGCCAGATGTTGATAGGCCTTTTCGATGTCTTCTACAACGGGAAGAGGATAGGGCCAAAGTGTGTAAAGTCGCCTTTTTGTTTCATAGACAAAAGTTTGATCGTACCAGACGGTCTTCTCGGTGCCTTGGAACAATCTTGCTCGAACGAATAGGGCAAACACCATTGGTGGGTTCATCTCCCCCTCGCGGTCGGCTGCTCTTTTCAACCAAAGCCTTTTCACGCTGAGTTCTAGAACGCTATCCACGCCTTGTCCGCCTATACCTTCATTGGTCGGTAATTCCTCATAGGTCTGCCCATCATCAAACCTTTCCAGTGATTCCAAAGCCCGTGGCCCTTGCTCTGGAATCACCGCAAAAGTATGCGACGTTTTTGTACGAGCCTCTTTGAGAAAAAAGCTTTGAAAGGTTTCTTGTATGGGGTATTTTTCCAAAAAATCCCCAAGGGTCGCTTCAGCTGCTTCCACATACGCTGGAGGTTTGGCTGGTCTGAATGCCCCATAAATAGCACTTCCGAAACCTCCCAAAATGGCCACAGGGACAGTGAGGATATAGCAGACGCCCACTAAAACAACTGGAAGAGCAAAGCTATATATTACGACTCCCACCATTCTTTTTTCTACGTTCGATTTATTATCAGGAGGACAGAGGTCCAATAACCACTGCCCACTTTTTTGCCCTCCCTCCAAGGCTCCCCGGCCTGTTCTTTCGAGGACTCCTTCCGTTTCTAGAGGGAGAGGCCTATCGAATTGAAAAACCGGCACTACTTGTCCCCTTACTACTCCGATTATCCCCAGCTGGCCACGGTATTTTTCTAAAAGGGATTCCGGTTTGGGATACACAGTAGGGCTGCCCACACAGCCCCACTGCCCCATGAGAAAGATTGCACTAAGCAGCAGGTTAAACAACTTTCTTTGCAGGTTCATTATTTTGGTCGTTGGCTGCACAAACGAAAACGCCGTCTACAAATTGGTAGAGATGTCTCAAAACACAATTTCTTTTCTAGGTTAACGACCTTCCTCGGTTTAAAAAAAAGAGAGAGAGGGCAAGTCAGGGATTGTAAATATCAAATCCTTCGCCCTCCCCCTCATTCAAGCCACTGCTTAATTATTCTCAATAGCCGCTTTGAAGGCCTTGGCCATGGCTCGATGCCCGGCATTTGAGGGGTGTACCTCAAACTGATCAGCGCCATTTCGTTGGATCAATCTCAACCCCTTTTTCCCTTCAAACGCCGAAAACACATCAGCTACGGGTACACCAAAAGCGCTGGCGACACCATCAACAATGCCGTTGAAGAGGAGAACGACAGGAGTCGCCATTGGAATTTCGGGAATATCATATAAGTTGCTGACATAGATTTCGGCTTCTGGGAGTTCTGTTCGTAATTGAAAAAGGATATTAGTTAAATTGGCTTGAAAGTTTCCCAGCACGGTTGCAGGATCTGCTCCGGTCAGAATGCTGGCCAGATCATTGCCCCCGACGGTGAGGGTAATCACCGTTGGCACGAAGGGATCAATCGCTAAAGGCACTTGCTTATCCAACACATCCTGGCTTGTCGCTCCTATCAACCCCACATTACTGAGGAGGGTGTTTGGAATCTTGTCGAACACACCTTCTTTGTAGAGCAAATAGGCATACCCCTGTGTAGCAGGAACTGCTCCATACCCAGCCGCGAGACTATCTCCCATGGCCATATATCGAGTGTTATCTGCAAACTGCCATGGCACTTCAGCAGAGACCCCAAAGGGGAGAAGTAATGCTGCACTCAAAGCCACCGAGCTTAACCATTTAATGTGGGACATAACCGACTCCTTTCGATTCGTGTGAACAATACAATTTTGCTTTTACGTAGAGTTTTGCAACTGGCATTCCTAAAAACGAATATTTTCCTGCATCCCAATTTTAAAATGAATCAGATTATCGCTTCTTCAGGTACATCGATATTTTGTACGATCCATGGCTGAGAAAAAATTGTAGGAACAAAAAAATGATTCGGGTTTTTCCCAAAAGTCGACTTATTGGCTTCGCATTTTTCGTGAGAAGACCTTGTCTCCTAAAAGAGGCGTTGTGATTTGCTGAATTTAGCCACACCAAATTGTTCACCATGGTCCCAATATTCCCCTCTACAAAAAAAATGACTTCAAGCAGTATGGTTGGCTGCCGGCTTTGAATAAAACCACCTTCCCAAAGTTTTCTTCAGATTTACCCCCATTCATGGGCCAATGGAAATCGCCCAATAGGTTTAGTCTCTGCCGCGCACAACTTTTGCTCTATAAAATTAAGAGATAGTTTTTGATGTTCCAGAACAAAGCAATGGAAAACGAGGCAATTGTTTAGACCGGAATCTCCCAAGGGAAATGAACACAAGGAGGAAAAAGAAATGAGAAAGTTAATGCTTCTGGGCTTGTTGATATGCTTATCGATGGGAGTTGGGTGTGCGAGCGTGGTGTCTCTCGTTAATAACGGAGGGATTGACCAGGAGGTTTTCTTTACCTCTGATCCGCCCGGAGTGGAATTATATAGTTTTGGTACTTACAAGTTAGGTGAGACACCATTGACAGTACCCCTAGAACGGGTTAAGCACACTCAAATAATGGCGAAGAAAGAAGGGTTTGACGACCAAACCATATATGTGAAGGATCATTTCAATTATTGGTTTTGGGGAAACATCATCTGCTGCGGGCTTTTAGGTTCGACTACCGACTTTGCCTCTGGTGCAGTTGTTGAATTTGATCCTGACGAATACTTTATTACGATGAAACAGAAAAATGCTTCCTTAGAGGAAAGGAATTTTCAAAAAGCCAAAATGGAGGCAAGAAATTTCATTCTCTCTAGTTATGCACAAATAGGAAAAGACCTAGTAGCGGGAGGGGGTGAATACCTTTCCAGTTTGTATAAGTATTTAGGAATTGAGGATCAGTCTTTTCAAAGCCCCAGCTACAATAAACTAAAAAATATTTATATGGACTCAAAAAACATACCGGATTTTGCCCAAACCATTTTGGAGCACTATTACCGAAGAACAGCGTGATCCTAAATTTTCATCAAATTCCTTTGGTCTACCCCGCATGGGAAATTCCTTTATTAGGACTAAAAGGGGATCATGTTGAGGATTGTGGTTCTCGTTTAGTCCAATAAATAGTCGATTTTCCTTAAGAGGAGTTTCATTCAAAAAAATATACAAAGGAACGTCACAATACAATCTCCCCCAAAAATCTAGAAAACTTAGGTGGGAGAAAATCTTGATTACGTCCCAACATAAAAAAAGGAAAAAAACATGCCTTCTAATTACATGGTGAAAATTCTGTTCGGGTTTTTTCTTTTCATTGGCGCCACGGAGTTGGTGATGGCCGAGAAAGTTGAACCTGAACACAAGGTTGTATTATCCGGCGCAGGCGGAATTTTCAACCCATTTGATGGGAAGACTGGATTTAGTGGATTGGGGCAACTGATGTTCCAAACCTCACCTCAGGTTCGTTTCGGAGGAGAATTTGAATTACGGGATTACCAGGCGGAATTGTTTAAGGTTAATAATGTTGACATTCAATCTTTCATTTTGAGGGGAATTGGCCTGTTTTTCCTACGCCCTGAAGGCGTTTCACCATATATTGGTGCCGGGATTGGATTTTCGGTGAATAACTTTGATGAAAATGAGGTGGAAAAGAGAAGGCCATCGATTAGAATAAAGAATGATATTGGTCTTGGGTTTGGAGTTCTAGGTTTGGTTGGCGTAGAGGTTCCAGTAGGCGATCGTTTTGCTTTCTTCGTTGAAGGAAGGGCCAGTGCCGATTTTCAAGTAACGAATACGGAAGAACCTGGTGGAGACGAGACAGACATTGAGAATATCGGTGGAATAAGCGGGCTCGGGGGGATTCGCCTGCGTTTTTAATGACTCACCTGCAATTCTAAGAATGGATTCAACGGGTAAGTACAACTCAAGTTCTTGAGTAAGCAGAGCATCTGCAAGAACACCTTTTGGGCTGGTAGCAGAGACCAAAGCCAAAGAAACACATATGAGAGGCTACACTCAGCTGATTCGCGAACAAGGGCACCTAAGGTAGGCTCTATTGAATACGTACTAGAACCTAACACAAATGGCCATGGTGGTCGTCGTGCATAAAGAATTAGAGTCATCCATTAGCAGGCCCTGCTAATGTGGTGCTCCCTAGTTCTTTGACCCCTATCCTAGAACATCACTCACGATTAACAAAAGTGGTTAAGAGCGCCATGATTTTTTCTGTGGCTTGTCGTGAACGCAGGATACTGTCGTGATCTTCATTAAACCCAATGGTTTTGCTGGCCGCGTCTTGAGCTTCGGCTTTTAATTGACTCAAAAGGGAGACCGTTCCGTTGTCGTTCTTATGCCCGAAAGGGTGCAGACCGCCTTTAAAGCTAAAGAAGAGGTAATAGTCAATATGATCGGATAATGGCGTTTGGAAAAGCGCTTGTTGAAAGGGACTATTGGGAACCATGTCAATCCAAAAAGGGATGACGGCGGGAGCATGCTCCACACCGATTGGAGCTGCCTGGTGTCCGCCCCAAGGGGTCGAGATTGTGAGGAAGAGCACTCTGAGCTTTTGGTCCACATCCTTTTGCACAATGGTATTTATGAGAGATCGAGAAATGAGCCCTCCCATACTATGAGCAACGACCACCAATTTCTTAAATTTATCCTTCACGTAAATCTTACTGAGCGATTGAACCAGAAATTCGGCACTCATGGAAAGCCGAAGCCCTGATGGATAATAGAAAATCCAGGGTTGAAAGCGGCTTCTGTCCAAATGGTGAATAAGAGAAGTCCATTGCCTAGGATAGCCACCAGCGCCATGGATAAAAACCACCGGTATTTTTTCTGGGTCGAATGGTTCGAGGAAGAAGATGCCACCGCCAACCTTACGTAAGAATTGAATGGGTTCCCACAATCCTTGTTGACCGTTTTTTGGTGAAAACCTTGGATCCTCAAGAGTGACGATTTCGCCTGCCCGAATGTTAGGTAAATCCAGCTCGGCCCTCGTGGTTGGAGAGGTAAGATCAGGCGCTTCTGCTAAGGTAACCTCGTCAGGATGTTTCAGAGTCAGATCGAGATTGAAAAGATCCTCTCCAGATTTGACGTTGATAATCGAACCATTGTCGAAATACCCAGCATACTCCGTTGACTGATATACTAGGTCTTCATTCGCATCCTCAAACGCGGCAATAAGGTAGCGACCCGGCAAACGAATAAATGTGTAGAGTCCGGGTACGTGCTGGATGGAGTACCCGACCAGTTTCTTTTCAGCATCCAGAAGTTGATACGCTAAGACAATTAACGGTTTCTTGTGCGGAGACGTATTCGAAATTGTTCCTTGCAGAATGGATGTTTGCTCGAGAAATGCCACGTCTTTTTCTAATTTTTTGAAAGAACAACTCGAAAAATTGAGAAGAACAATTCCACAGAAAATAAGACAAAGAAATTTATTAATTCTAAGCATCATATAGGAAGGAAGCTGATAAAGCGTTATAGCCAAGCATCAGAAGAAACAGAAAGATCTACAAACATGTCACAATTCCAATTGCTCTTGAGTTAGGTTAAAGTCCTTAAAAAAAATCTGCCAACGGAGTGAGTTGGGCTATTATTAAAAGACGCAGTAGGTGGAGGGCAGTTCGGCGTTTCCATGATTCTAATGGGAGTTAAGAGAATATAACTACGAGCTACGAACCCAAGTACTGAGTTGCCTCATCAAATTAGTGCGCCCTTCATACTCTTTTGGTCTTGGGTCAATCACCTGAAATGATACGAGTTTATTATCGGCATTAAATATAGCTTTGGCCATTAGTTGATCACCTCTGGCTATTAGCTCCGATGGGAAGGCAATAACTTCCCACAGCCCCAAGGTAGCTGCAGAAACGATTAAATGGAGAACCCCTCGTTGTCCGGCACCTGAAGAACCCTCATAAAATGTATAGGTCTCTGTTCGGCCTCCATCTTTATTCCTATACCAAGAAATAGGCGTACCACATTGACTCAAAACGTAGGCATGGTCCACACCTTTTGAATTTTTTAGTCCTTCTATGTCGACTTTCGAAGGATGTTCAAAGGCAATCTTAGCACTACATCCTTGCGAAAAGAGCAATATGATGAGAAGGGTGAACAAAAACCGCAATTCTTTCATGTAAGGTTTCCATTTGATTAGTTCTTTGATGCGCTGAATCTTTTGCTTCATTAACAATAAATTATGCCACTTATGTCGGGATTGTGGAGCTTTGGTTTTTTAGACCAAATAGTATTAAGTCAGCATTGTCATTTTTCTGATAAGGTTAAAACCAGGTGGATGAAAACCCCCATTTCAGGGGAATGACCTATTTCTATCCGCTGGGGTGTCGATTTGATAGAATTCCCAATTTTCTCCCATGGCCAATTCAGCAAGAGCCAACACCCCAAATGAACTGATTTTGGCCCATACCGTAAAGCCCCTCGAGGCCTTACTCCATTCGGTGACTCGGGCTTTTCCATCCTGAACAAATCGTGCTCGGACAGACCATGTATTTACGGATGGACACAACCAGGTCTCTAAGGTATGCACATTCTCCATCAGACCATCCCTTTTGTACACCACTTCGCCTACCTGTGTTCTTGATTTCACCTTTGATTCCCAAATCCTGAGGTCATAAGTCACATTTTCTCCCGAAAAAGTTTCCCAACGCAGGGGAGGGCACCAGGATTTCAAGCGCTTCCTATCCCCCAAAAACCGAAGATCCCTTAAACCCTTAACTCGATATTCCGCATAGGCATCCAAAAAGAAACCCGCACCCGGAGCAAAGGTCCGTTCCTTAAAGGCATATCGCATGAAAAAGTCAATGAGGATTTTTTCGCTCAGACGCCGCGAAGCTCGAGGAAGCTCTTCTCGAAAATGCTGCGCCTGGTAGCTTGTCCACTCTTCTAAGGAGTGAATGTCCCCCAACTCGTCAAGAACGATCTGGTCATCAAGCACTTCCTGATCGGCAGTTCGAATGACCCGAACACGAGCAGAAAGGCCTAACCGCCTGGGTGGATCAATCTCAAAGGTCACGGGAAGCAAATTGACCATGGGTCCTTCGATTTCTAAAAGAGTGTCAAAAGATTCCCGAGGAGCTGGCAATTCCCCTTCATGCTTTTTCCCGGCTACAAGTGGAGTATTCTTTCCTGCTTCCATCGCATAGCCCGCTACCTGAGCGTCTGCAACCAGATCGCTCACCAGTAACTTGGCTAAACCGGCGTCGGTAATAGCATCGCCTAACAGCAATTCTACTTCGGTGGGGAGGGTCTCGGAACTGGCCTGATACAGGCCATACACGGAGCCGCCCACGGCTCCAGCCGCCGCCAATACCGGGATACAGACAATGGCCCCCCAATAACATAAGACTCCGGCACCGCCCAAAACCGACCCTCTTCCTGCCCCTTTCCCTATGCTGCTCAGCCATCCTCGTCTGGAATCTTGCAAGGATTCCTCCTGCCCCTCCTTCACCACAACGCCTATGCGCCCCATTTCCTCTTGTGTCGATTCAGAAAGGATGGGGCCAGTATGTGCACAACCCTGATAAAAGACGAAGGCCAGCAGGACTAAGAGTCGAATGACAAAATTTTTGGTCATGGTAATTAAGCCCCTCACAAAATCTGTTATGCAACGGGTGTTCCTTACAGCTAATATTGACCCATAGCCCACAAAAAAATAACTAGAATTCCTTTATCTGATTGGTGCATCTTCATTTTTGTACTAACTCTTACTGAAAATAATTGACGATATTAAAAACATTGATACAGAACTTTTTTGCCAAAAGTTGCCCCTAATGCCTTCACCTTTTTTTCAAGAAGACATTGTTTTATGAAAAAAGCGATGTGATTTGCTGAATTTAGCCACACCGAATTTTTCACCATAGTCCCAATATTCCCCTCTACGAAAAAATCATTTCAATCAGTATGATTGGCTGCTAGCTTTGAAAAACCCACTTTCCCAAATATTTTCTCTGCGTTACCCCCATTCATGGGTCAATGAAAATCACCCTACACGCTTAGTCTCCACGGCGTACAACTTTTGCTTATTGAGAATATGGAATGACATTTCGTGAAGCCCCTAAAGAGTAAGAAAGCGGAATCGCTTTCGCGGAAAACTTCAAAAAACAAAGAGGTGGGAAGGAACTAAAATGGCTCGGCGGGCAAAAAGATTTTTTCTCCAACTATTATTTGTTGGTGAACTGCCCCCATTCTTTGGCCAGTTCGGCTGTTAGGTTTTCCGGATGATGGCTCCCTCAAAGACAGCCGCGGGCACTTGGTAGCCGAGCGCACTGTGTGGCCGTTCGTGATTATACAGGCGTCTCCAGTCTTCGATCACCACCCTGGCCTCTGCCAAGCTCTGGAAGAGTTCGGCATCGAGACATTCTCGGCGAAACGTGCCGTTGAAGCTTTCGTTCCTGCCATTCTGCCAGGGTTTGCCTGGTTCAATCCGACTCGGGATAATCTCCTGGTCTTTCAAAAACGTCGTCAGGTTGTGGGCGATGAATTCTGGCCCGTTGTCACTGCGAAGATACCGCGGGCGTCCATACCGGGCCATAAGCTGGCGTAAGACCTCAAGGACATGGTGATGCGTCAAGGAGCGGCCCACGGCAATGGCTAAACAGAACCGCGTGGCTTCATCTTTGACCGTCAGACACCGGAAGGGTTCTCCCTGGCCATAGGTGTCGTGGACGAAATCCCAACTCCAGACATCGTGTTGGGTCTTCGCCCTAGGCTGAACGGTGCAGCCCGTACGGAATTTTCTCCGACGTTTCCGGCTCGGGAGTCCGAGCCCCTGTTGCTGCCACACTCGATGAATCCGTTTGAGGTTCACTGGCCAGCCGCGGCTTTGGAGAAAGCTCCCCGCTAATCGATAACCCCAGTGAGGATAGCGCTTGCCCACGCCGCGTAGAGCTTGAGCCAATCGGGCATCACGCTGGATGATCCGTGAGGTATAGTCCAAGCCTGAGCGTGGCGTTGAGCAGAGCCAGGCGGCGCGGCGTGTTCGAAGCCCACGACTACAAGCGGCCAGAGCCACTTGCCGCCGTGCCCGTGGGCTTACCACTTTTTTGCCTGCAATTTCTTCATGACTTCCACTTCTAGGTCCTGTTCCGCCAAGACCTTTTTGAGCCGAACATTTTCCTGCCGCAACTGGCGCAGCTCCCGCACATCCGCCACCTCCATCTGGCCAAACTGGCGCTTCCATCGATAGATCGATTGCTCCGAGACTCCATGTTGTCGAGCGGCCTTCTCAATCGTACTGCCTTCGGCATCTCGAAGAATGCGGACAATTTGTTCTTCCGTGAATCGTGTCTTCTTCATGTTGGTCCTCCTCAGGTTGAGGAAAACCTAACATAGCTCTGGTCCAAAATTCGGGGGGCACTCCATTGGGGTGTTTTGCGGAATTAATGTATTGGGAAGTCTGCCCGCCTCCGTGCGAGCCGAAGTATTTCTAGATCTATATGGTGGCTTAGCCACGACGGGTAACGCCGAGGTGAAAGGGGAAGAAAAATTTCGACCCTCTCCTGGCGGTGGGCCAACGACCACTCAGAAGTTTCGTGAAGATGCCAATTTTAAAAATTCATTTACCGTGGGGGGGCGTGTTGGCTACTGGTCTGAGCGGTTCCCGTGGGTCGGCGTGGCATTTGATGCTTCATACTTCAAGGCCGAGGCCAAAAACGCTAACATCGACATCCCAGTTGTTGGCTTATCGGGTTTGCTTATGATGCGATATCCCTTATTCACCAATGAGCAATTCCCAAGCGGTCAGCTTCAACCATATCTTGGGATCGGTCCGGAACTGGCTTTTACCAAGATCTCGGCCGAGTTCAAAGATAATGGATCGAAAAAGATTGAAAAGCGCACAACAGGAGTCGGAATTGATATTCGAACGGGGCTATTCTGGCAATTCCCCCAACATTGGGGTGTCTTTACCGAATATCGATTCACGCACATAGGGTTTACGACAAAAAACTCTTTAAAATTTTATGATGAAGATGACATTGACAACGATGGCATTCTTTCTGAAAGAATTAGACATGAGGATCTCGACACCACACTCACCATTTCCTGGTTGAGATCTCCTTTCGTTTCTGATGGTTTTATTAACTCGTAAGGAGGAATTAAAGAAGAGTGGCGACGATTTGCTCAGCAAGATTTCGGTACCCATCGTTCAGAGCTCTTTGGAAAGCGTACACATTGTTACTCGCCCATTCTTCATAGGGTAAGGATTGAGAAGTGTGGGTTAATGTTGTTCGATAGAGAAGAGTTTCATCCTCTATTCGCAGAAGGTCGGCTTTCACCACCATGAACACGGAAAATTCTGGGTGAAAAGCCGAGGTACTTTTTAAGCCGATGGAAACAACGCTCACCTCCAAAATAGTATCGAGATCATCCTCTTTCAACCTTTGATAGCTAACCATGCTATCACGTTTGGTTGGTCCTTCTTGGTCAAGTTCGGTAATATCTTGAGAGGTGTTTTGCCTCGCATAACTAACCACTTCTCTTCTAAAGCGCTCCTGCATCCCAAGTTCCTTGAGGTAGGCATCAAGAGTTTGCCTCATGATCTTGAGGTCATCCAAGGCATTAGCATCCCCTGGGTTTATCGTGCCTTTGGTCATTCCTACTCCTCCTCCAACAATCGTCCCTACCGTTGTGCCAACAATGGAACTGGCAAGTGCAAGAAGTATAGCTCCTGGATGCCACCCACCATGATACTCCTGCGTATATTCCAGCACATAAAATCCAATGGAGCCACCCTTTTGCGCACCATCTTTGGCACCGGACTTCAAACCTTCCCAGGCCCCACTTGTACGATTTAAAAATCCTGTACCTGGCCCTTCAAATTCCGGTTCAGGTGTAAATTGCGCGGATACCACCCCGATCCTCCCCAACTGTGTTCGTAGTTCGGCAGGCAGTTTCGGGGCCTGGGTGGCACAGCCCCATTGCGCGAGAAGGATAATCCCAATGAGGCTAAGGATAGATAATCGATGAATGAGAATTTTCATATACTTTCTAGGGCGATCGCACGACGGCCCTAGGCGATCCATTGATTCAACACCACGCCAGGACTCGCCACGCTAATGAGGAACGCAATATTGTCGCACACGACGGGAAGGTTCACCCTCCCCTCAAATCGGGCATCGCCTTGCGGAGAGAGCGGCACCGCATCGGTATCGACAAGCACCAAATTACTGAAAGGAGATGGATCGGTAGCATTACACACAATAGTACCCTTTACTGCTGTGACTGCGGGAGTTGGAGTACCTATAACCAAGGCATCACCTCCCGGGATTTGACTTGCTGGCACTAATCCTTTGACCCAAAACTGAGCTTGTCCATCTGAGAGGTTGACCTTTGCCTTCCCCATGACCGATGTTGGAAGAATAGTGAGTTTTTCAGCATTGGCCTTACTTACAAAGCTTTCTTTATCCGATCGTACCCTTCCTTAATCTCATCTGCGAGGAGCCCTGCTGCCGTCGTGACGGATTCTGCGGTCTGACTTGCGACATCACTCACAGTAGCCATTTTCCCTTTCACGTCTTCCCACTTGGGTTCGAGTTTGTCCCACTCATCACGGACCTCCTCTTTTGCCAAGTGAAGTTGCAGATTAATCTCATCACGTTGTCATGTCAGATCATCAATCAGTTTTTTAAGATCATCCATAGTGTACCCCATGACAGATTCCTCCTTTACTTCTTAGTTCCAACTCGCTCGTGCAACGAAAGGGTGAATATCAAAACATACCTGATTGGGTGTTTGGAACCCAAAGGTTTTTCTAAAACGGTGGTTAAGTTTGCTCAAGACCGTCTGAAGCTCGTCCTCAGTAATGGTCATGAAAAGTCGGTACTCCAAGAAATACTGCCGGGTAAGGTCGCTGTTATTTTCACTAAACCCTCGCTCCCATGACGCAGAAGGATGGGCAAAAAAAGAATCGCACACCCATGGCTCGGGCGATAGTCTCGTGGTAGGTGAATTCCCTGCCGTTGTCCGAAGGGGTATGCAGCGGGGGAGCCCGAGAGGTTGCAGCAAGTTCATTAACGCGGTGACGACCGAATCCGCATTCTTCCGCGCAACTTTCGTGATGAGGCCGAGGCGAGACTTCCGCTGGGTTAAGGAAACGATGGCCTGGTGTTAGTCGTTCCCAATCATGGAATCCAACTCCCAATCTCTGAGGCGGGTGCGGCGCACCACGACAGGGGGCCACTTCTCGATAGCGCCGCGGTTGCGCAGCTGCTCCCGACAACTGGAGATCCCATACGGCTTGCGGCATGATCGGTGAGAGTGCCAATGCCCGCACAGGGTCTCTCCAGAATGAAATCTGACATTTTGGACCAGCGCAATCTGCTCGATGGCCCATTATTCCACAGTTTGCAAGGAACGAATCTGAAGTGCTGAACGGGTCTTAGGTTTTCGATGGCAATGGCGGTTCATTGAATAAGTGTGATTGATCAACAACTTTTCTAAGCGAACGGGTGGATAGACAGACAATTGATGTATTTGGCTTATCTTTTGCTCATTCCATTAACGTAGTAGTTTTCTGCTCAACAAAAAATGTACTGGATTAAGAAAAAGCCGTTCTGAGGGAGGGGTGCGACGTCGGGGCAAGGATTTGCATC
This sequence comes from Nitrospirales bacterium, assembly GCA_029261235.1. Classification (GTDB taxonomy): domain Bacteria; phylum Nitrospirota; class Nitrospiria; order Nitrospirales; family UBA8639; genus Nitrospira_E. The sequence goes on from JAJDBS010000019.1 coordinate 20,482, forward strand.
CATACTTTGTGTAATGCCAAGGGGACAAAACCCAGATGATATGGCGAATAGGATTCTTCCTATACAAGCTGAGGTTACAGTTTTTTGTTAGTGATACTGAAGGACATCAAGCTAAAGGTTTAGAAAAATGGAGTGCCATGCAGGGCAAGTTCCTCAAATTACCCAATTTTCTTCAAACGGAGGTGCGAGCATGCGTAAAAAACCGAGCGAGGGCGTGAGTCAATGTATGTGGAGACTAAGACCGCACCAGGCCGGTACGGAGGAGAAAACTCTCTTTCATGCCTTCTCAAAAAACTGGAAGAATCTCAAGAAAAGCCTCTAGGGGGTGGGCTGTGCCCTAAGGGTTTTTATTCCATAACATTAGGAATGCCTTCATGAGAGATTAGCTATCACTTCATATTCTCTTAACAATACCTACAAAAAATGGAGGGAATACTATGCCGAATCGGATTCATCTGATAGTCATTTTTGGATTAATGGGAATCCTGGTGCTCTTGAATGTTCGACAGCCAGCCCATGCCACTCCTATCTGTGGGCCAGGAGCTCATTGGGTGGATACCTGCTTTAGCGACCTCGATACGTTCGATTCTATTGCCACTGTGAGACTGGATTTGCCTTTTGATGGTAACCTTGACGGCGAAGCAGATGGGCCGCCCATAATTCTCTCAGGCCCAACCATTGTACAAAGAGGAGACCCACTTGCCGGATCCGACCTTAACGACGCAGGACACTTGAGTAAAATCAATACGGAGATTGTCTTCTTAAACTTAACGGGAGGTGGATTTACCCTGACTGCTGGTGACGGTAATGGCACTTTTACTGTTGAGAGTGAACCTATTAACCACGGCCCGCTCTTCTCATCCGGCATGATTATTGAGAAAACGGGGCCTGGCACTCCGGATTGTGGTTTTCCAATTGATCCAGAGTTCGCCTGCAGCTTTTTCGACGTCTTCTTTGAAATCCAAACACCGTTCGGCCCATTGCACAATAATACTGCCCTTCGGCTGAACGCAATGATCGACGGAGTTCCTCCAATTGGTTTTGATTATGATCATTCTATTAATCCTCTGAACCCAATTCCCCTATTTGATACATCTGATGTTGTGCGGGCTCAATTGGTGGATGCCACACATACGCCTGTCCCGGAACCCTCCACGATGCTCTTATTGGGCACGGGTTTGGCGGGGATTATTGTGTGGCGGATTAAAAGGACAAAGCTTGCTAGAGCCTGAGATACGTTAAAGATTCAATAACTTTTACGAATTAAGAAGAGCCTCGCACAGCAACTGTGAGGCTCTTCCTTTTTCCGCTGTCTATTTGGTTTTCTGTTTAACCATCCTTCCTAGCAAACGCGCGGCTGTGCTTATTGGGACCATGGGGAAATCACGTTTCGCATCATATTTATATTGCCCACCATGCATATGAAGGCGGTTGTCCAAAAACCTTAAGAAAAATCCTGGATTCCCGCCTCCGCGTCGAAGCGCCTCGGCTCGTAGACGCGGGAATGACAGGCTGGCCGTCTCCATTACCGAGTCCCCATAACAACAGCTTCCGGCTTCCCGCACAAAATTCACGGGAATGACAGATCCTGGGGCATTATTAATTCCCTGTTCTGGTTCGCGTGTGGATTGCTTTAATCTATTGCAACATCCCACTGACGATCAATTCAGTCGCTTGTTCGGGATCCAAGCCATGGGCCATTAAGGTTTCCAGTTCCTTTTGGTCAACAGCGCCAATCGCCGCCTCATGCGTGACCTTGGCTAAAGGATGTGTGACCTTCACGATGGGGACCGCGCTGGCCACGGCGTGGTCTTTCACGATTTCTCGACAATCCACATGGCCACGTGTGCCTTTGGCATGCGCCTCCATAATGCCTGTGAGCTCTGCTTTGGCTTCATGCTCGACTGCGACACGGGTTTTGATGAGTCCTTTCGCATTTTCTCCATTCAGTTCAATTTTTTCTTTAATGGTGATTTCGTCATTTCCGCGACCGAATACTTTGGCTGTGAGCTCTGCCACGGCATCCTCTTCCACCTGAATCACATAATCTATAGCGAGCTTTCCTACACGCCCTGTGGTGAGATTGAAATCCGAAACATATCGGGCGGCTCTGCCGACCTTCACCAGGGCTTGAGGCACAACCGTCATTCCCCCATACGGCCCTTGGTAGTGACTCTCCAGATACTTCACCCTTGCGCCTGGTTGAATTTCTATCACGGCCTCCATACGGTGCTCCCCTGATTCCACATTCGGGAACAGACAATGTGCTAAAAAACCTACGGAGGCATCTTCCTCAACAATCAACTGGGTTTGAATCCGTTGGATGCCCCTGGGTTCGATGATGCCAATACATAAATGGATAGGAAACTGAATGTGCATTCCCCGCGCGACTGTGATCGTGCTGATAATGGCCTCCGATGTTTCTTCGGCTTGTATTTTGACCCCAGGAACGTCTCGGTGACTTAACACTCGATGTCCGTTTGCCGCCATGTGGGCTATGTGTGTGTCATCGAAAACCTCTGGATCTCCACCCATTGATGCAAATGTATTGGTTAGCACCTTGAGTTCACGCATGGCACTATCCTCTCGGTATCGGTATAGAACACGATTAATTGTTAGTCATTACCGAAACACTTGGCAAACACGTCTGTCCATCGCACCGGACGCAGCTTCCTTTTTTGTACTGGTCGGCAATCTCTTTGGGATCACCAGTAGCGATGATCTTTCCGGCACATAATTGTGACGCCCGATCAGCGATCAGCCCAATGGTTTCAACATGGGTAATCAGAAGAACCGATGCGCCCTCATCCCGAAAGGCACGAATGACCGCGATGATTTCTTGGACGGACAGCATATCAATTCCTGAAGCTGGCTCATCTAAAATGGCCAATCGAGGCTTGAGGGCAAGGACAGACGCTAACTCGATACGCTTTCGTTCTCCGCCACTCAGAGATTTATCAACCATACGAGGGGCATAAGCCTCAGGTGACAGCCCGACAGCCCTGAGGTACACACGTGGATCGATACCATCGCGACCTAACCTCACATATTGATCAACCGTGATTCCCTCGAATCGGGCTGGCTCTTGCCAAGCTAATGTCATGCCATGCTGCGCACGCTCGTATGTCTGAAGGGAGCCAATATCCTCACCATCAAAAAGAATTTCACCTGAACTGGGACGGTACCCCTCAAAGCCCATCAGGACATAAGCCAAAGTGCTTTTCCCTGAACCATTGGCGCCAAGCAAGGCATGGATTTCCTGGAAACCGATGGTCAAATTGAGATCATCCAGGATTTTGGTCTGGCCAACTTCGAACGTTAATTTCTTTATTTCAACGAGAGACACTCAGAATTCGCCTTCTCATGGTCAAAGATTAAAGTACAGACATTTCGGTATATTGAGGTTCAAAATCTTCATAATACCTCATGCATTCGAATTCGCGGCCACGCACAATTCGACGGCCCTCGAGAGGTCCCCATTCGGCAGTGATCGCTGTACATTGTGATTCTCGGTCACCATCGTCAGAGAACAACACGACCCAGTCTTGCGTTTTCCCCTTTTGGTGCGCTCTGGCAGTATTCGAGAATAAAGCCGTGTAATGGCGCTCGCCGCGTTGGGTATGCAACACAGGAAGCCAGGGTTCTCCATTGGGATTAAAGCGACGGGGAGCAAACTTATGAAGTTGGTCGGCTGCAGACTTTTCACGGTACTCACGGTCAACATCAAGTAGCTCCTTGATAGAAGGAATAATCTTTTCCGCCGATTCACGCCTTACCCTGATTCGTCCCAGTCGTTCAGCCAAACTGGCAATGATACCGGAATGTCGCTTTTTGCCAATTCCAGGTTGTTGCCTTAATCGGCCGTCATGAGCGGCAATCTCTAACTCCTCCAACGTGTCAATTTCCAGATCATGGTGCAACCGGTCTGCAAGTTTTTTCCCAATCCCCGGAACAGACGCGAAGAGGGAAACGGGCTCCGCTTCTCCGCGTAACCGCTGAAGCATAGGCAGTTGGCCGCTCAGAATCAGTTCCCGGATGGATCGCGACAAGCTTTCCCCAATGCCAGGAAGTTTCTGAAGCCCGTCGACTCCCTCTGCATGAAGGATGTCGTCCACAGGCCTCTCCAGTTGTTCAAGGGTTTGGGCCGCATGCCGATACGCTTGAGCCCTAAAAGGATTGCTCCCTTGATCATGCAGGAGCTCAGCCACTTCTTTGAGTCGATGAGCAATTTCACTGTTGAGAGGCGGAATCATCGTGACTTATTCATGAATCCCAAAATAGCAACAAACGAACAAAGTTCGTACTGGTATCTCTTTATCTTTCATGGGCAGGAAGTGGACATCCAGACGCGGTGTGAGCAACAGATTAAATAAAATCACGAGGAATTGTCTTATCCCAGCTTGTGCAATAGACACGCTTATCGCCTTCATAGGCATCCAAATCGGCCAGGAGGTGAAAGTGTGTGGGAGAAGAAGTCAGAACCGTGCGTGTCACGGTCTTTATGGACCAGTCTTGACGTTTAAAGCTACGGGTACAAAGGGTTTCCCCTCTCACCGATGAGAAATCATCAGCTCGATAGGTATACGTTTCCACCGTTTTGCTCTGCACTTCGAGATCAATCGCTTCGAGCCGATAGGTTCCCTTATCGTTAATGACTTCTAACGTGGATTCATCTTTGGCCAAATCACGGATGACACGCCAATTATGATGCTCTGGTTCAATCATGGTCTTGGCAAGAGGGGGTGCTCCTTCCGCTTCACCAAAAGCAGGAAGTTGTGCATCGAGTTCCCTCGCCGGCCGTATCGGTAAATTTAATGTACTTATCCCCGAATACACGGTAAGACGAACGGGTTCTGGCGACGGCCAAGCCAAAGGCCAATATGAGGTCGAAATCGATAGTCGGAGGCGGTGTCCATGAGGAAAGATCTGCGCGATATCGTTCAGCTGCACTCGAACTCGATACCGTTCTCCAGGTTTGAGGTGTTCAGGGTTTTCGCTGCAATTCCGATGGGTGAGATTCAACAGTCCATAGGTGACCCGAGTGGCTTTATCATCCTGGGCCACATCAGATAGACGAACGGCAACCATGGCGATAGGTTGATTCACTTGCAGGTCAAGCTCGACAACCGGCGCCCCAAGAATTTCTTGAGTTTCTTTTAGAGGGGCACTATCGAAAACCAATGCCCCTCCATCTTCTTCCCGTTGATCATGAGCTAAGTCTGGTCCGGCCGCATAGGAACACCATTTCCCGGCGAATAATCCCACACTCAGCGGAGACTGAATCGTCAACGGTCTTTCGGGAATTGTTTCGTCAGGATCGACAAGTCTTCCCCGCACCAAAGAATACTGATAATTCCCAATAGAGGATGAAGGCCACGAGGGCTCAGCGATCCAGCGTCCAGGCCGCGTATCATAGTAGGTGGTGGGAAGAACGCTCTCCTGCATCCAGACACGCAGCATCGGCTCTTCCATAATTTTCGTTTCAATCCCTTTCAACCATTTGTCCCACCAACGTAATGATTCTTGCAGAAAACCAATGGCTGGGCCGGGAACACCCAGGTGTGGATATTTGTGGCCCCAAGGTCCAATGAGACCTTTGCGCGGTCCCTTGAGATTCGACAGCAATCGAAGGACCGCATTGGAATAGCCATCAGTCCAACCACTCACCGCAAAAACAGGACAAGTCACTGCCGAAAAATCTTCACAGATTGATCCATGTTTCCAGTAATCATCGCGACGCTGATGACGAAGCCAGGTGTCTAGCCATAAGCCACTCCCATGTAATCGTTCCAGCCAGAGTTCCTTCCAGCGCTCACCAACCAATAGTGGATCAGGAGGGCAGGAATTATACGCAAACATCGTGGAAGCCCAGGAAAGGTTATCGCCTAAGAGGCACCCACCCATGTGATGGATATCATCGGCATACCGATCATCGGTTGAGCAAACAGTGATAATCGCTTTGAGTTCAGGGGGGCGATGTGCGGCAATCTGGAGGCCATTAAATCCCCCCCAGGAGATACCTATCATTCCAACGGAGCCGTTACACCAGGGTTGCTGCGTGATCCATCGCAGGACTTCTAATCCATCTTGCTGCTCTTGCTGTAAATACTCATCAGTCAACACGCCTTCAGAGTCACCGCTGCCCCGTAAATCAACACGCACGCAGACGTACCCATGGCCCGCAAAATAGGGGTGCATTATAGAGTCACGGTAGGCGGTGCTATCCCGTTTGCGATAGGGAATGTATTCTAAGATTCCCGGGACCGGCTGAATCTCAGCATTCTCTGGCAGCCAAATTCTGGCTGCCAGACGAACCCCATCGGACATGGGAATCCAGGTATTCTCAATTTCACGAATTTTATGGGGAAAGGAAGTAACCGTTTTCAAATAATGGCTCTTTTTCTCTGAAGAAAAACGTATCGGGTGAACATTATGGGATCAACTCGAAATGAAGATAGTCTAAGGCCTTTCGATGATTTTCAAGAAGCTCATGTTCATTTTTCGCACCCATAAACATAAAACCTAATTCATAGCTGTAACTTTCTTTATTCAATGATTCAGAAAGTCGTATCCCCTCCTGTGCGTGGATTTTGACCAAGGTGCCAGGAAACAACTCTTGTACTCTCTGAATATCTCGTTCCTTTGGAATGCTTTTGACAATGGCATCATCATGGGTTCGCATAAAGAATTTTGCCGCACAGCCATAGTCACCTTTTCTCTTAGGGAAATCTGGTTTATTTCCGAGTGCAAGATCAATCATGACTTCATGATGGGAGGCACCATCAACCTTTTCAAACAGGTCGCAATGAGATTGGGAAATACGAGGATTCACTTCTAATAGCCACACTTTGTCATGATGTTCATCGTAAAAGAATTCAATGTTAAATGGGGCGTTATTATATTCAATTTGAGTGAAAAAATTTTGCGCAATTTGTGCCATACGATCTTGGATGTCTTTGGGAATTTTTGATGGATACTGATACCGAGCAAAGGTAGACCGATTGGATTCCCTTATGGAATCCACGACTCCATAGACTTCCACTTGTCCATGATAGACATACCCTTCAATCGTACATTGTTTCCCTGTAATAATTTCCTCAGCCAGACAGTACCGACCATCCACTGCTGCCACGTCCGCCGGAAGTGGGATTTGTTGAAGAAAAAAGTTAAAGGGGTTGGCGAGTTTTCCAATGCCTTTACGAATAATAGCCATGCTGTCATGAAACTCCCTGGCGTTATGAATACGAAATCCCAACTGGGAGGCAAAGGACTTGACCGGTTTAATCCAAAAGGGAAATTTTAACGGAATAGCGGCGCGTGGATCTTCATCAAAGGGATTAAAGGCATAAAAATGTGGAGATTCTTTAAGGACTTTACTTTGCTCTACTCTGCACCAAAATTTATGTTCACATTTCAGAACACTTTCAAAAGGTGGGGCGGTTAATCCATATTTGTGATTTAAGAAAGGGACGAGGCACGTACCCGGGAAATCCCAATAGCCCACTATGGCATCAATCGTCCCAGTAAAAGCATTAAGCCGACCTTCTGCTTTATCCAGTAATTCCCTCGGAGAAGCTTCTGTTCGGTACTTAATTTCATCGATCGTAAGAAGGGGATGAAACTGATAGGATTTCGCCTCCCCAATCTTTTTGAGCTTCTGAAAATTGAAGTCATCAAGTCCTACGACAAAAACATTTTTGATTATCGTTGATGTTTTTGCTCTAGCTTCAAACTCTACGCTCTTACTGACCGACAGCATTTTTCCACCTCCATCAACATGATCACGTGAATTAATGCCAAAAGCTCAATCCATTCTTAATTCTGTAATCAATACAAAAATCATTCCATCTTGAAAATCTGAAAAGGCGAGATTATTGCAATGTACTTTTGAAGCATACCTGTTGGTTGGCATGATTTCGTCTTCTAGCCAATCCTGGGATATGAAAGAAGATTGGGGTGCAATGGGATCACAACACGTCATCGCAAGAAGTGTATTGGTTTTTGTACTGGGCCTTACATGTATGAGCACCATCTGGGGGAGCCTAGGTTATGCCCAGAAGCCCATTGTGTATGTTGCCCCTATTGAAGGTGTCATTGATCTTGGCCTGGCTCCCTTTGTTCAGCGCGCAATAGAAGAAGCCACTTCTGCGGACGCTTCGGCTGTCATCTTAGACATTAATACCTTCGGTGGGCGGGTGGATGCCGCAGTACTCATTCGAGATGCCTTACTGAAATCACCAGTTCTGACTGTGGCATTTGTCAACAAACGCGCAATTTCAGCTGGGGCACTTATCAGCTTAGCCACTGAAAAACTTGTCATGGCGGATGGGGGCACGATCGGTGCCGCCACACCGGTGCAGATTGGTCTTCCCGGGACACCTGCTCAACCGGTGGCAGAAAAAACGGTGTCCTACATGCGCAAAGAATTCCGCGCCACCGCCGAGAGCCGAAACCGCCCCCCCTTAATAGCTGAAGCGATGGTTGACGCCGACGTTGAAATCCCCGGTCTTATTGAAAAGGGTAAATTGCTGACGCTGACGACCAAGGAAGCCTTAGACGCAAACGTCGCCGACTTTCAAGCCAATTCGCTGGATGCCTTACTCCTTTTGCTGAATCTTCCGAATGCTGAGATTCGTGACCTGACAGAGACCTGGGCAGAATCCTTAGTGCGATTCCTCACTCACCCTGTGGTGAGCTCCTTATTGATGACCCTTGGAATTATGGGGATCATCGTCGAAATCCGGGTTCCTGGATTTGGATTACCTGGAGCCATGGGGTTAGTAAGCTTGGGGCTGTTTTTCTGGGGACACACCCTTGTTCGGTTGGCCGGATTGGAAGAATTCTTGTTAGTGTCTGTAGGGCTTATCCTGGTGGCCATGGAAATCTTCTTCATTCCGGGATTTGGAATTGCAGGAATCTTCGGGATTCTTGCGCTGATGGGAGGACTTGGGTTGAGCCTTATCGGAAGTGGGGCAAACTGGGACTCTATACTTTCTGCATTGGGACAAGTCTCCCTGTCTATCTTCATAGCCATTCTGGTGGCCCTTTTTCTGTTACGGTATTTTCAACGGTTGCCATTCGGAAAACGATTATTGTTAAAAACTTCCCTTCTTTCCAAAGAAGGGTATGCCTCTAGTCCTGAGGGAGACCAGGAATGGCTTGGCAAACGAGGGACGGCTGCGACCGATCTCCACCCTTCGGGCATTGCCCATCTAAATGGTGACCGTGTGGACGTCGTATCTGATGGAGATTTTATTAATTCCGGACAACCTGTTGAAGTCGTTCGAGTAGACGGAAACCGAATTGTTGTTCGATTATCGACCGAACCTGCCGAAGGAGGGCATTCCTGATGGAAATAGAAACCCAAGCCTTTGGTTCTCTTGGCCTTCTTGCTTTAGTTTTAGTCCTCCTGTTTGGATTTCTCTATGTCATCCCTCTTCCACTTTGGATCGCAGCGTGGGCTTCGAATGCCTATGTCGGGCTATTCACCCTTATTGGGATGCGATTACGCCGTGTGCCGCCAGGGACAATCATCACGGCCCGGATAAGCGCTGCCAAAGCTGGGTTGGAAATTCCGGTCAACGATTTGGAAGCGCATTTCTTAGCTGGAGGCGATGTGGTGAAAGTGGTCAATGCCATGATTTCTGCGGACAAAGCCAATATTCCTATGACCTTCAAACGTGCCGCGGCGATAGATTTGGCTGGACGGGATGTCTTGGAAGCTGTGAAAATGTCGGTCATTCCCAAAGTCATTGAAACACCTCGCATTACTGCTGTGGCCAAAGATGGTATTCAGTTGATCGCCGTTTCGCGGGTCACGGTTCGGGCCAATATCGACCGTTTAGTTGGCGGAGCAGGAGAAGAAACGGTAATTGCCAGAGTAGGAGAAGGGATGGTAAGTACGATTGGATCTTCCGCCACACACAAGGATGTTCTGGAGAACCCGGATTACATTTCCAAAAATATCTTAGGGAAGGGACTCGATGCCGGGACAGCATTCGAAATCTTATCGATTGATATTGCTGATGTAGACGTGGGTGAAAATATTGGCGCAAAACTGCAAATCGACCAGGCCAACGCAGATAAACAGATTGCTCAAGCCAAAGCAGAAGAGCGGCGGGCTATGGCAGTCGCCTTAGAACAAGAAATGAGCGCTCGTGTCGTTGAAGCCGAAGCAGAAGTACCCAAGGCCATGGCCGAAGCCTTTCGACAGGGCAATTTGGGTATCATGGACTACTATCGCATGAAAAATGTACAAGCCGATACCGCCATGCGTGGCGCTATTGCTAACCCCGAAGAAGAACCTCCTGAACCGACCAAAAAGTGAGGACTCTATGAGCATTGAACCATTTATAACCTTAACTGTTTTTCTTTTTCTGACATTATTAACTTTTGTTGCTCGATGGCTCAGAGCTGAGCTCGAAAAAATATCCAACAAGGTCCAAGCTACGAGGCTCCCCCCTCTTGGCCAGGAAACATCCGAGTCGGAGGAATACCGACGAAGCCGTCCATCATCGCTAGATCGACAAAGAGAATCCTTGGCATCAGCTCCTCCTTTACGGTCAAATACACGCAAGTCTCTCACGGTAGACTTACGAACGACTACCAATCTTCGTCAGGGCATCGTTCTTATGGAAATTCTTGGGCCTTGCCGTGCGTTTACGCCACCGGCAGAATTTTGAAATCTTATACAAGAAATTCTTAGAGTAACGGCTACCACCTGAATCATCTCTCTACCCGTGAAGCTGGTTAGTCTCACAAAAGCATCCCTATCCCCTCGTCCCTGACGGATCACTCCCGGCAGGGTTTCCCGTTTAAATTTCATGAATCCCCTCTTTGCTCACCTCTTGTTCAAGGAGTCGGGAGAGGAAACATTACAGTGAACCTCCGCAGCATTTATGTGAGGATCTACAAAAGAAGAAAGGGCAAACTTTCATAACTATTCTGTCGTGCGAGACAAGGCATAATAGCCTCAACTAGCCAGTCTTTTCCTTGCCCAATTCCTCCCGTTGCCACCGTTTTCTTTGTATGTCAGAGCCTTCGCTCATTTTCTGACCCTCGTGAGGTCAAGTGCTACACCGAATCTGAAATGAGTGATGAATTTTGCAACACTCCCTCATCTTTAAAAACATCACTTAACTGAAAACTCAGGTTTTCTTGGTTCCTCTTTTTGTGGCACAACTCTTGATCTACTGTTTATACATAATACGAAATGAGGAACGGATTCTCATGTTCTTGATCGCCACAATCGACCCTATCTTAAGAAGTCATTTACAGCGAATACTGACTGAAGAAGAATTTCTTCTTCTCGAAGAAGGAGACAATATTATTGAAGCAGTCTTCTACCATCAACCTTCCGAGCTCATATTGGACTTGTACATGTCCCATCCCAGTGGTTTGGACATTTTGCGACAACTCCGAACCCAAGGATATGGGGGGAAGGTTGTCGTCTTAGGTGGGCAATCGACTCAATCATTAACCTCAGAAGCCTTGCGCTTAGGAGCACTACAAATTGTGGGACGCCCATTCACTGTCAACCAAGTGTTGGGAGCGGCAGGGGTGGTAACTCATTGATGATTCTCAGTACGATTTTCAAGTGGCAGATCACGTGTGATAAGGAGATGAGTGATGAAAACATTGCGAAACCTAGGGCACCATGAACGAATTATCCGTGTGGGGATTGGTTTTACTCTTCTCGCGGTGTCGGGATTTTCCATATTTCCAGGATGGGGAGATCTTCTACTCATGGGAATTGGCCTCATTGCGCTGTTAACCGGTCTCATCGGGTATTGCCCCGCCTGGCATGCGGTAGGCCTCAATACCTGCAACATCGACCACGGGCATGCTGGTTCTCAAACGCGTTCCGGACCATCTGAGCACCGTGCCCCCACGACTCATCAATCGTAAAGGAGTGATCGCACTTTCTTTTGTTCTAAATCATGACCAGAAAAACTATTGGTATGCAATCAAATGATCATGACCGAAATTTTTCTATCCTCTTAACAAACGGAGTTGACCATGATTTTCAAACAATACTATCTCCAAAGTTTATCTCATGCTTCTTACTTGATTGGAGACGAAGACAGTCACATTGCCGCCATCGTTGATCCTCAACGCGACATTGAACAATACGTGACCGATCTCGACTCGCACCATTTGACGCTCCAGTATATTTTCCTCACGCATTTTCATGCAGATTTTGTGGCAGGTCACCTTGAACTGCATCATCGTACCGACGCAGATATTTACCTCGGGAAACATGCCAAAGCGAAGTATAGTTTTCTTCCCCTTCGACATAACTATGAAATAGAATTTGGCTCCACACGTCTCAAAATACTCGAGACCCCAGGTCATACACCTGAGGGTATCTCAATCCTCGTGTATGATCTCAAAGAAAACCTTGAAAGACCAACAGCCATTTTGACTGGAGATACACTGTTTGTGGGCGATGTGGGTCGACCTGATTTAATGGCGTCATTCGGAGTGAAGAGTCACACACTTGCTGGGCAACTCTATGATTCACTCCATCAACAGATTCTCGCGCAGCCTCCGGATACCAAAATCTTCCCAGCCCATGGGGCAGGAAGTCTGTGCGGAAAACATCTCAGTGACCAGTTATTCTCAACCTTAGAACACGAGCAACTCACCAATTACGCGCTGAAACCCATGAGCAAACAGACGTTTATTGACGTGGTCACGACCGACCAACTGGAAGCCCCTGCCTATTTTTCGCACGTGGCGTTCTTAAACCGACGAGAGCATCCCACTCTTGAGCAGGTCCTGGCACAATCCTATCAGCCCTTGACGGTCGACCAGGTCCTGCATGAAAAAAGTGCCGGTGCACAAATTCTGGACACACGTTCTTCTCAGGGATACGGCATGGGTCATCTCTGCGGAAGTTTCAATATCGGATTGTCAGGAACGTTTGAACGGTGGGCCGGTGAAATCCTGGATCGAGAAACGCCGATTGTTCTCATCACTGATCCAGGACAAGAGCGAGAGGCCATCACCCGACTGGCTCGTGTCGGGTTAGATCACATCAGAGGATTTTTGAATCACGGCATACACGCACTCGCCTCAACCCCAGAACTGATCCAACACACAAACCGGATGACGGTGACACATCTTGAAGAACACCTGATGCAGGCCGATCGACCTCACTTGTTGGACGTCCGAAGTACTCATGAGTGGGAAATCCGGCATATCGATGATAGCCGCAATATTCCCCTCCAACATCTTTCGGCACGCCTTGAAGAAATCCCACGGGATCATACCGTCGCGGTGTACTGTGCGGGCGGGTATCGATCATCCATCGCGTCAAGCCTTTTAGAACATCATCATTTTGAAAATATTGTGAATCTCGTCGGCGGCTTCGATGCATGGGAAGAAGCTGTCGTGAAT
>JAJDBS010000181.1 GCA_029261235.1 Nitrospirales bacterium
CGTTGCCAAAATTGAGCGGACCTGTTCGATAGAAATGGCCTCAAATCGTCGACCATCTCGTCCCGTGACCGTTGTGGCTTGTAATAACGCATTCAAAATCGCCTCTTCCGTGGCCTCTACCGTAGCCTGAAAAAGAGGATTAAGATGAGTATCAGCAAGATGGGTCATCACAAAGGTGGAATCTTTTGGATAATGCGGAATGCGATTTCCCGTGGAAAACGCCAACACAAAATCCCCGCTACCATGATGCGCGATCGATCCCGTTCGAGCTAACCCAATCGATGCCCGCTTGGACAGACGTGAAAGTTGCCGAGCATCCAAGGGCGCATCAGTCGCCACTATAATGATGATAGAACCGCTATCTTGCCGTTTTTGAGAGCGAAAAGGCTTTGTATGGAGCAACGGCACTGTCGCGGATTTGGCCACTGTCTTTTTTTCATTGCGATATAATCGGCCAACGGGGACCCCTGCCATCGTGAATTCATGTCGGCGTCCATGATTGGCATTCACCAATACTCCGACTCGATAGCCTCCTTTTTCCTTAGGTAGCACTCGTGAAGCCGTCCCAATTCCACCTTTGAACTGATACGAGACCATGCCGGTACCCGCGCCAACAGATCCTTCTTCCACAGGACCGCTGGCAGCCTCGTCTAATGCCTGAACGACCGCTTCAGGAGAAACATGTCGACCTTGGCTGTCATTTAACCGGCTATCATCACATTCAGCAACCACAGGCGTGAGCGTATCATCGGTAATGCCAATGCCGGGATACTGTTTGATCATCCAACTCATCACTCCATCTGCAACACGAGGCACATTCAAAGTATTGGTCAACGAAATGGGGTACTCTAAAAACCCGGATTCGGCGATCCATGCGAGGCCCGTCATTTCACCAGTTCCATTCAAGACAAACGCCCCAGCTGGCACCTTGTGATTCCATACATCGTCTCGAGGAATAATAACCGTGGCTCCGGTCCGTACTGGCCCATGTCCAGGATTCAATTCTCCGGTGCCTTTGTTGATCGTGATATGGCCTACTTTGACTCCCGGCACATCCGTGATCGCATTCCATTCTCCAGATTCATATTGACCAATTTTCAATCCTAGATCTTGAATATGCGGACGGGCTTCTGTGACTGATGCATAGTGAACAGGCTCAGCCAAACCTGTTGAGAATCCACATGCACTGACCATCACAACACTTAGCAGGCAGGATGTAAGCCAAGGAATATTCATTGGCACACACATCTGATGAATTCTTATTCGTAAAAAGTGCACGAGAGACATTTCCACCATCACAGACAAAACTATACCGTTGCAGTCGGAGAAGAAAGTGGCTTCTCCGTAAAATCGATCTCATGCATCAGGTACGCCGTTTGTTGAAATCCCATGTGGGCATAAACCTGATGAGCTTGCTCATTATCTCGTTCTACATATAAGCGAAAGCCACAGACCTTCTCAGGATTCGCCTTCGCGTGCTCCTGCACATACTCAAACAACTGACGAAACACACCGTGCTGACGATAATTCGGATCGACATAAAGACTTTGGATCCACCAAAAATTTCCATTCCGCCAATCGCTCCACTCATAGGTAATGAGGATCTGCCCCACAACAGTTGCCTGACCAGTATCACGAGCATTCACAGCAACAGCGTACCAACCTTTACTAGAATCTTGTAGGAGAGTTTCCACACCTGCTTTCAAGAGTTGGCTATCGAGAATCCTAGACTCCGTCTCTCTTGCTAATGCTGCATTAAATGTACGAATCGTCGCTACATCAGTCATACGTGCAGGTCGAATCTCTATACTCACGGATTTATTCATAGCAGCAAATGTGATTAAGTGGTCCGAGGCAGTCTTGCTGGAGTGAGCCATCCTGAAGGCGGACGGTACAGTCCAGCAGAAAATTCCATCTTCATGGCTTCTTCTGGACGCAGTTGAATACGATTCACTTGGTCTTCCGGCACAAAAGCCAAGTATCCCGTGAAGGGGTGAATGGCCGTCGGAACAAACACCATGACCAACGGACCATCTGAAGAAACTTGCAGCCGCGATGGCGGAAGCCCCATATCAAAACCTAGCGCCCACAATCCATCACGAGGGAATGGGAATGCCACGACTGTGCTTTGCCCAAACCTCTCACTAAACTTGAGGACATCGGCCATGCTTTTCAACGTATGGTAAATACTGCGCACGAAAGGAATCTGCTCCAAGGACAACTCAAATTTCTGATGAATCCGTTGACCAACGAGATACGTCGTTCCCATCCCAACCCAAAGGACCAACAGGCAAAAAAATGCGATCCCAGATCCAGGAATCGTGACTCTAAATAATGTCCAGACGAGATCCCCCGTTAGGTTCTCTAGCGCTTCAAAAAGCGTGTAGAGGATAAGAACCGTTCCCCAGGCAGGAACAATGATAAAGAGGCCTGTGAGAAAATAGCGTCGAAGATGATGTAAAGAAAATAAACTCATAGCAGTAAATTTTTGCTGATCAACATGAGTCTATCAAAGCCCTACCTATTTCGCATCACCCTTCTTCATGCACAAGATTTTTACTGTGTCCCATCGGTAGAAAATTCTTTCTCGTATTGCCTCATGATTAGGGTGGTGATACATTGCTTGGGGACACTAAAAAATTATCCGCTATTGAAAGGAGCTTTCTATGGGAACAGATACTGCGTCTCAAGACAAAGGAATAATTGCCAAGGATTTGCTCGCAATTCTCTGCTGCCCTGAAACTAAGCAAGGCATTCGTCTCTTGGAGCCAAAACTCGTCGAGCAACTGAATCAGCGCATTGCAAAAGGAGAGCTCAAGACAAAGGGGGGGCAACCTGTTTCGGAAAAAATTGATGGAGGTCTTTTGCGGAATGATGAAGCTGTCGTCTACCCCATTCGAGATCAAATTCCTATTATGCTCATTGAGGAAGGCATTCTTATAGAAAAATCCGACCTGTCCTGAATGTTCAATAAATTTATGAGGCCTATGACGGCTTAGATTTTTCCTTCCAGACCCACCATACTGATCGGCTTACTTGCACGCCCACATAGATCGCTATCCCAAACAAAACCCCATAGAACCCAAAAGACTCTGTAGGCCAATCAAGGCTTCCATGCAGCAATACGCCAAGAGCGACATGCGCTCCTAATCCAAGACAAAGCGCAAGCACAATCCATTCTCGGACTATCGTCTTTCTTGTGAACCCCATATCAGGAAAGGTAGGAATCATGCTGGACCATGAACGATGGTCCAGACAAAGATACATCTGAGTTATTTAGACAGGGCTTTTCGCTGATTCTATGTCGGTAGCAGTCATGAGGCTTGCCAGATAGTCACCGACAAATAATAACGCTTCTTCTCGACCATCGGCCCTTCGCCCCTTTTCTCTTCGTTGGATGGAGAGCTCATGCTCAAGATCTGATTTGACATCTCCTAAGAGTTTTTGCAAGGAAGCCGTCGTCAGATTCATATCCACATCTTCCAATTCTTGACATCGATCTAACACCCAATTCAGACCCTCTACTCGGCCTAAATATCGATCCTGTTCCGCTAAGTCAATTCGACCCATGGTGGAGGCAAATGCCTGACATTCATAAATCAGATTGTAATAACTGGCAACGGCTCTATGTAAAGTAGTATTCATTCTCTATTCCTCGCAAAATTGTGTAGCGTATCTTCAATAATTATAAACCTTAAGGCCTGAACCTTCCAGGACCAAAGTGCTTTTTTTCAAAAAAAACGATGGTGATGAAAATTCAGGTAAACAAGAGAGAATCAAATTCTGCCATGAACCCATAGTATAGAGGGGCAAACTGCTTCAAGCTACTTGGACTGTTCTCCTTGAGTCGCTTAAAAAAAAGCACTTGATGAGTAGGGTCCATAATTTCTAACAATTTCCCCAATTCAGACATCGAAAAAGATCCTTGAGGCACACTCAATATGTAATGCACCAATCGTTCAACAAATTGATGCATAATGTAATCACTCGCGAGGTATTCTTGTGGAATTTCGCTACTTTTAATGATTACAGCAAAAGAAACAGCTTTGGCGGCGAAAGGACCATCGGCTGTTAATTCAGGGGAATGCTTCACGTCAAGTTATGCTTTTTCAAGTGCGATACATCAAACTGCTTAAGTTAGGTATTGATTGTATCAGGCAATTGAAACAATTCAAAATAATTTTTGTATATTTTTCAAAGCTTTAAATATTAGTGAATTTGCACAAAAAAAGCAGGGGGCGACAGATGTCGCCCCCTGCTCTCACCGAAACGGTGCCCGAAGGCGCCGCTTACAACCAGTTTACCCGTTCTGCTGGACGGATATAAATTGGCTCTTCCACCTGCTGCCTGACGGCTTCTTTGCCCG
>JAJDBS010000182.1 GCA_029261235.1 Nitrospirales bacterium
GGGATGCGGAGCGACAGAGTCATCATACGGACCAAGAATCATCCCATCTCGAACATGGCAGGCTGCACAGGTCACCCCTTCCTGTTGATACTCAGCATCATACCGATAATTGGGAATGAGAAAGGCCTGTTCAACTCGATCTCGGGGAATATCCTTCACCAAAGAAGGCTGCTGATTTTCTAAAGGCGTATGGCAATTCAAGCAGACAAAAATATTCTTGTCTTTTTTCCAATAGGCCTGAAAAAACGGATCATGAAATGCTTGTGCATGAATGCTTGACTTCCATTCTTTATAAATTTCTTCATGACATTCCCCACATTCTTCCGCTTTCAAACTCTGCAACCCAACCGGCACCTGCTGATAAGGAATGGCCTGGGCATAATCATCACGCAAGCCAAAAATCACAACGGGACGTACTTCGGTGTAGAAAATGTAGACTCCAATTCCTACCAACAAGATGAGGAAAATCCAGATTCGTAACCGCCATGATCGTTTTGGCTTCATATCACTCACTATCCAGCAAAGCTAAAATATGCTGATCGACCGAGTTTGCCAGCGCCTGAAGATGATATCCGCCCTCTAAGCAAGACAACACTCTTCCACCAGAAAAGTTCTTGGCAATAGACGTCACAATACCCGTTAATTCTGAATACCCATCCTCTGTGAGGTCCATACTCGCAAGCGGATCGTCTCGATGGGCGTCGAACCCTGCTGAAATGATGACAAAGTCAGGCTGGAAGACTTCTGCTGCAGGAACGAGAACTTTTTCGAACACTTCTCGATATTCCTCATCACCCTGTCCCCCTGAAAACGGAACATTGATCGTCATGCCTTCTCCGGCACCTTCTCCAGTCTCAGAGGCATGTCCCGTTCCTGGATAATACGGAAATTGATGTGTGCTAAAAAACAAGACGGAGGCGTCATCAAAGAAAGCATGTTGAGTCCCGTTGCCATGGTGCACATCCCAATCCACTATGAGCACGCGCTTCAAACCATACTGTTGTTGAATATATCGTGCCGCAATAGCCACGGTATTAAAGAAACAAAATCCCATCGCCCGATCAGCTTCCGCATGATGTCCAGGAGGACGTACGGCGCAAAAGGCATGCTCGATTTCTTCATTCATGATGGCATCAACCGCAGCCATTGCACCACCGGTCGCCAGATAGGCCGCTTCTAACGTGCCAGGTGACATCGACGTATCAGGGTCCAGGGTTGCATAACCATCAGCCGGAGAACGCTGCTCAAGGCTATCGACGTAAGATGTTTGATGTATGAGTTCAATCCAATGTCGTTCCGCTCGACGAGGGGTGACTTGATGGAGACGAGACCAGGTACCGGTCGACTGTAATTGCGCACAGATGGATTGAAGTCGCACAGGAGATTCTGGATGACTCCGGCCCATTTCATGGCCCAAATACTTTGAATCATAGACAAAGCCAACACGTCCCATAGTTACCAATTTTCAAGCTTGAGGAGCAAAACTTTGATGTGAATACCAAGCAACGAATGACCGACGCTTTTCACTCATCTTCAGAAAGAGCGTGTTGAATAATAATGCTCTCAGTGGGTGAATACGCGCAGAGAGACATTGCATACCAAAGGCCATATGTCGGTTCAAAAATTCCGCACAGCAAGCACAGCCAATTTCAGACGCGGAGCGTACATTTAGTACAGGATTACCGGAAATTGGTGAGTACGCCACTGACGGCTTTTTTTAACAGGCCCAGGAAGGAAAATCGTGCAAAATCCTACCATAGCCTACGTTCTTAGACAACGCGTCAAGTCGCGTGATAGGGTGGCATTTCTTAACCATCACAAACATCCATGACGCAGGAACATGATCCACTATGGCCAATCCCAAAATTGAACAATTTAAGAAAATCCTACAAATGGACCCCAAGGACGAAACCCTATGGTTTGGTCTAGGGAAAGCCTACATGGGTGACGAAAATTGGGAGGAAGCGGTCCCAGCATTAGAAGAATGCATTCAGGCAAAACCCAACTATTCCGCTGCTTTTTTTGCCCTGGCACAGTCACTCCAAAAACTTGAGCAACTTGAGAAATGCCGCTCGACGTGCGATGCAGGGATCACCGTTGCGACGGAGAATGGAGATCTACTCGTGATTAAAAACCTAGAAGAACTTCGCGCTTCTCTTCCCTCCTAAGCCGTCATCCTCCCGACAAGAGGACATCTAGAAATTTCCTCCATCTTCGTTCGACAACACCTTCCACAGGAAGACATGAACAGCCCAAACTTCTGGTTCAGAAAAAATGATGTGTTTTCGGGATATTGCCTTTGAAGGAAAAAACGCCGCTGAAGCGGTTCGAGGACGACCAATTGTTTAATGTTTGGATCTAGCGGACTCTCTTGATTCCCAACTTTTTCAAGCGGCTTCTCAGAGTGCTGGGATTTAATCCTAGCTGTTTAGCTGCCCCTAACGGCCCGTCGATACGCCATTCACAAATTTCTAATGTTTGTTCAATTCGGAGCTTTTCAAGGTCCTTCAACTTGGCTGTAGAAACGTCGACTTCACGAGAAGAATGACAGGGGAAAAAGGAGTCATCAATCGTGAGCAACACTGAATGAGAAAGGATCATGGCCCGTTCGATAATATTCTCTAACTCTCTGATATTACCTGGCCAATGATAGTCCACCAATTTTTGCAATGATGATTCATCAATATCTTGGCAAGGGCGCTTAAATTCCACACGATTTTTTTCGATAAAATGTCGAACCAGTAAAGGAATATCTTGCGGACGTTCCCGTAGTGGTGGCACTTCAATTGGAAAAACATGTAAACGATAAAACAAGTCTGATCGAAACCGTCCTTCCTCCATCGCTTTGGTCAGTTCTGCATTCGTGGCAGCAATAATTCTGACATCCACTTCTAGACTCTGAACGCTCCCTACTCGTTCAATGATGCCATCCTGCAGAACGCGCAACAATTTCGCTTGGGCTTCCAATGGCATTTCGCCAATCTCATCTAAAAAAAAGGTACCCCCATTGGCCAGTTCAAATTTCCCTGGTCTAGGCTGCTCAGCGCCGGTAAACGCTCCTTTTTCGTGTCCGAACAATTCACTTTCAACCAGTCCAGATGGCAAGGATGCACAATTCACTCGAATAAAAGGCTTATCATTTCTCGGACTCAGTTCGTGGATAAACCGAGCCAACAATTCCTTTCCTGTCCCAGTCTCACCAGTGATAAGAACAGAGGAATTCGTTGGAGCGACCGCTCTAGCTAAATCCAAAATCACTCTGATCTTCTGACTTTTTCCGACCATGGCACCAAAATCATGTGATATTTTTATTTCTTCGAGTAAAGAGGCATTTTCACGAGTAAGCTGATTTCGTAAGCGACGAATTTCATCATTGGCTCGAACATGATCAACCGCTGACGCAATTTGTTTAGCAACTTGCTCCAAAAATTCTACGTCTTCAGGGTCAGGATCCCCAGACTCGATACTGCCGATGTTAAGGGAACCCAGACAATGCTCTCCTACCATGAGCGGAAGATTGATCATTCGGCCAAGCCCTTCTTCCTGATAATACCTATCTTCCAAGAACATTGGATCTTTTTGAATATAGGGACGAACATGCATCCGTTTATTGGCATAAACCCAGCCAAGCGCACTGCCTTTACGAGGGATTACGGCATTACACTTGAGACGTACAATGGGCATACTGGTCTCAAGCGCATAGAACAGAAAGGCATCAATGTCGGAATGATACAGGGTAATTCCGACGCGTTCCCAGGAAACAATTTGCTTAATATGCCCAGCAATCGCCTTCAAAAGATTCTCAATGTCTTGCTGGAAATTGAGAACGCGTGAAACCTCTAACAGGGTGTGGTACAGGATTTCTGTATGCGAATGAGTTTTTTGATCAGAGGGACGGGGGATATTCAAGATTGGTTACTCCTTCTTCGCAACACAACCCAAATGAAATTCGTCCGCAAGTCGACTGCTCAGTTAGCTTCTGAGCAAATCTAATCCCAGCAAGAACAGCACCTTTTTACATTCATTCTTTTCGTTCTCTACATCCTACGATTGTTCTTAATTTATGGGATAATTATGCGAAATTTCGTGATATTAGTTGAATTGCCCTGATTTTTCAATGCCGTCCCTTTCATTGAAAAAATCACGATTAGAATAGAACGTCATGAATGGTCTTAATATGTGAAAATGCACCTCAATACCTGCTTAAAATCGCACTCATTGCCATTACGTAGGACCCAATATGGTTGAAAGCAAAAAAGCAGGGGGCGACAGATGTCGCCCCCTGCTCTCACCGAAACGGTGCCCGAAGGCGCCGCTTACAACCAGTTTACCCGTTCTGCTGGACGGATATAAATTGGCTCTTCCACCTGCTGCCTGACGGCTTCTTTGCCCG
>JAJDBS010000183.1 GCA_029261235.1 Nitrospirales bacterium
GATATCCTGAAGCCAAAGAAATTCCCAGACACAACGGCAAAGCAATAAGAAAAACTAAAAATCCAGAGAGAATGTCGTTTTTAGCATGGGTTTTAAACCCGTCAAAATTCCCCTTGGGAATTTTAGTAGAATCGGATGACATGCTCATGGATATTGTTTCCTCTATCGTATGCTTGAAAACGAATCCGTCCTGGTCATGCTACCAGTGGGTTGATTGTGGACTAAAAAAGGTAAAAAGTTAAGGGCATCCCTAAAAACTACTGAGTTATAGTCAAATGTAGTGTCTGAGTAAATTGATCACGCGGCGACCGAGTTGAGGGGGTACTTGTTCGATTCCATCAAGAAATTGAATGCCCGCAATGACTTTGGGCAATTCTTTGAAGCTTCGTAATCGTCTCCACGTTTTCTCCGCGCATTGCCCAAGCTAGAACAGCATGTGCAACATGCCGTTACGCGTCAGACATCCCTTGTGAGGGGTGATGCCTGGGTTAGTACCTTAATTGAAATGCGTATCAGGAATTCTATAGGGAGAGAGGGAGTCGATTGAAGACCTTGAATTCAAGCCACCTCTTTTCATCGGGATGCATCCACCTTCAGTCGGTATATTGGAAAGATCAATGCCGGTGCGCGAAGGAGCAAAGGGGACATGCGCAAGTTGAATCAATATACTTAATATTTACGATGCTGTTAAATTCGCCCAATCAGATCCGTTCTTAGAAAATCGCAGAACCCTACGTGTCTCGCAGATGATGGAAATGCCCTGATTAGGATCATGAGTTGCCAATTTTTTCTTTCCGTTCTCTGAGGAAAGTACTTCGTATGGACAGACTTGACCCCTTAGACCTTAGAAAGATTTTGCGATTTAAAATGCCGGATCGCCATCGGAAGGCGTTGCGACGTGGTGAATATAATCAGGAATCAGTCGATGAGTCCCCACTTGTGGATGCTGAGGATGATCAGGCCGTGCAAGCGGAACAGAAGGAAGGGGGACGCAATTGATTGCCGTCCTCCAACAATTAGGTGAGCGTTGCCAGAAGCTGTTCCGGTTGAAACTTGAAGGGCATACCTTTCCAGAAATTATGGATATCTTTGGTGAACGTTCCATCAACACTATTTATACGTGGGATTCACGTTGTCGCAAACAATTGCTCGTTCTGGGTGGGGGCAATGGGAGAATTTTGCGGTGACCAGTAAGAAGCGGCCTACGCATAAGGAGTCGGTGGAGTCATGAATACTTCGTGGGAACTAATTCTTGGCAGGTATGCCACGAATACGCTGACGGAGGATGAGAAACGCCAATTAAATGAAGCGGCCCTTCATGACCAGACGTTGTTCGAAGCATTGGCGGATGAAGAGAGCTTGAAGGCATTGCTGGCAATTCCAGATGAACGTGCACGAATCTTGGCGAGTCTTCAACAGACCGCGCCTTCGTCAGCAACGACTTCTTTGGCACCTACTCAGCCGAGCTGGTTTCGTCGAACATCTTCATTAGCATGGGTTGGAGGTATGGCCGCCATGGGTCTAGCCCTGATCTTTGGCTGGCAACTGGATCAAGATTGGGGAACAGTGGTGAATGAAGAGCAGCAAGCCGCACAATCTTCACCAATAAAAGAACATGCGCGCAAGAGACAGCCGGTGCCGGCCAAGAGAATAGGCGCGGTGGTGAGCAAAAAGTCCCATGAGAAGGACGCTATGCTTGATGGCATGAAGTCCGAGCCGGGATTAGCTCCTGTGCCTGAACACGATGCAGCGTATTCTCGCACGATGATGGAAAAATCTGAAGTAAAAGTGGGAGTAATGGCAAAGAACACGCGAGCCAAAGAAGAGGACGTGATGCCTGAATCTTCCGCTCTGCCCTTGTCTAGGGCTCAGTCGGATCTGTCTCAGGTGGAATCTGAGATTCCTGAGGCACTCTCACATGTCATGGCAAAAAAGGAGGCAACTCAAGAAGAGGTGTCAGAATCTTCAGCTATGGGTAAGCTGGGAACAGCGTTTCAATTGTCTGATTCTGCTTCAGATTCAAGCGCAGATCGGGATGAGCCAGTTCTGCAGTCTTTAGTCAAGGCTGACGTGGGAAAGGTGGCTGAGTTAAATGCCACCAACGTGACGCAGATTCAGAAGAGTATTGCTGCACCTGAGTCCGTGCCTGATCGACGTGCGTTGGAAGAGTCCGTGCCTGCCAGTGCATTAGATATGTTCTATGCTGAAGTTGGCGTTGGCGAAGAGAAGGAAAAAGATGTCTCACGCGATCGTGAGTCTATCAAAAAGGCTCAGGGCATTCGCTATAGCTTCATTCGTGAAAAGGAAAGAGCGCAAGAAGAATTTGGTGATGTGAGCAAAGTAAGTGATTGGCGAGACGTGCAATTAGCCATTGAGCCCAACCAAGCTGGGTTTCTGTATGTTTTTGCCCCGATAGGGCGAGGGAAATGGCAGCAATTGTCTGGAACGACGTCGATGAAGCCAAAAGATAATCCCGAGGCCGGAAATGTAGAGGCCTATCAAGTGGTGGAATATCAGATCAGTGCAATAACCAATCTACTAGGAAAGCTGGTTATTTCTTCTGTGACGGTCTTGCTCTCTTCTTCTCAGTTAGAAAGTGTGGGGAAGTGGCTTAGCAGTCAGGTGGACACTTCTGCTATTCAAACTGAACAGACTGACGATTCCGTATACGTTGTTCGTCCCGAAGTTCGTTCAGATGCACCACTGCAGTTCGTGATTACGCTTGAAGAATAAAGGAAGATCGGTTACCAGGAGCGCGGACGCCCAGTGTCGATGTGGATGAAGCCACGGGAGCGGTAATAGCCCACGCCGCCGATGTGCAATGAATTCGCCGTGCGTCGTATGGCGGAGAGCTTGACCCCAGGGATGGAAAAATCCATGGCTTTGCCTTTGGTATGAAAGCTGTTGAGTACGGCTCCTTGCTCGTGAATAAAGAGCTTTTCGTTATAGGCAGGCGAGCGATACCCAGAAGAAATACGAATTTCTTTGCCACGCCCTACTGTTTTTTCAATCATATTCATAAATTCTAATAATCGAATATCCATTCGGCGCACACTATTGGTGTGATTGCATCGAAGAAAAAAATTGATGTCTTTGAGGGCTCCGCGATCATAGCGGCCTGTACGAGACCGAAACTGTACGTTGAGTCGTTCATCTGTATAACTATTGTAGAGCCGAAGATGTCCGTTAGGAAGTGGCGAGGATGAGGCGCTGTCAGGAAAAAGGAGGCGGCTCCCAAGGAGAGCTAAGCCTGCTAGCGAAAATTTTAAAAACCCTCGCCTGGACCACTGATCATGTGTGTGTTGAATCTCCATCTTGATTTCCTAACAAGGGGGGAAGGGCCACAATTTGACCTATTCTTACCAAAATCCAAGAAAATGAGCAATGAGTCTAAAGTAGGGGAAGGGATCTTGCGGAACTTAGTTTTTTTCTCTTTGTAAGGCATGTAACTACCATAAGAGGTTTTCAGCATGGTATCCCCAGTGATAGTGATACCCAAAGGAGAAATGCTATAGAACTGCATTGACGTAAGCTTTTTCAAAATACCATAGGACTTCATGTAGATTTCCCAGTATGTCTGCCAGATCATCTATGGCATGACCAACGAGTAAGCTTGATTTGCTGATTTGATGTGTAATGTGTTCTGGGATGGTGTAATGACCAAGGGTAGGAAATCTGGAGAAGCAAAGCTCCCGTCTTGTTTCATAGGGCCATGGGTCGGGTTCTATTTCGTTTAACGGTATAACAATGTCTTTATCCTTAATGAGTTTTCCTAGCCTGAGCATGTCATAAAGATGATTGGAGAGAGTTTCAATGTCCAATAATGATGGGGTCAGGCCTGCGTTGGTGCCTTCATTGAAATGGGTATCAGTACCCTGTTGGAGGGCAGAGAAAGGCGGTTAGTCGATTGAAGACCATGAATTTAATTCGCCTATTTTGATCGGGATGCGTCCCCCTTCAGTCGGTCTATTGGAAAGATCGAGGTTGGTGTGCGAAGTCGCGAAGGGGACATGCGTTAGAAGCTCAGCCGTAATAGGCGAGGGGCATGATTCATAAGTGGCCAGTTTCTTTCTTTTTTTCTGCGCGCTCATCTATCCGCCTGAAAACTTCACACTGAAGCCCTTCTTTTCTAACTGGGCTTTGATCGTCTCGCGGTGGTCACCCTGTATTTCAATCGCACCACTTTTCATTGCACCACCTGTCGCACAGCTGGATTTCAATAGTGTGCCGATTGCTTTTTGTTGTTCAGGAGGGACACCTTCGACAACGGAGACAACTTTCCCACCGCGGCCTTTGGATTCACGTCGAATGCGTATGACACCATCAGTTGCAACGGCTGAAGTCTCAGCTTTTTTGCCTTCTTTGATTCGGCCCACTCCCGTGGAGTAAACCACTCTTGAATTGTCGCTCATAGTTGTTCCTACAGGGTGTATTCTTATTCGCCGGTATTATACTGACTCAAAGGTCTGAATGAAGATATACAGGTTCTGTTATGAATACATCATAAAAACTATTATCGAATGTCATTCTAAGGAATTTGTGCTGCGGTTAGGCCTGCGGTCGTGCCTTAATTGAAGTGGGTATCAGGAGCGCTGTTGGGGGTAGAGAGAGAGCCAGTCGATTGAAGACCTTGAATTCAATCCGCCTATTTTCATCGGGATGCGTCCCCCTTCAGTCGACATATTTGAAAGATCGATGCCGATGTGCGAAGCCGCAAAGCGGACATGCTCAAGTTGAATCAATATAGTAAATCATTGAAGCTGCCGATGAAATCGCCCAGTCAGATCCATTTCTAGAAAATGGCGGAACCATCCGTGTCTCTCAAATGATGGAAATGCCCTGATGAGGATTCAAATTTTTTCTCATTCTTCCCTGGAAAGTATTATTCAACAAAAGACTTGACCCTTCTGCGAAAAGACCGGTACCGATCCGGACTGGACGGTTACTATATTCCCGATTCGTACCAAAAATCCAGCAACACGGATTGTCGAGTAGCGGCCTAGCGGCCTTACTGAGAAGTTCGAATAGCA
This sequence comes from Nitrospirales bacterium, assembly GCA_029261235.1. Taxonomy (GTDB): domain Bacteria; phylum Nitrospirota; class Nitrospiria; order Nitrospirales; family UBA8639; genus Nitrospira_E. The sequence continues at coordinate 5,031 of JAJDBS010000183.1, forward strand.
GCACGTGGAGATGCCTAGTCAGCATCCAGTGCGTAAAACGCACCCCACAAGCCGAGCGCCTGCTTCTCCACCTTCGATACTTTGGAACCCAGCCCGAAGAAGCCTCCCGAGGCTTGCGCCACCTCCAAACCCAGTGCTAAGGCGGCTCCAATGAACTCAAATTTTTCCCCTGGCACCAGCTTGTCACGCAGAATCGCTCGAACCGTGCGAGAGAGTTGCTCGGCTTCATTGCTGCTGGGCGGGTTCGCAAGGTGGTTCCTGATCTCGTCTTGACTAAGACCGTGCATTAGCTCGCGTAAGAGCGGATTGTCGAGCGAGGCGGCTGCTTCGGTTCGATTAACGAACGCCGCTATCTCCTTGGCATCGACCTTTCCGTCAGCCATCGCGACAACGAAGAATATCTGGAACGGAATCTGCTTGAGCTGCTGCCATTCCTCATCCGTGAAGCGCTCTCGTAGCGCCGCATCGTTCTCATCGTCATCGTCGTTGACGCCAATGTCGGCCAACGCCGCCTCCAAGCTCGAGAGCAGCTTATCGTCGTCAGGCCGATGCGTCCGCGCGAGAGCGATTGCTTCTACCAGTAGCTCCCGGGCCATTTCCGGCGCTTGGGAGCTGTAAAAGGCCTGGAAAAGGCTCGATAACACCTGTAGCGCAATCTCGCCATGATCATTGGGCGCATGCTTTTCACCCTCGGTTACCGCGCGCCAAGCCATTACTTTGGCTTCAGTCGCGCGATCGATTCGAACTAACGTGGCGGTGAAATTCGCCAAGACGTGAACGAGCATCTCGCTGTCGCCGAACCCCGGAATCGCGGCTTCCAGTAGCGCGTCCGCCTCCTCCCAGTGCGATGCGCCTTGTGTCAGCAAATTCGACGATAGGTTAACCTTGTGGATAGCCAACGCCATTGCGTCCACCGAGTCAGATTGGTCCGCAAGCAAGCGGCGCCAGAGTGGGGTTGCTTCGGAATGTCGGCCCTCAACTTCGAGCTGCTGAGCATAGCGCGCCAAGCCTGTAACCTGATAATTTGCGAGCTGATCGTTGGATTCGAGTATGCCAGGAAGCCAATCCGGTGCCGCAGATTCGTCACTAGGTGCGGCATCCAAAGCCTCGAGCCGCTCGTCGACGTCATCGGTTGGTAAGTTCCCTTCGCAGTACAGCTCTCGGCCTTGCTTGAAGGCATCTCGCGCTTCCTCAGTTTTTCCCATAAAGTTGAGCTGATCTCCTAGCTCTACCCAGGCTAAGGCCTGCGGCGCAGTTATTCCTATTGCCGCCATGGAATTCGTGCCCCTCACGATTTCGTGCAAATGGTGGACGGCGCGCTCGTGATCCCCACGCTTCCAACTGACGTAGGCAAGAGACTTGTGTAGGCTTAGCGAGCCGCATCTACGGAGCAGGGTCTCCGAGTGTGCGATGAGACTGTCCAGCACGGCACCCGGAGTGAACTCTGGCATTTTTCTCTCAAGTGCGTTCACGGCGGCCTCGCGGACGAGGTCGAGCGCTTCATCGTTTTCATCCTTAGTGTGCGCAGTTCTCAACACCAAGGTGTGTACAGATCGCCCCCAGGATTGGTCGTGATCATCGACAGCACCGTCAAGCGTCGCCAGCGATCGCTCGTCCATCTGGGCCTGGGCGAGTAACGCCCGGCGACTGGCCGTGCGCTCGTCGAATTCTCCCAGGGTCCCCAACACCTCTGCAACCAGCGATGTGGGAATCGGCGCTTCGGCTAGCACCGATGCCAGGCGGAGAAATTCTCGTCCCTCAGCTCCGAGACCTTCGATGCTGCGTGAGAGTGTGCTGACTATGCTTGTCTCATGGCCGTTCGGCAGTGCGCCGGCAAGTGTTCCAGCAAATTCCAATTCCTCACTGGTCGGGTCGGCAATGGCAGAGAGGAAGCCTGAAAATGACGAAGTGGTGCCCGCCTGTTTGAGGGCGGCACCTGCCACGTCGACAGCCAATGCGTGCCTTCCAAGCGCCTCTGTTAGCTGCCGAGCGGCTACAGCTTCCTCCGGACCCTCAGGTGCCCGATGCCGGCATAGCAAGTCGAGGGCTTCGTCGTGGCCGAGCCCCGCGAGGTCTACCCTACCGCGAAGGCCGTGATTCCGGTTGCGGGTCGTGATCAGCGTCTTTGCGAGAGGGGTCGGAGATAGCCATTGCCGGGCTTCGGCTGGGTCCAGATCGGCCGGAAGATCGTCGACAATCCACAGGCATATCTCACTGCGCTCTTTCAGGCGATGAGCGATCGCAGACTCGATATTGTTAATGTCGGTGATCTGGCCCTCAACCCCGATCGCCGCGGCGTGGTAGCGAAGCTGTTGCAGTCGGCGCGCTTCGCGCTCCTTCTGGCTCCAACCTTCCCTCTCGGAGTCGTCACCATGGGCGTAGATCCAAAACACACCACCCGGATAGGCTGCACCAAAGCGCAGTGCGTATTCCTCCGCGAGCAGCGATTTACCTGCACCGCCGAGCCCCTCCACCACGGCCACATCAGGTCCCACCGCGTCCGTGATGATGCCGTGACCCGAAGCTTGAAGTTTCGAGTGCACTGTCCAAAATGTCTCGGCCCGGCCGACGAATCGCTCCGAACCTGTGCCGTGTGCCCCGTACCAACGCGGGTTCGGAGTACGCTGAATATTGCCGATAGGACCTTCGGCCTTTGCGGCGTGTACCTTGACGGCATCAGCGAGTGCCCTCAGGGCGCCTTGGTCCCCCGTCGCTGGGGCGTTGCGGAACAGGGCGTCCTTCAGCTCAATAGGGTGAATGTGATCGGGCTGCGGCTCTGCGTTCACTACCGCAAATCGAGAAGCAACGCCCTGCCGGTCGCTCTGGGCCGCGATGAACGCCGAGGTTAGCTCGGACTGACAGGCGCGGCGGAGCGGATAAATCTTCGAGTAGAAGGGCAGAAAGATCTTCGACTGGACTAGACCGTCTCGGATGGCGCGAGTGATGCTGGAGAAATCGGTGATCTCGTTCTCGTTCATCCATACACGCAACCCGCACTCACACAGTGCCTCTCGGATGGCACGCACTGGCTCTGCATCTTGGTGTGCGTAGCTGATGAATACATCATAGTTCGCATCGGGTTGAGGGGCATCAATAAATTCAGACATAGTGATTACCTCATAGAGTGAACGGGAGAGCTGGGAATGACAGTGTTATGCTCCAAATTTGTATTCGCGCCATAATCCGCCTGACATCGGAAGAACACTTGTGTCGCGTCGGATATTCCCTGAGTTTTCTCCATTCTAGTTGAATAATAGGGTCAGGCCTGCGTAAATGCTTTACTATATTGATTCAACTTGGGCATGTCCCCTTTGCGCCTTCGCACCCCGGCATCGATCTTTCCAATATACCCACTGAAGGTGGACGCACCTCGACGAAAATAGGCTGCCACTTCTTGTATGGTGGCCGGCCCGAAATGTCGAGCCACTCAGCCAATTGTCCGGTGTGCTTTTGAGAGGGCTCGAGTCGAGGGGTGAAATTTTGGTTGACTGAAAGCTGCCTCGACTTCCTCCACTCGCTTTCCTGCATGTGCAGGCTTGGTTTTGGCCATGGGACAAGAGTAAGAGAACACCTCGATTAAGGCAATAACGCAAGCCTGACCCTATTATTTATTTCTTACTCAAAACGTTCATCTCGTGAACGATTCCTATCTGATTCCCATAGACGCTGAGCAACTATATCAATTTCGAGTTCCTTCTCTTTCTTCCCTGCCCACTCCGCAATCGCAGGGTTTTCATGGGTTTTCAGAATCGAAAGAAGGCCAAGGCGTTCTGCCATAATATTTGAGAGAGACTCACTCCGAAATAATGGAGTAAGCGTGTTTTGGAAACTAGTTAAAACAGCGATAGGATCTGGTGCAGTATCAATCATCTTCAAAGCAAGTGGACTCCACTCAAGTACTTTTTCTTCTTTGTTTGGCCTGTGCGAGGCGATGCAGGATGCTAGGATTGGATATCTTACATGAGGGTTTGATTCGCACCACTTTATGATCACATCATCCGAGATTTTTGATAGGGGGTTAAGCTCACGCTGGAGGTCACCAGAGAACACTCTCCCGAGTCGATCTATATTATCTGAATTTTCGCCCAAGAATCCGTCAAGGAAAGCTAAGGGTTGTTTTGTGGCAAGCGTTTCTAAAAGGCGAGTATAATCTTCAGAATAGATTTTGTGTTCCACGAAAGCTTGTCCAAGTCGAATACACAACTTCCTAGCAACGGGTTGGGCAGTGTCATCAATAAGGCAGGCTCCAGCGACATGACTTAAATTGTAGGCTAATCCGTTATCTCCAGGGCTACGATTGTGATCGAAACTTACTTGATTAAGTAGCGCCTGCCCCAGTGTTTTTATTGCTTCAGTACAAACGTATCCGCTTGTACCGTGGCCATGTGTCCTCATTGATAAAATATCAATGGCAACTGCTAGGCCATCCAACTTTGAAGCAATAAGGCGTACCAGTTCACTGAATAATGTGTCATTAATACTTTCATGAACACTTCCAGCCCCTAGGGATCTGAAGAGCCGTATTGGAGCGATACCATGTTCCAATGACTGCTTAAGTCTTTCAACTCCGGATTCATTAATTTTCACCGCGGCTTGAAGTAAAGGAAACACACGACCCAGGACGCTATCGAGAACAGCTTCGTTTAGTAGTTCTTCCGCTATTTGAATGTTTATTTTTGAAATTGAATTAAGGAATCCTCCCAAGACTTGGTAGTTTCTTTTCTCATCATTTATTGCTCCTAGCTGCTGACTAAAGTCTTGCCACATTTTTCTGATATCCAGGCATTTATCTCCAAGTCCCTGTCCGAAGCTATGTAATCTAATACCATTGGTTGATAGGATTTCAGGCAGTAAATGTTTAAAGACCTTTTCAGCACAAGCTACTTCTCCACCTAATTTCCTAGTGGCTATTTCTACACGCTCATGTCTACTAGCTACGGTTTCATCATTGTTATCTTCTGCATCAACCAAGTCTATAGGGTCCCCGTGGGTGGAAAGAGCATAGATTCGTGCTTTTTCAAGAAGATTGTCTGGGGCTAACATGTCTTTCAACTTTAGCAGTCGTTCAAGAAGTTCGGGCGTCATTTCGTTGGCATCGAAGCGAATAATATTCTGAACTGCCACCCAACCATCATTCCAAGGTCCTTTGCTAATAATAGCTTCTGTAGCGGTTTCCAGTTGGTCGAATAGTCCGGCCTTTGTCCAAAGACCTCTGAATTGACCAGCTAATAATTTCTGGGCTGGTGTTGCTATAGGATTTTCAGAAAGCGCTAGATTCATCACAAGGTTAACGAATAAATTAAACCAGTTGAGGGCGTCATCTCTGCATTTTGGCTTATATCCATAATCTCGGGAGTGAGCTCCGAAATCATATTGGTAATGTCCACTCCAATGCGATGCTTCTAAAGCGCAATTCAGTAATGATAAGCCCAGTTCTTGCTTTGCTTGGGAATGGGAATCAACCAATTGCTTGATAGCATTTAGTCTTTGTTCTGGTGACGCATGTGTGCCTGAACGATAGATATAAAAAAGCGATTTCAGGCAATCGCTTATCGAATTGTAGTTTTCCTTTGGATCCTCTGAAAGAGCGAAGCGACAAAGTAATTCAACGCTTCTTTTAAACAAAACCGGGTCATAGGCCAAGGCTCGTAATAGACGGGTGATTTCCGTAAATTTGCTATTTGAACGAGAAGTAAAGTCGTGTCCACCTTCTCTATTCGCTGTAAGTTCAATTTGATCTAGAACAGCCCTTGGTGTGATTGGGGCTATATTACTGAGTAAGACGATGACAAGTTCATTTAAATTACTGATGTTATCTAACAGACCATTTGTTGAAAGCCACTTTTGAGCAATTTCGATAGCCTCTTCACTTTGGTGTAGATAACTTAGTCGTTTTGAAAAAGACCTTAAGAGTCTTTCCGAACCACCTTCTTCGAATACACAGAGAATATTTTCAAGAGGAATATTTTTGAGTGCTCTCTTGGCAAGCCTATTCGCCAATGCATGTGGCAAAATCGCTCTCCAAGTACCTCTTTTTTGAACAAGGTCCCGTCTTGTTAACTCTGCTATGTCGCTAAATAATTCTGCAACAGTTCTGCCTGCCAACGAGCCAATAAGCCTAAGTTCTAAGTCCAAGGTCTTCTCAGTTGAGCAATCAAAAGAATATACCAGTGAACAAACTTCAGCTGACTTTAAAAGAGTACTATTAGGTTCATTTCCCTGAATGAAAAGCCGGTTAAAAAGCTCCTCGTCTTTAAGATCTGCTAACGTCCCACCTTTTCCCAGGGTGTTTGCAAGGGCGATGGCGATCCGCGCATTGCCACCAGAAGATTCCGAGATAGTCCGAGAATCTATCTGGCTGATATGACTAAACCGCTTTTTTATAATATTTTCAATCAGTGTAGTGGAGGACGGTTCGAGTTGAAATACATCAGTTTCATCTGGCTGATCCTCCCGAACGTCGTATTCCACTGTTATTAGGCTTATTAAACTTCCTGAAGCCGTGCACAGGGTTGTTAAGTGACGATGTAATTCCGGTGGGCAGTTTTCGACGATTATGATCGCGGGAGTTTTAAGAGCAACCACACGTTCCGCAAAATTGAGGGGATCAGGATTAGGGCTATTACTAATATCTGAATAGAAGGCTGTTGATTGATTTAAAGGGGCCTCACCAATTCGCTCGTCGAATAAGGCTTGAACTAATCTAGTTTTGCCTACACCAGAAAGCCCAGCTAAACGAACAGACGAACCTTGACGTTGAAGAACTTTCCGAAGACAATTGATACCATCAAGAGCAGTCATCCCATTTGAGTTTGCTTTGGCTGGATTGTGAATTTTAAATTCTTCATCTAAAAGATACTCTTCTTCTATTCCACCCGGAACCTTTGCCCAATTCCCGAATGGCTGCCAACCTTGGATAGGATTCCCTAATTTTCCTCTGACCCAAAGAATTAAGGAAGGATGGCAACGAACCCAACTAGCCATTCTGTCCCGATCATAAAAATCTGTCTTGAGAGCCGATGCGTTATCAATATTAAATAAAGTGTCTCGCATCGCTTTACGACGGTCTCCAAGAGCAGAGTCTGTGTTTGAGCCGTTACCACTCACAATGATGTAGGCACCATTATTATCTGTAAGTTCCCGAATAACCGCTCTCAATTTACCTTTGGGGCACATTTCATCGGTAATTTTTGAAGGAGGCATGTCAGGTTTTTTAACTTGAAAGCCAGTAGCTGATCTAGGGATAAACCCATCTTGGTCTGGTGAATCTAAAAGTTGAACCCGTACATCAAGGCCACCATCTTTTGCTGTTTGATGTCCGCCCCAAGTTACTCCTGCCGTAGGCAATTTATAAGAGCGCAGTTCTGCTTCGCAGAGTAGACCCACAAGAGAGCGTAAATCAGTATCGTTGAGTTCACTAATTTCTTTGCCAGCTATTTCGAACATAGATACCTGCCAGAAAATATTATTATTTTTAGAATTACAAAATTGAAAACTTGGTTGTAATGATAATTTGCTAGAGGCTGCACAGCTCCAATTATCATCTTTCTCTCTTATGGAATTTTTGTCACCTAATTTCTCCTGGCCTTCGGTACATTTTTCAAATTTTGATTGCCAAAGCCGTGCTACCCAATCACAAAATTTAAATACAGAAATGACTTTTTAATAGGATTTTTCAATGAATCTCCGATGGAATATTTTTGGGCGGATGGAATATCTCAAGTTCCTTCTTAATCCGACGCCTGCTGACTGGCCTCTTGGGCTGACGCTCTTATCTTCATGCGGGCCTTGTTTGAGCGTAGCGAGTTGGTCCGCTTTCCTCAGGTTAGCGTCCGACCCATCCTAATCTGGCCAGACTGGGCGTCAATGGTTTTGGCCACTTTCGCCGAAACAAAAGTGGCTCGGCCGCCGGGCCGAAACCCGGCAGCACAGAAAATTGCTTGGACGCTATGGTAGGAAAAGTAAGTGTGATGCGTTACCCATCGCTGTAGCTTTTTTCTGCCAACAACCAAGATGGATTCCCGATGAAAAATGTCGGGGATGAAGGAGAGGAGTGGGGGAATGACAACTTTAAGGAACATTACGGTAGGGTAGCGCGACCAATCGTATTGGCATCAGTCCCAAACCAAACAGTCTGCGTAGCCTGATGATACACCATATGCCGAACACTCCCCCCTCCACTTTCAATACGAGTAATACTCATAACCTGTTCAGCTTTCGTATCGAACCCCACCAGCCGATTAGGATAGACCCCTGTCTCCACAAACCACACCCGATCCTTATCATCCACGGCCATGCCATAAGGCCGTGCCTCTTCCCCACCAGGCACCCGCCATTCTCCCACCTGTAATGTGGTGGGCATAAATTTTCCTAGATAGCCTTCTGCATAGTCCACATACCAGACGGCAAGATCAGACGTGATGGCCAGACGTCGTGGCCGTGCGTCTTTTCGAGGCAGTGTAATTTCTCTGACTGATTTCGTCGTCAAATCGATGGTGCCGAGCTTATTCTTGCCGAATTCAGTGAACCATGGTCTCTGTGTGGCATCGACGACGATGCCATAGGGGCGCGCGTCTTGTGTGAAGAGCGGTGTGAGGAGAATGCTCCCCGTATCCATCTTGAGGTTTCCAATATAGTTTCCCTCTTGGATGGTAAACCAGATCTCGTTGGGTTTCCCAAACACGAGGGTGTGTGGATCACTGGCATAAGAATTGGGCATGGCATATGTGGTGATGTGCCCGGTCTTGGGATTGAGTTTGCCGATATGTCCGGCGCGGTTGCCGGCATACCACACCATGCCTTGTGTATCGACTATCAGATTATGCGGACCGGTGCCAGGATCTAAAGGGAATTGTTTAAACATGCCGCTCTGGGAATCGAGCACGGCAATGTAATCACCCGTTTGGCCCACAAACCATACAAGGTTTTCTTGGTCCACATAAGGATCTCGCGGTCGTGTCTGTTCCCAGGGCACCTCCCATTCCGTGATGCTGATCGGATTGAGTTCAGCTTCTGCCCCATGGGTGAGTGTGCTGGAACTCAGAATCATGAGTATGGAGATGAATATTTTTGTGATCATGGAATAGCGCGTCATGTCTCTTTTCCTTATTGGGAATGTTGAAAAAAAACCACCAGCGGCGTTCTCGCCCTTTTGCCGTGCTCACGTACTGGAAGTACGCTCCGCGCGCCAAAACGGCTGTGGCCTTGCTGGGTGACTTTTTTGACCATTCCCGTCAGCTGCTGACAACACAATTTCCTGCAGTGTTTACCAGCTATGCTTGAGAAATATTCAACAGCCCCTTATTGATTCCCGATTGCGCATGTTGGGAATGTTGGATTGGGCGATAACAAATTAAGAGGATGAGATTTCTAGGGTTGTTGCCGGGCGTTTCTGAGGCGAGTGATGACAATGTCTTCTTTCACCATTCGGTAATAGACCAGATGGCTTTTATACACATATCGCCGTCCTTTGCCGTCCCACAACCGGCCAAGTTTTGGGTTATCTGTGAGCAGATCAAAACTATAATCTAGACCATCCAGATATTCGCGGGCTTGGCCTTCCCCAAAATATTCAACTGTGTAGTGATAGATCGCTTTAATGTCTGATTGGGCTTGTCGTGTAAGCCGGTAGGTCATCCACCGTTCTTTTCGGCTTTGGCTTCGGCAATCAATTCTTGCATGGATCGTTGTTGAGCTATTCCGCTGTTATAGCCCTCTTCTTCGTCCCGGACTTCCACAGCTTTCCGCTGCTCAGGGGTGAGACTTTCCCACAATTTCATGTCGGTATCCGTGGGAAAGACCGTCGAGCTAAATTTCACCTTTGAAAGGTCTACGGTTTTTGTGTCACTCATCATTTTATTTTACCAAATTTTTCTCTCAACTGCACGGTTTTTCAAGGTGATGGATTCTAGATTACAGATGTTGGGGATGACCGAGATAGATAGCATTATACTATCTATTTTTTAGAGTATTCCACTTTCCGACGCCTGCTGGCTGGCTCTGGGGGAGGACGTTCTTAGCAGTCTGCGGGCCGTGTTTGAGCGTAGCGAGTTGGCCCGATTTTCTCAGGTTAGCGTCCGACCCATCCGAATCTGGCCAGACTGGGCGTCAATGGTTTTGGGTCCTTTTGCCGAAACAAAAGGAGCTCGGCTGCCGGGACGAACCCCGGCATCACGAAAACCATTTGGAATGTTCGGGATGATAGATAGGAGACCGCCTGGAAGAAGCGAAAGCGAAGAGTGGAAGCGTGCAACCGCGCCCAGCAAACAAGTCATTGCTTTTTCCAGCTCTTTCCACAGCATTCTGCTCTGGAAAGGCGGATAGATGATGTAAATTGACGTCCAAAAAGAGGGCTTGATATAGTCATTTGTCCACCTTTCCTGTTTGGTCCCATCCCCAATGTTGGTACCCCCCAGTTTAGGTCGGGAGTCGTGGTTCTCAGCTATTAGAAAACGGAATAATCCATTACTTTTTCTTTTACTATCATAAGGTTGTTGGCACTATGAAACAGATTACGCGCCTTTCACTGATCAGTGCGTCGGTCCTTTTCGCTCTTCATCTGGGGTCTGTCGCTCATGCGGAAATATTTCCGGCTGAGGGCCCGCCTGGGACGACAGTGACTATTAGTGGGGAAGGGTTTGGTGATTTTACGAATACTCAGGATAATCGGGTGGAGTTTCAAGGGGCATCCGCGCTCATCCAATCTTGGGAACCCGATTTTATTCTGGTGAAAGTGCCGTTGAAAGCCACATCCGGTCCGGTGATGGTGACGAGTGGTGAGACGAAACGTGAAGCTGGGACCTTTACCCTTCAAGCAGTCAAAATTACGAAGGTGACGCCTTCGACGGTTGAAGCGGGGTCGTTGGTGACAGTGACCGGTGAGAATTTCGGCAATACGGCGGGTTCACGTGATCCCAATACGATGTTTGGTGTGAATCAAGTCTTGATTAATGGCATTCGTGCTGAAGTGCGTCGATGGCGGCCCAATAAGATTGAAGTGCAGATTCCCGCGAATGCGAAGACAGGTGATGTCGAGGTTCGTTTGGCATCGAGCGATCCGTTGCCTGATGGTTCGTGTTGCGCACCGGTGGAGTATGTGGTGAGTAATACCAAGCCGCTGACCGTAATTCCGCCTATTGCCTATGATCCAGCATCGGGTCCTGTTGGGAGTAAGGTGGTGTTGTCAGGGCAGAGTTTTGGCGAGAAGGCTCCTAAAGATGGCCAAGTGTTCTTTGGTGGGAAATTAGCAGCGATTGCGCAATGGACAGATCGTACGATTGTGGTTCATGTGCCGTTAAATGCGGAGTCGGGTTCATTGGTGTTGCATCGTGACGGACAGGATCGGGCGATTGGAAAATTTGATGTCTTAACGACTGAAGTTGGTGAATACTACCCGAAAAAAGGTCCCATTGGGACATTGGTGATTATCCGAGGTAAGAATTTCGGTATTCACTCCGAGGGTGGCGATACCGCCTATGCCTTTGATTTTGAAGCCGCCAATAATGGGGTCACGATTGGTGGTGTGCCTGGTGTGATTCATCGATGGCTTGATGATCAGATTGATGTGTGGGTTCCGTTTAGTGCCCAAAGCGGGCCAATTGTCGTGAAGCGTGGCGGTGGTATTCCTAACGCTGATGGCACCTGCTGTGAACGCAAAGAAGTGGTGCAATATGTGGCTGGGGAGTTTTCGGTCGTGAGGCCTCAAATCGATGACTACACGCCAAAAGAAGGTGGGCTGGATGAGATTGTGACGATCACGGGTTCTGGCTTTGGTGAATTTCTCAAAATATCTGAAGCGACCCGTCTTGCGATGAATCGACTCGCGCATTCATGGAAGAGTTATCGATTGGGTGAGGATGTTTCGAGGACGGAAGTGCTCATTAACGGGCTTGCGGTACAAGTCGTGTCGTGGACTGATACGGAAATTAAAGTGCGCATTCCCAGGCGACAAGCGTTCGGGATTGGGCATCCAGAAGGGTTTGAGAATGATTTGATGGAAGGCAAGCTCCTGATGAAGCGGGGATCTTGGGACATGTTGGAGAATGGGAATTGTTGTAAGCCGAAGCAATGGATCAGTGTGATCGGTGGGCCTTTTAAAATGTTACGGCGTGGGTTACCTGATATGGATTACTGGAATGAAAAGGGTCGCGCACAGTAAGTCTGGTTTGATCCAATGATCTCGCGAATGATTGTGATGGCTCTTCATTGATTTTTTTTTGATGCTGATAGGACTGACTGATATATGTTGAACGATACCGTGAAAAATTATGTCGTGGCTGCTCTGTTCTTTGGTGTGGCATTTGGTGGATTTCCGCAGATGAGCTTGGCGCAAGAATCTTCATTGACGATGATGCTCCAAGAGAGTCCCACACCTGGCACGCTCTTGGATGTCGATTTCCAAGATGCCCAGCAAGGCTGGATTGTTGGGGCGGGTGGCACGATGTTGCAGACGAAGGATGGAGGAACGACTTGGAAAAAGGCTCCTCGTCGAACCAACGTCTTATTAACGGATGTGACGTTTGTCGATACGCAACATGGTTGGATTCTTGGGCAAAATGGGACCATTTTCCATACCAGTGATGGTGGTGTGAAATGGTCACGTCAGGACAGTGGCACCAATAGCATGTTGTATGGGTCGTATTTTCTGACGCCGAAGCACGGATGGATTGTCGGTGCGCGTGGTGTGGTTTTAGTCACCAAAGATGGGGGCGAAACCTGGGATGATCAAGTTAGTGGACTGACGGCTGATCTATTTGGGGTACATTTTTTAGATGAAAAGCAGGGGTGGGCAGTAGGAGCCCTCGGAACAATTTTAATGACGAGTGATGGCGGTGCATCTTGGACAGCACAGTCCACCAATAATCCTGCAACGTTCTTTGATATTACCTTTACTGATTCTGTTTCCGGATGGGCCGTTGGGACTCAGGGAACCATTTTCCAAACCTTGAATGCCGGGGAAAAATGGGTGGATCGGCCGCGTGCATGCGGGAGCCCTTGTCTGAAACCTGCTGACTTGGTGAATATTCAATTTCGTACGCAGTTGAGTGGGCGCATCATTGGCGAGCGTGGCACAATTTTGATGACCGAAGATGCTGGCTTTACATGGGAAGAAGTTGAAACATTAAATACTGAGACGCTTTACGGATTATCCATGCCTGATGCCACACACGGGTTTGCCGTTGGTGACCATGGCACGATCCTGCATTTTACGCCTACCCCTCCCGATCCATCCGATTCCTAACTCGGGTCTGTTGAAAAAAGCCGCCAGCGGCGTTCTCTCCATTTTTCCGTGCTCACGTACAGAAGGTACGCTCCGCGCGCAAAAAAGGCTGCGGCCTTGCTGGACGACATTTTTTGAACAGGCCAGAAACCCTTGGTCACACAAATATAGTCATTTAAATAATTTCCAAAGCTTGTTTCTTGTAGATCTGCCTCTCCTTCTGTTCTCCGACGCCTGCTGTTCGGCCCTTGGGTCGGACGCTCTTTGCATTCGGCGGGCCTTGTTTGAGCGCAGCGAGTTGGTCCGCTCTTCTTCTACGCGACCGTCCCATCCAATATGGCCGAACTGGGCGTCAATGGCTTTGTCTACTTTCGCCGAAACGAAAGTAGATCGGCTGCCGGGCCGAAACCCGGCAATTACCATGGACTAAACTGATTCCATTTTGTTGATTTGGAGGCTCAAAGAAAACGGGAATTATTTGGAAGCGCTATAGTCCTGGGCAACTTTGCCTTCGTACCCCGGCAGTATTCAACACTCCTAACTTCCATTCCTCTCTTTTGTAAGGAGCGGCTAGGTGAGGTAGAGCTTGCTTGTTGCAGTGGTGAGTTCTTCGTTTATGAGTTGAAGCGTGCTTGAAGAATAGCGATCGCCGCGAGACTTGCGGTTTCTGCGCGTAAAATTTCTTTTCCGAAAGATGCGAATGCCCAATCACGTGATTGGGCGGCTTCTACCTCTTTTGGTGACCACCCGCCCTCTGGTCCAATAATAACCGTGATTTCAGGTTCCTGTTTCTCCTTCGAAATGGGAATGGCTAAGAGTGAGGCTCCTTCGTCGCGTTCGGCCATGAATAGGGGTTGGTTGTGTCGTGGAGCTTCAAGCAATTGTTCAAATGTGTGCAAGGGCTCAATGCTGGGAAGCGTCCAGCGTTCACTTTGTTGTGCCGCTTCCAGTGCAATACGTTGCCACCGTGCTCGATGGGTTTCCTCTTGTTTCCCGTCTAATTTGAGTATGATTCGATCTGTGATGACTGGGATAATCGTGGATACCCCAAGTTCCGTGGCTTTTTGAATGACCCATCCCATTTTCTCTCCTTTGAGGACGGCTTGTGCCAGAATAAGCTTGGGGCGAGTCGAGAGGGGAGGGGCTTCAATCTGTTGGATCTTGGCTTCAAGGAACTTCTTGGTAATCTCAGTGACCGTGGTATGGTAGCGATGCCCGTGATCGTCATTGAAGAGTAACGAATCGCCAGGCTTGGCTCGTAAACTTTTAGAAATATGGCTGAGTAGAAGATCGGTAATCGTGACGATCCCATTTGCAACATCTGTGGAATGGATGAAGAAAACAGGCATGTAAGCGGAGACGTTGTTGAATGAAAGTCGGGAGGGGGTAATTATTCGAACAAGTTTTTCACTTTATCAAAGAGTCCTTCACCTTGTGTGTCGGCGGTCAGGTCACTTTCTTCAGCGAAGGCCGTTAAAATTTCTCGTTGGTGTGGTGTCAGTTTGGTTGGAATATCAATCTTAATGCGAATGAGTTGGTCTCCGCGCGTTTGAGATTTGAGTCCAGGGGCCCCAAGACCTTTTAAGCGAAGAATTTGGTCATGCTGGGTGCCTTCAGGAATTTTGACCACGGTGTTGCCGTTTAGCGTTGGCACTTCTACTTTTCCACCTAAGGTGGCGGTGATGAAATGCAGTCGTCGATCATACAAAATGTCTTGGCCTTTGCGGATGAAATGGGGATGAGCTTGGACGCTTAACGCGACATAGAGATCACCCGGTGGGCCTCCATTTGCCCCAAGTTCGCCTTCATGCGACAGTCGTAGACGCATGCCGGTTTCGATCCCTGCTGGGATCGTCACTGATAGCATTCGTTCTTTATGGATTCGTTGTTGGCCGCGGCATGTCTTGCAGGGGTCGGCGATAATTTTTCCGGCTCCTTGACACTGCCCGCAGGTACGGTTGATGGAGAAGAAACCTTGTTGGAGTCGAATTTGTCCAGCTCCTCGACACGCTGAACAGGATTTGACGGATTCCTTGGATTTGGCTCCTGAACCTTCGCAGGTTTCACAAATTTCCCAACGAGGAATTTTGAGTTTGGCTTCCTTGCCGTTAATGGCTTCTTCAAATGAAATCTCGAGATTATATTGAAGATCGTTTCCTTGTTCGGCGCGGCTTCGTCCTCCTCGGCCTCCGCCGAAGAAGTCTTCAAAGATATCCCCAAACGCATCCCCAAACCCGCCACCGCCAAATCCTTGCGGTCCTCCACCGCCCTGGCCAGCAGCGGCATGCCCGAACATGTCGTATTTTTGCCGACGCTCGGGGTCGCTGAGAACTTCATAGGCTTCGCCACCCTCTTTGAACTTTTCCTCAGCAGCGGCTTTTTTGGCGGCTTCGGAGTGAAGGTCGGGATGATGTTGCCGGGCAAGTTTACGGAACGCTTTTTTTATTTCATCTTCTGACGCATTTCGCTCCACCCCCAACACGTCGTAATAATCACGTTTCCCTGCTTGCGCCATTATGCGTGCCTACCAGAGAACGATTGAGGATGGACCGAATGACATATCTGGTTCATGATGAACACGAGTCGTTAGCTTTTGCCTTTATCAACTTCTTCGAATTCAGCATCAACAACTTTTTCCTCGCCACTGGCAGAGGCGCCTCCCGCTCCATCTTGGTCGGATGGGCCTGATTCTCCGTCTGGTCCAGGACCTGCGGATTCTCCGGCATCTGCCGAAGCCTTTTTATACATTTCTTCGGCGAGTTTATGCGACGCCGTAGTGAGTGTTTGCATGGCCGTTTTGACGGTTTCGATATCTTCTTCTTCAAGCGATTTTTTCAGGCCATCAATGGCGGTGGTGATGTTGGTCTTTTCTTCTTCATCGATCTTGTCACCGTGTTCGCTTAAATTCTTTTCCGTGCTGTAGATCAGTGTATCAGCTTGGTTTTTTAGCTCAACCAACTCACGCTTCTTTTTGTCTTCTTCGGTATGGGCTTCTGCGTCTTTCACAAGACGTTCAACTTCTTCTTTGCTTAATCCGCTGGAAGCCGTGATCTTGATCGATTGTTCTTTTTGGGTGGCCATATCTTTCGCTGACACATGGACAATCCCGTTCGCGTCAATATCAAAGGTCACTTCGATTTGCGGCATACCTCGTGGAGCAGAAGGAAGGCCGACCAGGTCGAATTGGCCTAAGAGCTTATTGTCATTGGCCATTTCTCGCTCACCTTGGAATACCCGAATGGTGACGGCTGTTTGGTTGTCGGCGGCGGTCGAAAAGATCTGGCTCTTTTTTGTTGGAATGGTCGTGTTGCGATCAATCAGTCGGGTAAAGACTCCACCTAAGGTTTCAATCCCTAATGAAAGCGGTGTGACATCTAATAACAGCACGTCTTTGACATCACCTTTGAGGACCCCACCTTGAATGGCCGCTCCAATGGCGACGACTTCGTCAGGGTTCACACCCCGATGTGGTTCTTTCCCAAAAAACTGTTTCACGCGTTCAATGACTTTTGGCATACGCGTCATTCCGCCGACCAACACGATTTCATTAATATCGCCAGTCGTCAGGTCCGCATCAGCCAAGGCCTTTTTGCATGGAGCCATTGAGCGTTCAACTAGGTCGTCAACTAATTGCTCGAATTTTGATCGTGTCAGCTTGAGGACTAAATGTTTCGGTCCACTGGCGTCTGCTGTGATGAATGGTAAATTGATTTCCGTTTCCTGTGAGCTGGACAATTCAATTTTGGCACGTTCGGCGGCTTCTTTAAGCCGTTGAAGGGCCATTTTGTCTTGGCGGAGATCAATGCCTTGGTCTTTCTTAAATTCCTCGATGAGCCAATCAATCACACGAAGATCGAAATCATCACCACCTAAGAAGGTGTCTCCGTTCGTTGATTTAACCTCAAAGACTCCTTCGCCAATCTCGAGAATAGAGACATCGAATGTTCCGCCTCCTAAATCATAGACCGCAATGCGTTCATCTGTTTTCTTGTCGAGACCATAGGCCAAGGAGGCTGCGGTGGGCTCGTTAATGATTCGGAGGACGTTGAGCCCTGCGATTTGTCCGGCGTCTTTTGTGGCTTGTCGTTGGCTATCGTCAAAGTATGCGGGCACGGTCACGACGGCATCAGTGACCGTTTCACCTAAATAATCTTCCGCGGTTTGTTTCATTTTTTGAAGAATCATGGCTGAAACTTCGGCTGGGCTATAGCTCTTGCCACGGATTTGCACATTGGCATCGCCGTTGTTGCCTTCGAGAACTTTATAGGGAAGACGTTTCGCGGATTCAGTCACTTCACGGGAAGTCATTTTTCTCCCCATCAGGCGCTTCACCGAGAAAATGGTATTTTCGGGGTTTGTGATGGCTTGCCGTTTGGCAATTTGCCCAATCAAGCGTTCGTCTTTGTCTGTGATGGCGACCACCGAAGGGGTCGTCCGTGCGCCTTCTGAATTAGAAATAACGATTGGCTCGCCTCCGCTCATCACCGCCACACAGGAATTTGTCGTTCCTAAATCGATTCCGATAATTTTACTCATGCTTGTATTCCTCCCTCTTCGCCAGCGTCTTGTACAGATGTTGGTTCAGTTTGTTCAGATTTTTCTTTTGCCACGGTGACCATTGCCGGGCGTAAGATACGGTCGTGTAAAAAATACCCTTTTTGAAATTCTTCGACGACGGTATTTGGTTCGGCGGTATCAGACTCAACTTGGGCCACCGCTTGATGAATGTTGGGATCAAAGACGCCCCCTGCACTTGAGACTTGGCGTACGCCTAATTTTTCCACGGTTTCGAGGATCTGTTTATGCGTGAGTTCTATCCCTTCCAATAAAGGCCCAGTTGTGCCGGCATCTTTTCCGCTTTGGATAGCTCGTTCAAGATTATCAATGGTGGACAGCAATTTTTTTAAGAGCGATTCATTGGCATAGCGAATAGAATCGTTTTGGTCTCGTTGTGCACGTTTTTTATAATTTTCAAATTCAGCCGCCAGTCGCACGTACTTATCTTGGTAAATCTGCAGTTCTTCTTGCGCCTGTTGTTCTGGGCTGAGGGAATCTTCAGCAACGGATTCTTTGGCTATCTCAGGCTGCAACAGATCAGTGTCTGGCAGGGCTTCATCTTGTTGGCTTTCCGGTGCCGTAGAGGGCTGACTTTCTTCAGAGAATGTGGCCATAAACGTTCATTTCGGTTCATGTTGACGAAGAATTTTGCGTTCCTTGGTTAGATAGTCACTGCAGTTGGCAAGTCAACCCATCTTTCTGAAATTCTTCTTGTTTGCGTGGATTATTCTGGAGGAAGTGGTGTGATTGGTTATCCACAGGGTGGAGTCATGCGGGAGTATAGTAGTGCGAGTCCTTCTAGGGTGAGATGGGGTCTCACTTCTTGTATGGTTTCTGAAATAGGACTGATTGTGGCAGCCAACCCTCCTGTGGCGAGGACGTAGAGTGGTTGCTCAATGTCTCGTTGAATTCTTTTGACAATCGCATCGACTAATCCAGCATAGCCGAACATGATGCCGGATTGTATGCTTGTGGCCGTGTCGCGTCCGATGACTGAATCTGGGACGGCTAGGTCAACCTTGGGGAGCTTTGCAGTTTTGATGTGGAGCGAGTCCGCCGCGCTTTTTAGGCCTGGAGCGATTGCTCCACCAAGGTACTCGCCTTGTTGGGTGATGGTGCAAAATGTCGTGGCAGTGCCAAAGTCGACGATGATGAGTCCACGCTTGTATTGCGAGAATGCCGCCGCTGCATTCACGAGGCGGTCCGCTCCAATTTCTTCCGGATTGTCATAGCGAAGGGTTAATCCCAGGGGGCAAGCACTTGTCACGATGTTGGGAGCTTTCCCAATAAGTGAATGAAGTAAGACCTCAAATGACTTTGTGAGGGGCGGGACGACGCTGGTGATGATGCAGCCATGAATGTCGGGAAGTTCTACGCCGTGAAAGTCCAGGAGAGATCGGATCATGATGCCGTATTCGTCTGGTGTTTTTGTGTGATCTGTTGCAAGTCGCCAGTCAGCTACTAACGCGTCCTTTCTTAGGACGCCGCAGGCTATCTGTGAGTTTCCGATATCAATGGCAAGAAGCATGGCGTAATCCTAATGTTATGCTTTAGTTTTTATCCTGTGTATTGCTAGAGCTTTTGATGTGACGAATGTCACCTGCGTGCACGTTCAGTATCTTATCTGATTCTCCTAAGGGGCTGGAAGGGAGGGGTAGTATTTGTAGTTGCCCTTGTTCTCCGATAGATACGGCTATTCCTTCCTGTGTCCGGCCGTCAGGAAATTCAACCAGGATCTGTTGTCCTATGGTGCTGCAGCGCGGATGATAGGCCAATTGGCAGGATTTTGGTCCTTGAGTCATCAGTGTTTCCCAGCCTTCCTCCACCGCAGGAATGATGAATTTCAGCAGGTGGTGGCGATCTAGAGGCTGATTTGCGTGAATTTGGAGAGATGTGGCGATTTCCTTGATCTCGTTCGGGAGTGTTGACTCTGGAAGGTTGACGTTGATTCCAAAGCCAATCACGACGCAGGTTTCTCCTTGATTCCGTTTGAAAGATTCACAGAGGATCCCGCCAACCTTGCGCTCATGTATCAGGATGTCATTGGGCCACTTAAGGCTAATGTTGACGTTTGTCGCGTTCTCGATGGCTTGAGCAATGGCGAGCCCCGCCATTAAGGGGATCCATCCTAGGATTAGGGGTGAGGTGTTGCAAGAAAAGATGAGGGATCCGTAGATGTTGGCTCCAGGAGGGGAGAACCATGAGCGTTGCAGTCTCCCTCTCCCGGCCGTTTGCGAGTCAGTCAGGACCACCGTGCCTTGCTGGTTGTCCTTCCTGGCGAGTTCTAAAGCGAATGTATTGCTTGAATTTATTTCTTCGAATATAAAGAGGGATTTACCTAGGATTTTTGCTGGGAGTAGGTCGGTTAGTATTTCAGTGGATAGCACGGTTTGAGTCCAAGGCAATATGGTGGGGGAAGGCTGAGTGCCTTGGGCTTACTTCGTCTTTGTTTTAGGTGTTGTCGTTGTCGTGATATCCATAGAGATGTCCATTGCCTGAGCTGAATGGGTGAGGGCGCCAATTGAAATGATATCCACTCCAGTGTCGATATAGTCTTGAATGTTCATGAGGGTGATTCCTCCTGAAATTTCAAGTAAGGCTTTATTTTTTGCAATCTTCACTGCCTGCCGAATTTTCGAGGGTGCCATATTGTCTAGCAAGATAATCTCGGCATTGCCTTTCAGTGCTTCACGAACTTGAGCGAGAGATTCGACTTCGACGCTAATTCGAAGGCCATGCGGAGCCTGTTGCTTGGCCAATCGGCAAGCTTGGCTGAGTGAGATGTTATTCGCGGCCAGAACCATGAGGTGATTATCTTTGATCAGGATTCCATCGTGAAGGGAGAATCTATGGTTGTACCCTCCTCCCACTCGGACCGCCCATTTGTCTAACCCGCGAAGTCCAGGCGTGGTTTTTCGGGTATCAGCAATTTTGACTGAATGCTGACGAACCGCTTGGCAGAATTGGCGGGTGAGTGTACTGATTCCTGAGAGCCGCTGCATGAAATTGAGGGCTACTCGCTCTGCTTGCAGCAAGGACTGGGCTTTCCCGGTAATCGTGAGAATGTTCGTGTTGGCCTTCACCCAAGCGCCGTCGTATTGCTGAGATTCTATGGTCAGCGAATCGTCGATTTGATGGAAGACTTCTTGTGCCACGGCTAGGCCTGTCACAACCATAGCTTCTTTTGCCACGATTTGGGCTTTTGCTGACATGTTTGGGGACAGAAGAACGTCTGACGTGAGGTCACCAAATCCAATGTCTTCTTTGAGAGCCCTTTTCACGGTCTGGCAAATGTAGGATCGTGGCGGAGGGGCCACACTGTTGTTCGTCCTCATGGGCGCAACATCGTCGCAATCTGTTGCTCACTGCTCGTGAGTAGAGCCAGTTCATGGCGGAGACCTGTGACGCGCTCTTCCGATTCTTGAATAACTGAAGGCTCGGCTTTTTCGCGGAATTTGGGGGAGGTGATCCGGTCTTGCAGTCGGCTACATTCTTTTTCTTTCGCTTCAATCTGTTTTTTTACTTTTTTGACGACTTGTTGCAGATCCAAATTTGGTTCTACTGGGATACCAATTGTCAGATTTCCAGCGACGAGTTGCAATATACGGTCGGAAGGCCAATCAGTAGTCGGAGCTAGAGTCAGTGTTGAGCGTAGTGTTGACTCGATGTACGGTTGTAAGTGCTTGAGGCTGGCTGCATCATTGTCCTGTGTGGTCGAACTATACATGCTGAGTCGCTGATTCGCTGGAATATTCAACAGGGCTCGGCCGGTTCGAGCTGTCGAGACAACCGCCTGAAGTAACGAGAAGTGCTGTTCGGCCTGTGCATTTGTCCATTCCTCCCGCTCGGTGGGGAAGGGTTGAGTCATAATAGACACCCCTTCATGCGGAAAGGATTGCCAAACTTCTTCCGTAACAAATGGCATGACGGGATGGAGTAGGCGTTGAATGATTTCGAAGGACTCTAGGAGCGTATATCGAGTTGTGGCAGCATCTGGATGATTTTCTTGTTGAAGGCTGGGCTTAGCTAATTCAATATACCAATCACAATATTCATGCCAGATAAATTGATAGAGGTGAGAGGTCGCGTGATCAAAGCGGTAGTCGTGTAAGGCCTTCGTGACTTCTCGAATGGCATGATTCAGGCGGCTGAATAGCCATTGATCTGGGAATGGACGAGACGCCAACGGGGTCTCGGTTTTAGGTCCATCTTCATAGAGTTGAATGAAACGAGCGGCATTCCATATTTTCGTGACAAAGTTTCGATAGCCTTCAATACGCTCCTCAGCCAATTTCATATCGCGGCCTGGTGAGGCCATTGATGCCATCGTAAATCGTAGCGCATCTGTTCCGTATTGGCTCATTTTGGTGAGGGGATCAATGACGTTGCCTTTGGACTTACTCATTTTCTGTCCTTCGGCATCTCGGACTAAGGCATGGATGTAGACATCGCGGAAGGGGACTTGCCCTGTCAGTTTGATGCCCATCATGACCATGCGAGCAACCCAAAAAAAGAGGATGTCCAGCCCCGTGACGAGGGTCGCGTTCGGATAGAATGTTTTGAAGTCTTGAGTCTGCTCTGGCCACCCGAGGGTGGAAAATGGCCATAGCGAGGATGAAAACCATGTGTCTAAGACGTCGGGATCTTGAAATAAATCTGACCCCCCACATTTTGGGCAGGTGGTTGGGTCTGTTTCTGACACGATAGGTTGAGCGTTTGGTGAAATGAAGCAGCTCATCAACGAGGGTGCTGTGTCTTGAGATTCTCGCGTTTGACCAGTGGTCGTCTCAGCTTCACCTAAGTGGTCTTTGTTGCACGAGCGACAATACCAAGCTGGTATTTGATGCCCCCACCAAATTTGGCGAGAAATACACCAATCTTTGATTTGCCGCATCCAACCAAGGTAATTATTTTTCCATCCGTCAGGGATAATTCGAATGTCTCCCGTTTCAACGGCTTCGATCGCTGGAGCGGCTAATGGGGCTGTTTTGACAAACCACTGAGGTGATAGATAGGGCTCCACGACGGTTTTGCAGCGGTAGCACTTCCCTAAGGCCATGGGGTGGTCTTCTTCTTTGATCAGAAGATCTTGCTCTTGTAATGCCTCAATAACGAGCGGGCGGGCGGCTTGAACGGATTTGAGGT
>JAJDBS010000184.1 GCA_029261235.1 Nitrospirales bacterium
ATCGTCGAGCTTTTCATAGACACCCGCTAAGTTATACCAGGCAATAGGATCTTCAGATGAGATTTCAATGAGACGCTCAAAATAATCCTTGGCTTGCAAATACTCGGACCGATCATTATGCAATCGCCCAACATTAAATAACGCCAACACATCGTAGGGATTGAGTTCCAAGGCTCGCTTGAATTGCGCAATGGCGTCATCCAGCATTCCTTTTGTTCCATAAATCGTCCCAAGGTTCGAATAATACATCGCCAAGGATCGATCCATTTCCACCCGAAGACCTTCTGCCATTTCAATAGATTTTTTGACTTCAGACAACGCTTCGTCCATACGCCCTTTATTGAAATACAATTCACCTAACCGACAGCGAGCTTGGAAATCATCAGGCTCTTCACCCAAAAGCTTCTCGATCTCAGCAATTTCCTCATCAACCGTGAGTGCTCGCTCTTCAGTGGGGGCGTCATCGGGTTGAGCTTCAATTGTTTGGCTTCCAGTAGATTGTTCTTCCATCGCGTGTATCCTAACTACGGTGTTTGTTGCCCGTATGCGGGTCGAATTGGTTGATAGAGAAGTCCTTCCGTATTCTTATTGCGCAGTCGCCCTAGGCTCCCCCTCTTATCGATATTTAATAACATTAACCCAAGCACTACCATCAAGGTCAAATGCGACAATTGAAGGGCATATCCTGCCATGAACATCAACCCTAGCCCATAACCAGCTAGTCGCCCAATAATGATCAATTTAATGACGGTATAGGCCCATAAGGTGAACCCCGCCACATAAAAGGCAAAGGGGAGATAAAAGGTATAACCCATTCCCATTTGGAAGATCCATCCAATGCCTTCGCCAGCCTTCCTGACCTCTAGCGCTGTTTCAGGACTCCATAGGGTCAGAAAATAGTCCATAAATAAGAGGAGGAGGAACACGCTTCCCCCACTGATTAAGAGGGTGAGCCCCCATTTTCGTTGGGATTTATTTTTAGTCACAAATGAAGTGCTGCCATAGGCCCAAAAAACAAGAATACTGGACAGAACCATTAGAGCCTCACCCAACCGGTTCACTTCATGAACCAATGGTGGGGCATCCAGAATATTAAGCAATCCATACGAAGTTGACATTGTTTGATAGTAGAGCCACCCATTAATTCCCAGAAAAAATGTACCCACCATCAACCGTTGACTCAACAATCGATGCGTCCCCCAATATTCGAGCATAAGAAAACTCAATATGCCAAAAGACAGGACATTGTAGACAATGGATCCCAGCATCGCTGGTGGGAAGAACAAATACCCGATAGTGCACGCAACCAAGAGAGCCGCCAAGGGGATAACGACTTTGTCCCACTCACCAACCCAAAGTTTGGTCCGCATTTTTTGGATAATCAAAATCCCCAAGATCAGAAAGACAAGGATCGCAGTCATATTGAGCAAAACGAACCCCAACGACGACAAGGTTCGAAATCCGATTCGTACTGCTTCATATTTTTCCGCTAATTTCCCAAGATGCATACCCAAACGAGCAACCAACCGATACAAGACCAATTCAAAAAAAGCCGCAAAAAGTAGGCTCTTGAGACCCCACTCAAACAACAGGCCAGGATCTTCTAATTTCTCCGCGATTCTTCCTGCGCCTGGAATCATATTGCACTCCTCAAACCATCAATCAGCCCATTATCTTGTTGGCAGGCTCGCGCGTACGAATTCACCATGGCTTATACCCCCGAGAGCTGCGCTGCTTGCTCTTTATTGTGACGCGCGATATATAACAATCCATCGGCCATGGAATAATTAAATGGTAACTCACACACGACTTCACTAATCTTCTCATAGACATATTGATAGACTTTTTCAGCTTGATCAGGTGTCATACCAGACTTCACTTCATAAAAGAACCCAAGACTTAAATCTTCTGAGGCAGGCCGCATGATCCGCTGAACACCATAGGATCCTGGATCGCTCATGATCGGGGCTTCTTTTTCCAAATCAAAGAGGCACGGCTGACACGAAAATCCATAGGACGTATTTAGTTTGGTGTTTTCCACAATGAAGTTCATTGTTTCCAGTGATTCTTCTTCTGTTTCCGTGGGGAATCCAACAATCACATAGCAATGTACGGCGATTCCTATATCCACGCAATCAGAGCAAATACGAGCCACATTCTCCTGTGTAATGCCCTTGACCATAAAGTCCATGAGCCGTGCATTATACGTCTCTAACCCGAAAACAATTTTTTGGCATCCTGATTCCCGTAAGGAGCTTAATAATTCCCGGGAAAGATTTTTTTCGAACCGAAACTCCGCCGTCCACTGTAAATCTAAACCCCGAGCAATGAGTTCCTTGCAGAGCCGCTTTGTCGGGGATAGAGCCAAGCATTCATCAGTGAAGAAAAAATAGGGGGTGTCATGCATCTTTGACAACGCCTCTAATTCATCCACAACTTTGACTGGATCCTTTTGTCGAAAATTCTGATGATCTAGAGTGAGAGCGCAAAATGCGCAATCCTTGTAATAACAACCTCTAGAGAACTGAACCGGAAGAACGGTATGAGGGGCCAAGTACTGGTCCAACGGAAACCCTTTATAATTTGGAGCCGGGTGTTCTGAGAGATTCTCGGAATAAAAAGGCTGGTTTACCGTTATTTTTCCCTCTTTACGCCAAATAAGGTTAGGAACCTTACTAAAGTCTCTTCGACCTTTTAATTGATTAATCATTTCTAGAAGGGCTGTCTCACCTTCAAAGACAATAAAATCATCGGTCACTTCGAATAAGCGATCACAACGCCTGAGGTTATCCACCAGCCGCGTAAAAATACTTCCACCAACTGTGACATGGACTTGAGGGAATTGTTCTTTTATTAGCCTGCAGAGAGTTAACCCAGGAATAATTTGTGAGGTTGCGGTTATCGAAACGCCAACAAAATCTGGAGGATCCTTCGTGAACCCTGGCAAAAAGAATCTGCGATAGAGATCAAGGTAAGGATTTTGTGATTCATCATGAATGGCTTTAATAATATCGCGCGAAGAATAAATGGAGTAAGAAAGCTGATTATCGACGACAGTCATTCTTGTAGGGAAATACAATGAAGACACAACATCTAACCATCGATCAATAACAAACAGTGACTCACGATACCGATCCTCGTTGAAAAATTCTTGCCCACGAAGCGCACCCTTCGCACGCTCTACTTCGTCGATGAGATGTGGGAACCGATCCAATGATTCAACTGCTTTGGCATAATGTTCTTTACTACCTGGCCCAGTCTCTCCGTCAACAGACTTCTCGAGTTTCCTAACCAAATCTATAAGCTGTTGATGAATATCCAGCCCATAATTCTTGGTTAACATTCTATCTAATAATTCAATATTTAAATCCCTTTGCTCGCGAACCGGAACACCGGATTGCTCAAGAAAAGCCGAAAGACATGGAATACTCAGGTATGGCTGAGACGGGTGCCAGCTTGGAGGAAATAACAGAGAAATATTCACAATGCAGCTCCCAGTTAATTTAGGGAAGATAAAATTAAAAGTTCTTGCTGATTACTTTAAATTTATACACGCCATATTCCGTTCAGCGCAACTAGTTGAAGCAGTTTCAAATAGATTATACAGAAAACACTTGACAACTCACGCTTGCGATAGATCTTCTAAAGATATTTCTCATAAAAAAATCCCCGGTAACTCTCCCCATAAACTGAGGTGAATCACCGGGGATTTCTTGTGTATCTCGAGTCCTTACTTCTAGAAATAAGACTCTAAAAACTACTTACAATGCTACTTATGGCATTTGAGCTGTAAACCAGGTCGAAATACCCTTCATGCCGTTCCGTTCCACGTTCGAACCATCCCATACGGCAAATGCCACTGGGAAGCTCGCACCGGCTTTGAACTGCACGTCATTAGGGTCATTCGTGGCCAAGCTACGCTTCATCACCACACGCCAGGTTGGACCACTGCAGCAGCCACCCTTTAGCGCACCATATGGTTCCCACAAACCATTTCCCATCACATCTTGCGAAGCTTGTGTGGTCAATGTGCTG
>JAJDBS010000185.1 GCA_029261235.1 Nitrospirales bacterium
ACCCGTATCACATTGGTATCAAGAATGGCGGCATCTTTCTGAAAAGCAAAAGATTGAATAGCTCCTGCGGTATATCGCCCAATCCCTTTCATCGACAACAACTCTTCTTCCTCACTGGGGATCTTTCCTCCATATCGCTCCATGGTTTCACAGGCAATCCCATGCAGACGATAGGGTCGTATGTTGTAACCTAAGGGATACCATGTTTTGCGAACGTCTTCCGGGTTCGCCTCAGCAAGATCTTGTACCGTCGGATATTTTTGCAGAAACTCATGAAATTTCGGAATGACACGATCAACCTGAGTCTGTTGCAACATCACCTCAGAAACTAAAACTTTATAAGGATCCTCCGTCCTTCGCCAAGGAAGATCCCGGCCAGCCTCGTCATACCATGCCAATAACCGTTTCTGAAATTTTCTCCGCTTGGCAAGCGGAATCGTCTTAATGTCAAACTGTCCAGATTTTTGCTTTATCTTCTTTTTGCCTTTTTTAGGTGAGGGCATACGATAAGGACCTTTCAAACGATGCAGCAACTAGATAAAACAGAAAATAAAAGCCGTCAATACTACAAAAACTCGTGTGAACCTTGACATTTCAAAATCCGTCCCCCAACACCTATCCCTTACTAGACAGACTTATCCACAATCAGGTAATGTCCATTTTTTAAAAGCGAGTGGCTTCATATAATTTCAATAATTCATACCAATCTCATTCATACCTTTTTAATTTACACCTCACTATTTCATACCTTTCTTCATATCACAATTTACAAGCAGGGCGATTCAATTTTCATTTATGGTCATTTTATTCCTATCCCAAAGAGAACAGTCCCCCACAAGTATTCTCTCACCCCCAATTTGGAGGAATAGACGATGATCATGACGCCCCCATAAACACACATCAACCTTCAAACCTGCTATTTTCGGGGTCTTTGTCCTATCATGTGGACGAAATCCTGTGCAAGTTCTACCTCGTGTTTCTTCCCTTTTTCTGGGAATCCTAAAGCTCGGTCTCTTCTCAACACCAATTCTTTCTCAGACTTTTTTCAACTAAATAGTCCCTATTTCTCTTTTAGGGTCTCCCCATTTGTTCAGACCTCTGTCGATTTACTCATCGTTTCCATTTCCTTTCACAATCATCATTCAGGAGGTGCTCTATGTCTAATCAACCTATTCCTCTTTCCCATTTTGCCCCAACTCACTCTTCGGAAGTCGGAAAACTCGTAAACGAAACACAGCAATTTATTGCTCATTTATCAGAAAAAGGGGGACCAGACCCCTCAGATTATTTAATGCTCAACACGTTATTGCAGAATTTTTCTGAAGAGAAAACCCAGTCGATGGTTTCGGAAGCCCAGTTACAGAAACTCAGAGAAGCATTTGGTGACGCCCTGTCCCCAGAAACCATTCAAGGCTGGGCCTACCAACAACCCCTTGGCTACGCAGGAGATTTCAAAATTATTGAAAAAATTTATAACTATGAGAGATCACCCGTCCATAAGCTTGCGAAATGGGATGATTTTTTTCATTCTCAAAAAGCCCCGAAAGCCGTACGAAATCGATTGTCATTATTCCTTGACCAATTGTGGAAAACGAAAATGGCCCATCCATCAGGCACTCAAATTCTCAATGTGGCTTCGGGACCCGGACGAGATATGTACGAAGCCTTAAAGGTCTTAGGGGCTTCAGACTTGCGCATAGATTGTGTCGAACAAGATAGCCATGCCATTGATTTCGCCAAAACGCTCTGTCAGGAATTTCATCAAAACATTAACTTTATCCATAAAAATATCTTCCGTTTTTTCACCGATACGACCTACCATTTAATTTGGTCAGCTGGGTTATTTGACTATTTCAATGACAACCTTTTCAAGCGGACTATTCGTAAACTTGCAAAATCACTGAAGCCAAATGGAAGAATGGTTATCGGAAATTTTTCGCCAGACAATCCAGACCGAGGCTATATGGAATTATGCAATTGGAAACTCATTCATCGAAGTAAAGAACATCTCGCACAGCTTGCTAGAGAATGTGGGTTTGAAGATCATCAAATTCAGGTTGAGCAAGAACCCGAAGGAATTAACCTCTTTCTCGTGATCACTAATTAAATAGATGATGACTTAAGTACTCTTGCCCAGCATGGATGGTGGGCAACCAGTAGCAAATTATCAATGACACAGTTGCAGCACTCTGTATCTCATGAAGGATAGTGCTGCACCGAAAGTCATGACTCTAGAAAGCTTCACACTATATGAGTCGAGAGAAGACAAGAGGTTCTATGCACTGAACAAGGCGATGAATAGGCGAATATCTCAAATATGCGAGCGGAAGAAGAGACTGGTGAATCGTTCAATGGCGTAATAGATGCGTACCGGAGGTGCATGACAACTCATCGCACAGGTTCTTGGATAACTGAATTCAGCACGTTACTTAAGTCAACAAGATTGAAGGGCTTGGCGACCCTTCCCTTAAACCCATAGTCCTGGTAATTGGCTAACACCGGATCATTCGAATATCCACTCACGACGATGGCCCGCACGCGAGGATCCAAGCCGAGTAATTGAATGATGACATCTTTGCCCCCGAGCCCTCCAGGAATCGTTAAATCCAAGATAACGGCAGAAAATGGATCTCCAGCTGATTGAGCTTCCTTAAAAACCTTCAGAGCCTCTTCCCCATTTTTGGTTGTTTGACAGTGATACCCACAGGTTTCAACCATTTCCCCAAGAACCTTACGAATTTGGATTTCATCATCCATAATCAAAACTTTTCCCTGCCCAAATTTGACATCAGTCTCAATCGGGTGCTCGAGGATGTGCTCATCTGAAATAGCTGGTAAGACAAAGGAAAATGTACTGCCCATCGCAACTTCTGATTGCACAGACAACGTACCTCCATGGCTTTTAATAATAGAATACGACGTCGCTAAACCAAGTCCAGACCCAGTAGATTTTGTCGTAAAATAGGGATCGAAAATTTTTGCAAGGTTTTCTTTTGAAATCCCAATTCCTCTATCAATAATCCCTACCCGCACCCATCTATCAGGAAATGTCTCTGGCAGATGATCGAATCGAACAGACTCAACTTCATCCTTGAGAAGATTATGGGCCTGAATGATACATTCTCCGCCATCTTCCATGGATTGCCGTGCATTGATCACCAAGTTGTGAATGACTTGGCAAATCTGTCCAACATCAATATCTACTGACCACAAGTCTGAAGGAATCTGAAAGACAGGCTTGACTTTTGATCCGGCTAAAGCCAATCGAACATTATCTTCTAAGATCTCTTTGAGCGACACCTCCTTTTTGATAGGAACTCCTCCTTTCGAGAATGTGAGGAGTTGCCTCGCGATATCCTGTGCTCGTAAGGATGCATGCTCGGCTTCGGCAATTTTTGGAAACAACCGATGAGAGCGATCCAAGCCATATTTGGCTAGAGATAATTGTCCGACGATCGCCGTCAGTAGATTATTGAAATCATGGGCAAGGCCTCCTGCCAATAGCCCAAGTGATTCTAATTTAGCCGCACGCACACGTTCTTCTTCCCATTTTTTTCGCTCCGTGACATCTTGTGCAAGACCAATCACGCGCAAGACCTCACCCGATGGATTCTCTACAGGAAAGGTGCGGTTATGAATCCAACGCACTTCATGATTTCTTGCGATAATTCGGTATTCAATATCGAGACTCTTCCCATTCATATGCCGCAAGAATAGATGCTCGACTCTCCTCCGATCTTCAGGAGATACAACTCGCAGCCAATCAACTGGGTTATTGAGAAGCTTTTTTTCATCTCCCCCCCAAAGACGCGCATACGCAGGACTCACATAGACTATGCGCTGCAGCTTGATATCCCAAATCCAAAACACGCTATCAATCGTCTCTGCCAATTGAGAAAAATTTTGATCACTCTCCTTAAACGCGGACTCAGCTGCCCGAACATCAGTCACATCTCGCAAAATCAGCAACACGGTCACGATATCCAGATGTTCATCGGATTCAGGGCAAAACCGCACTTCAAACAATCTCATCCCCTGAAATGTTTGATGAGTCACCTCAAGTACTTCAGATGTCCCTCGCGCAAACACCATCTGTATTTTGTCATTAAAGAGATCCGAAACGTCCTGTGACAATCCCAACTCGCTCAACTGTTTGCCTAAATACCGTTCAGGCGGAATGGGCTCAGGGCTCTCAAACCATCGATTGAGATACAAAATTAATTTATTACGGTCCAAACGACCAATAATATCGGGAAGATTTTCCGTCAACGAGTACAGTTCTTGATCCCAACGTCGCAATTCATCCTGAACCACTTGGTAATTGGATATCTCTTGAAACACGCCTTGGCAGATGCTTCCCTCGCCTTGGGCGTCAAGAGACAACACACTATGCTCTTGAATCAACAACACTCGATTCTCTGCCGACATAATTCGGTATTCGACACTGATCGACGCGGGTAACGTCTCGTGACCGATCCATGCTCGCAAAAACTTATTTCGATCATCAGGGTGTATGCATCGAAAAAAGGCTCTTGAATCGGTTAGCAATTGATCAGCAGTCACACCAAAGAGCGCGTGCACATTCGGTGAAAGAAACTGAAAGCTCCGATCCAAACCCTTTTGAATACAACGATAGGCCACTAAAGGCATGTGTTCAAAAAATGATAAGACTGGCTGTAAAGCGTCACCCATAAGGATTGAAGAATCTCCTTTATTAATCTGACGGTCAACTAGTCAGAGAAAGACCATCTGTTATAGCAGATTAAGACGAGAGGAAAAATACGGTGCACGTTGAGTGCGATGACCTCTAATGCACAGAAAGGGAGGAGGCAGACAAAGAATCTAAAGGACAAGCGAGATCATCTGATAGATGAACTGGCAGTTGAAAGTGAAACCCAACGATGACACCTTGATTGGTTAGGATTTGTAACTCCCCTGAATGATGTTGAATAATCTGATGCGCAAGCATAACGCCTCGTTCAATGGAAGAACCATCGGCATCAGACCAACAGTCCTCTAGCTTCAAACTTTCCAGAGAAACCAATTGCGTATCGTCTGATATCAATGATGATTTCCATCGCAATATCACCTGAACACACTCTTGGCCCATTAGATGCCTGTCCGTCTTTGTTTGAATCTCAATGATCTTTTCTGTACTTGTCACATCTTTGAGAAGAAAAAGGAGAGCATTAAAAATAGCCTGCATAATAGTTTGTCGTTCGGCCAATACTACTGTGACATGCGCACTAAATGATTTTTGAATCATGATATTATGATGGGCAGGGTTGCTTGCAATGAATAACAAGCAAGAATCGATGACGTCATGAATGTGCACTGGCTTGGTCGGTGGGGAAGATAACGGCTTCACGTATTCTCGAATTTCCTTGACTAACCCTTCAATGCTGGCAAGGTCTTTTCCAACGACCCGATGAAGCTCATCCATAAACTCGCTATCATGGCGTCGCAATTGAGCCACTTGCACAAAGGCCTTGATGGATCTCACGGGGTTATCAAGTTCATGCGTCAATCCACTCGTCATCGTTTCAACTGATCGGAGGCGATCCATCTGACACAGCATCCCTTGGAAACGCCGTATTTCTTCTCGCATGATGGCATTCTCTAAAACTAGAATTGATTCCTGTACGATGGCATTCCAAAACGTTTCCCCACCTACTCCGTCGATGAATCTCCTAGAAGCCGAACCGAAAGCCAAAAAACCAAGAAGTCGCCCATCTTCTAGCAGAGGATAATACCAATCCAATCCGAAATCATCGGGTTCCTGAATGACCTCTTTTTTACCACGAATTGATTGGGCTTTCAGGACATCTTTTGATGCAATTCGCTCCTGGTTAAGCCGTAGCATTTGGGGCAAGTCATCAGAAGTATCCCACCCTTTTCGAATGATCGTAGCGCCTTGAGAAAAGCCAAAGCTCGCAATCGCCTGATAGCGATGCTCTTCATGGTTCATAACAAAAATAGCCGCCTTGGTCGCTCCCATACCTTTTTGGAGAATTTCCAAAATGGCTTGCCCTAACTCAGAAACATCTTGCAACTGAGACGACTTGGCTGTAAGACCATGAAGTGCCCGGGAACGATATTCTCTGCCTTTCAGGAAGATTCGACCAACGGTTCCTCGAGAACCTACCTTCAATTGATAGGCTCCAGCCACGGTCAAAAGATGAACCACTAACTGCACAACAGAAAATTTCAGATTGATCGCGCCAAACACAGACTTTTGAGCAAACAACAAAAGCGGATAGATCGGTTGAGAAACGAGTAATAACAGGGCGAAATATGACATGCCTTTTTCAACATATATCGAAAAATCTAACCATTGAAATCGCAATAAGGTATAGGCCACGATCGAAATAAACACTGGGAAACCCAAAGTACCGTATGGAATTAGTTCAATGCCATACCAGAGTGCATAGTTGGTTCCTCCCCCTACGAAACCAATGGACGATCCAATGAGGAGATAGAGCATTTGTCTTCGAGGCAGCCCTTTTTCTTTTGAATATGCATGAACAAGAAGTCCGTGAGCGACAATCACAATAGCGATCCACCACGCTAAACAAAAATGAAAAGCAATACCTGGAACGCCCCAATAAGAAAAGATCGATATCGGTTGGACAGTTTTGACAAAAAGAGGCGTGGCATCAAGAACCAGAAAAATTCCACCAATGACATAATTCCACTTTAAGAATGTCTGCCAGGAATCTTTCTTATGAAGTAGATAAAGAACATGATGCAAAAATGTGATAGGAATAAAGATGGCCCCTGCCATCAACACACGAAGATAGAAAAGAGCAAATACCTCAGAATCTGATATCTGCCATGCAAAATATCCAAAACTCCAGATAGCAGTAGCGATACAAAAAATGCCAAATGTCCAATGGCGAGGATCTTTTGGAGAACGGAAATAGACGAAAGAGGCCAAACCAATAGCAGCTAATCCGTTCAACAGTCCGCTGATGGCAAAAAATTCCACAGCTATCGCCTCAATCCTTGGAGAGTACCGTATAGGAATCTAGCACGTGGTTGTCGATTAGCATACCAAAAAGGCCGCACCAGCCTTGAGGGGGCTCACTTTTCTCAAAACAGTACGCCGAATCGCTAAAATGGTCAAGCCATTCAGATGAAATACTTAAGGTTAGATTAGAAGGGGAGGAGAAACTCAAGACACCGACAAGAAAAGAACATATATCCCACTAAAGAAAAATTCAGGAAAAGGAGGGTTGGAGAAGCGGTAGTTCGAGTAACGACGCTAAACTTGGCAGTGTTTGATTATCATACGAAACCGTCCCAGAACGATCAATGAGAACCGCATGAAGACCAGCCTCTTGCGCTCCCTTAAGATCTTCAATTCGATGATCCCCGACGTGGAGGACTTCAGTGGAATCCAACATATGTTGTTCTAATGCATAGGTGAAAATTTTAGTCGCGGGTTTAGCCGCCCCGGCTAAACTCGAGATTGTCACAGAATCAAAGAACTGCTGTATATTGAGTGCCCTCGAAACCTGATAAAAGCGGCTGTCAAAATTAGTAATGATTCCAAGCTCAAAGCCTCGTTCTTTTAACTTCGTCAACACATCGCGTGTTTCAGGAAAAAGCTCCCAATGTGTTGCATCCCCAAACGCGTCGAAGACTTCATCAAAAAAATCGTCAAATTGCTCGAACATGCCGACCCGATAAAACACGGTATGCACCACATCAAACCACCATAACCGCTCGCATTGTTTTAACTTTTCCGGGCGTTCCACTGAAAAAATAGGCGCAGGCACCGTCTTCATCGCTTCTTTAAATGCTTTATTCAGAGACTCCACCATCTTCGGGGTATCGGGAACCCCATATTTCTTGGCGTAGGACAGGTAGACGTGTCCGACCGAACCCTTCACATCAAACAAGGTTCCAACTGCATCAAAAAATATGGCTTTAATTGGGGATGGGGCCATCAAATACAATCAAAACTAGGATATCTGCATGCGTGCAAACGTATTGGATTTTCAGAGAATGACAAGGAAAGGATATTTGAGCAATCTGGCAAGAGGCACGATGAATGAAATCTCAGCTTGTGCCTAGGAAAACGAGTACCGCCTACTTCTTTTGACCTTTTTCTTGACGGACAGTCGCGATGTTTTTAACACGTCGCTGATTTTTGCGATGTTTCCTGCGCATTTCACGATCTTTTTCACGACCACGTGGCATAGCAACTCTCCTTTTTCATGAATGAAATAGTGTACTTATTCTATACCATAGGCTTCCTCAAGGGAACAAGCGTCAATATTGCTAGGCCTCAGGCCTCATGCTAACATCCACCGGCCTAAAACTCTGAAACCCTGAAACCTCATTTTTCATATGCCATCTCCACTAGACAAAACTTACGATTCATCCGTTGTTGAGAAAAAATGGTCTGCCCATTGGGCGGAGCATCAACTGTTCAAGCCTTCTCAAACCGAGAATCCCGGATCATTTTGCATTGTCATTCCACCTCCAAACGTTACGGGCTCCCTCCATATCGGCCATGCGCTTAATAATACCCTGCAAGATATTCTCGTTCGATGGAAGCGTATGCAAGGCATCCAAACGCTGTGGATACCAGGAACGGATCATGCTGGGATCGCCACTCAAAATGTCGTGGAACGTCAACTGAAAGAAGAAGGGTTGACACGCGAAGATCTTGGACGAAAAGCATTTATTGATCGCGTGTGGAAATGGAGACATCAATCAGGAGACACCATTATAGGACAACTCAAACAGTTGGGAGCCTCCTGTGATTGGGACCGCCTGCGATTCACCATGGACGAGGGACTATCTCTTGCCGTCCGAAAAGTATTCGTTCAGTTATATGAGGAAGGACTCATCTATCGCGGAGAGCGACTGATCAATTGGTGTCCTCGTTGCCTCACCGCCCTTTCCGATATTGAAGTCGAGCATGAAGATATCAAAGGCACGCTCTACCACATTCGCTACGCACTGGTAGATGACCCCAATACGTTCCTCACGGTCGCGACCACACGCCCTGAAACCTTATTAGGCGATATGGCTGTTGCCGTTCACCCAGAAGACCCCCGCTATCAACAGTACATTGGGAAACAGCTCAAACTTCCCCTCACAACACGCACGATTCCTATTGTCGCTGATCCCATATTAGTAGACCGTGAATTTGGCACCGGTGCCGTCAAAATTACACCGGCCCATGA
>JAJDBS010000186.1 GCA_029261235.1 Nitrospirales bacterium
CGGCAATGTAATCATCCAATCGTTCGGGGAACAACGTCGCTTGGTAGCGATCATCGCCTTGAATAAATCCGCTCATCACTCACACCTCCGTGAGAAAGGTGCAGTATACCTTCTTGCTGAGTTTTCACACAGCCTGGGTCGAGAAGAGTCATTGTTCCGCAAAGCTCGTGAGCGTCTGCTTTGAGTCAAATCTGACACTGTCAGCCAGATCAAACCCTGACATTACACCTAAGCAACTCGAAGATGATCTTCCGAATTTCACACTTGCCTTAGTTATTCAGCGATAGGCGAGTGATGAATATTGATAATTTTCAAGGGCAAATGGACTCACCAATACCGTGAATGGCAGAGGCCTTGGGTCGGTTCAAAAAAGCATGCCCTGAGCGTTGTCGAAGGGTCCGTCCAGTCCCGTCCTGAGCCTTGTCGAAGGAAAGGCCGCAGCCAATTTGCCGCGCGGAGCGTACACTTTGTACGTGAGCACGGCAAATTGGTGAGAACACAGTTGGCGGCTTTTTTCAACAGGCCCGTTAGCGTTTGGCTTGCTGTTCGACGGCTTGGAATTGGGCGGGGAAGACACCGAGCCAAAACCCAATTTGTTGGATTTCTTGACGCCAGTGCTTTTCGTAGCTTCCTTGTTTCATCCCGAATTTTACTAAGTCTGCGAGCAATTGATTCACTTTCGGCTCGGCCAGATTTTCCGCAAACATTTTTGGAATCATAAAGCCCAGCGACTGCCGAATGAGATTGTCTTTATCTTGGGGGGAGAGATCAAGATGACGCAACACCTTACGAAGCCTTGAAGAATCAGGGTCATTCCGTTGTTCAATTGCACAAGCAAAAAGCCCACCAATATTGTAGCGTTCAGTCGACGAAAGCAGCGGCTCTTTGGATTTCAATACAGATTCGGGCGCAGAGGCCGATGGTTTTGCTGTTTTCTTTACTGGCTTCCTCGCTAGGCTAGTCGTGACTTTAGCTGTCGCAGAAATCAGTGGCTCCTGACTTTTTGGTACGTGTCGAACCACAGGAGTTGATCGTTTCAGGATTTTCTTTATTGGCTTCTTTGCTGGTCTAGCCTGCACTTTTTTCTTCACAATTGGCGTTTGCTTTTTTTGAATCGACACCTTTTTCTTTGCTAGGGCTTTGGGTTTAGAAACAACCTTGACTACTTTCTTTTTCGGGGCTGCCTTTGTTTTCTTTGCCACAGCCTTTTTCGCAACGACTTTCTTTTTCCCAGCCGCTTTAGCCGGAGTTTTCTTCTTCGCAGTCGGCTTCGCAACCTTAGCCAGTTTCTTTGCTACTCCTGACCCCTTTTTGCCAGAAACGGCTTTCGGCTTCTTTTTTGTGGCAGTAGGCTTAGAAGCTTCCTTCGCTTTGCCTTTTTGGGCCACTATTTTTTTCTTTGCAGTAACTTTTGCCTTCAAGGGTTTTTTCACAGACGCTTTGCCAGAAGATTTCTTTGAAGCCATCAATAATCCTTTCTATATGGAATAAAACAATGATTGTTCTCTACTTAATGGAACAAAGCAAAAATGATAGCTGGTCTGAAGTTACGCAGCAAGAGAGCGGAGGCTTTTGAAGATCATTGCGTAGTTAGCAGGATGGTCAAAATGGCTGTTCAGCGCGGCCGCAGTGAACGAAGGGAAGAAGCGTACTTTTGTACGCTGATTCTCTGAGAGAAACGAGAGGTGAGTTCAACTGGTCGCTGCAACACACGCCTGAAACTTCTCTGCTGGGGTTGCATATTCTAATGTTTTTCTTGGGCGTTCGTTCAACTGCCGCGCTACGTTGTTGAGCTGGGCTTGCGTGTACCTCGATAAATCAATGCCTTTGGGAAAGTATTGTCTGAGCAGCCGGTTTGTATTCTCATTGGATCCCCGCTGCCATGGACTCTTGGGATCACAAAAGTACACCGCAATATCGGTCGCGAGTGTGAATTGGCGATGATTCGCCATCTCGGTGCCTCGGTCCCAGGTCAAGGATTGATACAGCTCGGTGGGTAATTGCTGGGCATGTTTAATAAGGGCCGCTGCCACGGTTTCTGCATTCTTGTTCTGTATTTTGGCCAACATGACATACCGCGACTGGCGTTCAACTAACGTGGCAATATAGCTGTTGTTGGTTCCAGCAATGAGATCGCCTTCCCAATGGCCGGGGACTGCGCGGTCTTCGACAGAGGCGGGCCGGTCCTTAATGGAGATCGCATTCGTGATTTTCCCCAGTCCTTGGTGTTTCAGGCTCGCATGCTTCGAGCGGCGAATGGCCCGTTTGGTTCTGAGGCAAGCCTGCAGCTCCTTTTTCAAGACGCCTCTGGCCTGAATATACAGGCTACGATAGATCGTTTCGTGGGACACGTGGGCTTGCTCTTGAGAAGGATATGTTCGCTTCAACCAGCCGGCGATTTGTTGGGGCGACCACTGCAGTTGAAGCTTAGCCGCGACGCCCTTCGCGAATGAGCGATGCTGAGCCAGCTTACACTGTTTGGGCCGGTGCGCTCGATCCCAGGTCGCTTGGTCTGCCGCCGCAGCTCGATAGCGATCATAGCCCCCATTGCGATGGATTTCACGACTGATTGTGGAGGGAGGGCGCTCCAATCGACGAGCAATAAAGCGCATGGACTGCTGGCCGGCTACCCCACGGGAAATCTCTTCGCGTTCCGACAGGCTCAAGGCGACTCGTGAGCGTGTTCTCGTGGGAGGGCGAATCCCACCGCTCGGCTGAAGAAGAGAATAAATCGAGGAGGACTCTCTCTCAAAGAGGCGGCCAATTGAACTCATGGATTCGCCGCGCTGCCAGCGATCCCAAATGTCTGCTCGTTGTTCAGCACTAAAATAGATGCGGGTTCGGTGTTTCATCGACACACTCCATTTCTAGCAGGTAGAATAAAGTGTTGCGTTGATCAATTGAACTCACAGAACAAAGCCGACAGCCATTTTCACCATTCTGCTATGGGGAGACGCCGCTTTTTAGAACAATTTCGCATATATGATCCAACCGTTCGACGTGTTCGTAAGCCGACCAAGGATCAGGGGCCATGGAGCACACACCATGGTTGGCTTGTCCGACAATATCGAAATCTCCAGCAGGGTTGGTGTCAGTCACTCCTAAGGCTCGTGCAGTCGCCTCGCCTAACTCTGTGCTCACGGCGGGGAGGGTGGGGACGGTTGGCCCAATTCGCGTGTAACGGTAGATTTCAGGAAAATCTCCGCAGATTTTTTGAAGATCAAAACCTCGATAAATGGCCGCCACGACATTAGTGGCATGGACATGGACGACCGCTCTGGTCTTGCTCATGTCTTTGGTTAACAGGAAATGCATATGCAACTCTCCCGATGGTTTAGTGCCTGGCGGCACTTCCATTTTTCCATTCTTTATTCGTATTTTGATCATATGCTCAGGGTGAATGATGGTTTTTCGCCATCCTGACGGCGTAATGGACAAATGAATACTGCGAGCTCGCCTCACACTACAGTTCCCATCTCGACTCGTGATCCATCCACGTTCATAACATCGTCGTAGCACATCACCAATTGCAGTAATCATATGTTGGCCTCTCCTCGTTACGATAAATAGTACTGCTATTTCTTAAGAAAAAATTGTACCACTCCTCTGTGCTTCCGTCTCACCCTATCGCCCAAGGTTGTATAGGGAGTACGATGTACAGAGAAGATATTCTTCTGCAGTTCATACAAGCATGACGTTTTTACATGAAGGAGGTAATCCATTGAATATTCAAGCAATAAAGAAATTTCGATTAGTGGTTCTCACCTTAGGCCTACTCGCCCCTGGGCTCCTTTTCTTTGCCCTCCCAGGATTGGTCTTGGCCGACTCAGGCAAGACCAAAGTACTGTATCACGTGGACGGGAAAGATCCAGACGTCGCTAAATATGCCCTGGCGTTAATCAATAAGCACATAGAAGCGGAAGGGGGACCTGACAAAATTGACATCGTCTTAGTTGTCCATGGTCCAGCTTTGAAGTTATTTGAAAAGGAGACGGTGGATCCGGTTCTCCGTGACAAGCTGAAAATCATTATCGATAAAGGCGCCCAAGCAGAAATGTGCCAAGTCTCGATGAAATTATTTGGAACGCCCTTGGAGAAACTCGTGGCAGGCTTTAAGCCAACTGAGCATCCAGTGGCTGTGAAACGTATTGCCGATCTTCAAAAAGAAGGCTACCTGTACATCAAGCCATAGTCAGCTTACATCTGAACATGTCAAAATATTCCGTGAGGAGGCTGATCGCTCGATCAGCCTTCTTTGGTTTTCGACTCGTTCTTTTATAATCTTTTCTTTTATCCCCTTCCTATCGGTCCCTTTCGTCCTTCAGGCAACCCATCGATTGGCCGAGAACCACTGAAGAGATCACTATTTGTATTCCCTTGGGAGGAATCTTCATGTGTCGAGCATCTCTTTATGACAATCGTTCGTCTTTTCTAAGAGCTACGGTGCTTGGCTCCATCCTATGTCTATTCATGCTTATGACTCACTCGTTCGTGAACCCCTCTCTGGCTCAATCTGACTCTCAAGTCGCGCCTGATTTTAACGTCTCTTCTTTACATGGAGAGCATTTCTCAAATTTCAAGCTGGAAGGGGAACGGACGTTATTAATGTTTTGGGCTCCATGGTGTGGCGTCTGTCAACGAGAATTACCGAAAATATCCAGATATTACCAACGCGACATGCCCGATGATTTACAAGTGCTCACCATTGGCTCATCAGCATCGCTTCAGCAAGTAGAGCAATATGTAGATGAACACCCTAGAACGTTTGTCTTTCCGACCGCCTATGATTCAAACAAATCCATAGCTGAAGATTTCAACATTCGGGCCTTTCCTACATACATACTTCTAGATGAAGACGGGACAATCTTACTTGTTCGTCGTGGAGGTGGGATTCTCAATGATCAAAGATTCCATCAGTTAACCCAGTGAATGAAGAACTGGCGGATCTTAACTTGGAAGGCGCCATTCTACAATTGTTGCACTTCATAGCCTTTTTCTTTCAGGATCGCAACGAGACCTTCCTTCCCAAGTAGATGCAAGGCACCCACCACGATAAAAACGGGCTCCGTCTCTTGAAGCGCTTCTTCCACATGGGGGAGCCAATCATGGTTTCTGTTAATGACGATCGCCTGATTGAGTTCAGGATATTCGTCCATACCTGCGAGTAGCGTTTCCAATTCCTGAACATTTCCCTTTTTCCATGCCTTGACCATCTCGCTGACTTGCGTACCCAGATTTTTCAGCTCCTCCAATGTTTGCAAGAGAAATTTCTCTTGCATCGATGCAGAGAGCTTGGCAAAGAGATCGAGCTGAAATTCTACCGTCTCCAACTCTTGGATGGCTTTCCCTGTCGCTTGGGCTTTTTCAAAAAAATGGCGATCAACCCCATAGGCACTTTCAAAGCCTAGCTTTTGAAGTTCCAACGCCATGACTGCTGTAGCCGTCATCCAAGGCTTCATGCGATGAAAATTTTCGATCTTCAGCCCGAGTGTCGTTAAATTCCCTTTTGCTATTGCATAACTTTCCGGTGATAACACGCTGACCAGCGTCTCTCCATTGAGATACAGACCTTTCTTCACCATATGCATTTGCGCAAGGGGAGACGAAAGCTCATCGAGATCCACTTCAAATATCACTCGGGAGGATTTATTGAATGCATCATCAAACACGTGATGCAAGGGATAATGGCGCTCCTGCAGGACATGAATGGACCCCGCGAGATAAATCGTATTCTGTGGTGACTGCACTTTCCATAAAATTTTTGGGGTCTTGGCATTCGGAGATACGTGGTGGGCATCAGCCGCAAGAGCAAGGCTTCCACAAAACAACCCAAGAGTCGCAAATAGACTCCATAACCAAACCTGACAGATCACACGATTTAGCATTGTTATTCGATATGGCATAAGCAACCCTCAACAATAGGATAGGAACTCATCAAAACACACGACAGCTTTCTCCCTTCCTTCATCGGAAGGACAGAAAGCACCTTAACTAGGAGCCTGCTATTGCTGAGAAGGAATGTTGGAAACGTGAACCTGTGACGTGGAGGCCAAATAGCCAAAATTCGCTGATTACTGTGCAAGGTTTTACTAGGGACCGATATCTATCTGTTTACAAAATTTCTGGGGGTTTTCCCCATGTTTTGGTAAAGACGAATTCTTCAAGTCTCTTGCGAGATCGTGGTCCGAGCTCCCGTTCACGAATGTCGGAGGGGAGAGTCTGTGGATCACCCGAATAACCAATGGCCAATCCTGTGACAGGCTCATAGCCGGATGGTACGGAAAAATATTCGCAGATGGTTTCGGGAAGGATGCCTGCCATTTGATGCACGACCAGGTTCATAGCGGTCGCTTGGACCACCAGATTGCCAACGGCTAATCCAACGTCATGCAGAGCATGTCGATTGGGTTTGCCATTGTGGTCGAAATTCAATTTGGCGAGGGTCATCATTAAGAGAGGAGCCCCCTTAGCCCACACTTGATTCCCCTCCGCTAAACACGTTAGGAGTTGGCTATGTTCAGCCGGTTCATCAATCGTGGCCATGAGAAAAACCCAGGGCTGCTCGTTAAAACAGGACGAGGCCCAGCGAGCTGCCTCCAAAAGACTTTGAATCTTTTCGGGTTCGACAGATCTCTCAGCAAATGCACGAGGGCTCCATCTCCGACTTAAGAGCTCATGGATGGGAAATTGAGTATCAGCGGGCTTATCCATTTTAATGCTCGATAGAGAAAAAGGAGGAAAGGATGATCACGAGACAATCGAGATTAGGAAGAATGAAGCCCCTTTTTCTCCGACTCGATCACCTCGCTAGATTCCTCAGAAAAGGCTTGCTTGCTAAGAGCCGCAGTCACTAAATCCCTGACCGTCTGCAGTTGAAATGGCTTGGTCATCCGATATTGTGCCCCTAGTCGTTGCGCGAGCTCTAAGAGATCAATCTTGGCCCCTTCGCTAGCCGCCGACATCGCAATGACCATGACATTGGGAAACTCACGACGAAGATCAAGAATCGTTTCCAGCCCCTCTTTCTCCGGCATAAGAATATCTAAGAAAATCAGATCGGGAAGGTGCTGCCGGTACAGACAAATGCCTTCTTCCCCATTTAAGCCACTATACACGCGATGCCCCTCGTTGCTTACCACCTGCTCTAACAAATCACAGACTTGAGGATCATCATCAATGATAAGAATGGTCGCCATCGCTCGAACTCCTTCTTCGCCCAAAATTGTCTTGGCATTCTCCAGACAAGGGTCAAGTTGAGAAGACAATTTTGGCGATCAACTCTGGCATCCCCACCGATTTTCGTCGAAATTGAATGTTCAGAAGAAGAAAAGATATTAATGAATCAAGCCACGAACTGTTCCTTTTATTATACCTTTTACATCATTGCTGTTGCACAAAAAAAATTCTGTCCGATAACCGTCACGGCTTGAGTCCTACGCTAGTGGAGAAAGTGTCTTATCAAGCACATGCCGTACAATAGGAGCTAAATCTCTGATAGCCAATGGCTTCATGAGATAGGCTTGAATCCCCAAG
Organism: Nitrospirales bacterium; assembly: GCA_029261235.1. Lineage (GTDB taxonomy): Bacteria > Nitrospirota > Nitrospiria > Nitrospirales > UBA8639 > Nitrospira_E. Next base: position 7,534 of record JAJDBS010000186.1, read on the forward strand.
GCTTTGGCTTTTTCCGCGGTCATGATGTGACTGAATCCCGTACAAAGAATGATGGGAAGCTCAGGACGAATGCGTAAGAGTTCTCGTGAAAGAGCTTCACCGGTGAGACCCGGCATGGCTTGATCGGTAATCACTAAATCAAAACGTTGCGGATCATGTCGGAAGGCATGTAAGGCTTCCTGCGAATTCGTGTGGACTTCCACGGTATAGCCCAAAGATGACAGGAGTTCTTTTCCCAGGCGAACAATCGTCTCTTCATCATCCACGAACAAGATCGTTTCTTTCCCCAGAGGGATGACGCCTTGATCTCCGGATCCATCCCAGTCCAGTGTAGGAATGGTGGGGAGATACACTTCGACTTTAGTCCCCTTCCCTCCCATGCTGTCGATTAGCAACGCCCCGCCGTGACTCGTGACAATGCCATGAACCACGGCCAGTCCCATGCCAGACCCTTCACCAATTGGCTTGGTCGTAAAGAAAGGGTCGAACATCCGTTCAAGCACATCAGGAGACATCCCTGTTCCGTTGTCTTGTATGATCAGTCGAATATGAGGCCCCACCTGCAATCCCGACACAGATCTCACTTTCTCTTCTGAGACATCAACATCTTCTAAGGTCACCGCCAAAAGTCCACCTGTTTCGCGCATAGCATATTCTGCATTCGTACATAAATTGATCATGACTTGATGGAGTTGCGTGGAATCGGCCAAGACGGAAGCCTCGGTCATCAGTGATTGGCGAATCTCAATGGAAGTGGGAATGGTCGCACGTAACAATTTCAGTGCTTCTTGAATAACCGTATGAATCGGTGTCGGATTTTTCCCCTGACCAGACTGCCGACTAAACGCTAAAATTTGCAAGACTAAATGCTTGGCACGATGTCCGGCCGTCAACACTTCCTGAAGATTCCGTTGTGTCCGGCTGCCTTTCGGAACAGACGCCAACCCCAACTCGGTATATCCCAAAATTGCGGTTAAAATATTATTGAAATCATGAGCAATCCCCCCGGCCAGCGTGCCGATGGCTTCCATCCGACTTGCCTGACGAAACTGGCGTTCGGTTTTGACCAGTGTTTCTTGCACCCGTTTCTGTTCAGTCATATCTTCGGCAACCCCAGCCATCCGAACCACTTCACCAAACGTGTTTCGTATCGGAAACGTTTGTGCCCGGATGAACCGAACGGCCTGATCCGGTCTGACAATCCTAAATTCTGCTTGAAATCCCGTTACTTCGCCTTCTGCAACACGGGTCAGCACATATTCTTGATCTTGCGGGTGCACGGCGTCCCATAGGGCATGCGGGTGATCCACCAAACTGACACAATTGCTTCCCCATATGCTTTCATAGCGTGGACTCATATACAGGACTTTGGAGTGGTCTGGTAAAGCTATCCAGAAGACTTCTTGAACATGCTCGACTAGATGTTGAAAGTTCGCCTGCTGTTCCTCAAGCGCCGCCGTACGCGTCACCATGCCAGTTTGTAGTTCTTCTACAGAATGTGTTGCGTACGATCGGAATGCCCGATGCACGAGATTCAATACAGTCGAAGAAGAAGCCGTTTGCTCAAAATACGTGAATAATCCGGCATGAATGCTCTGATTCACCGAGAGTAAGGACTGAAACTCCGCATTCATCACGACATGCACCTTAAGATTCTTATTCATCAAAAGGCCAAGCAGCTCGACACTCCTTGCAGCTGGAGATTGCACGTCCACCAACGCGACAGCAAAAGGTTCACGCTGAGCACACGTCATCGCATCATCCAATGCGAGACAATCCACGACATCATGCCCTGCCTCACCTAATTCCGCCTTGAATGTCGCACGTTTGCTTGGGTCATCACCCACGAGAAGAATTCGAGACCATGTGTTCGGTATCATCAGAATGTTCCCCCGAATAGACCTAGTGAATGATTACTGGGCGACCTTCAAATTCAACACTGGCATTGCGAATGATTACCGACGCACAACTTGATTCACAAGAGAAGCTGAGGGATGTAATAAGAATAGGTAAAGATGCAGATGATATGGATAAATGATTGATAACCGACATGTTCATCGAGCCCCTATGGAGACATCACAAGAACAACATCACCGATTACTCTTAAATTGTAGGAAAAAAAACCTCATCAGCCTGCCACAAACACATATGTAACTCAAGAGCCAAATTTTTTCAGTCTTCGCACATAGCGAGAGAATTGGCCGCAGGAAAGATAGACCAGGTCGCAGCTTTATGGATGATATTCTAAAAAGGAGAGATTCAGGAAGCGTTTTAGAGGAAAAAACATAGTGGCTGGGGGACCAGGAATCGAACCTGGGTTCTAAGAACCAAAATCTTATGTCTTGCCCCTAGACGATCCCCCAACGCAGGGTCCACTTTAAAACGGAGGCCTACAAGCCGTCAAGATAGTAATGAGGCTAAAATACCTGCCCGTAGACGATCCAATGTCGATCATCAGGGACATCGACAAACAAGCGACTGAGATTCAATTCCGCCAAATGTCCTGCGACTTCATCTTCGGTAAAAGCAGCCAATAGGGAATGATAGAAATCGTTCCGCAATTGCTCCGGTTCATCACCGGCTTGTTCATCCACAATGGCTTGAGCTGCTTCAGGGCTTTCAGGGCGAAGCAAATCCATCACAAGCACGTGTCCACTGGGCTTCACCAATGTTTTGAGACAAAACCAAAATTGCAAAGGGTTCGGGAGGTGATGCACCATACTATTGGAAATCGCCGCATCAGCTGGAGGCGTCAAGGTCACGTCTTGGAAGCGCTGGCAGAGCAACTGAACCCGATCTTGAAATCCGGCTTTCTGAACGGCTTGTTCGGCATAGGCAATCATTGGTTGGGAGGCATCAATGCC
>JAJDBS010000187.1 GCA_029261235.1 Nitrospirales bacterium
TTATGTGAAGATGGTGCACAATGGCATTGAGTACAGCATGATGCAAGGCTATGCGGAAGGCTTTGAACTCATGTCCAAAAGTGAATACAACTTAGACCTCGCCAACATTGCCGATCTGTGGATGCATGGCAGCGTCGTTCGCTCTTGGCTATTAGAATTGGCGGCAGGCGCCTTAAAAGATGATCCAAAGCTAGAGGCCTTAAAGGGCTATGTGCAGGATTCAGGAGAAGGTCGGTGGATGTTGATGGAGGCCTTGGATAAGGACGTCCCTGTCCCCACCCTCTCGACGGCATTGTTTACACGATTCCGTTCGCGACAGAACGAATCCTTTTCTGAGAAAATGTTAGCCGCTCTGCGCAATGCGTTTGGCGGACATAGTGTCAAACGATGACGGCTTTTAGCTGAAGAGGAAGATTGCGATGAGCTCTCGTACTCCAACAAACCCATCCAGCTCTTCAGACACGGCGGCGCCAACGACGATCACGCAACCCTGTACGATTGTCATCTTCGGTGCCTCAGGGGATCTCACTCGCCGCAAGCTGCTACCAGCCTTGTATAACTTGATGCTCGATGGGCTGTTACCTGAAAACTTCGCCGTGTTGGGCTTAGGCCGCAAGAGTATTTCTGACGACGATTTTCGTGCGATCGCCCAAGATGGGATCGAACAGTTTTCTCGACAAACGCTCCACCCTGAAAAATGGGAACACTTTCACAAGCGTCTTTTTTATTGTGCCGGTGACATCAAGGCTTCAGAATACTATGGGACTATTCGGGATCGACTGAAGGACATCGAAACGCCACTCAATCTACCCGGCAATCGCATTTTTTACCTCGCGATTCCTCCCGATTCCTTTGCCCCTGCCTGTGAAGGGCTCCACAAGGTAGGCCTGGTGTCTCAGGTTGATGGCTCAGACGTCTATTCACGAGTGATAGTCGAGAAACCCATCGGGCATGATTTGCCTTCTGCTCAAAAGATCAATACCGCGATTGGCAATGTGTTCGATGAATCACAAATTTATCGTATCGACCATTACCTCGGAAAAGAAACGGTGCAAAACATCATGGTCATGCGGTTTGCCAACTCCATCTTTGAACCCATTTGGAACCATAAGTATATCGATCATGTGCAGCTCACCGTGAGTGAAGCCGTGACCCTCGGGAGTCGTGCCGCGTATTATGAAGGCGCCGGCGCACTTCGAGATATGATACAAAATCATATTTTGCAGTTACTGTGTCTCATTGCGATGGAGCCACCGTACTCACTTGATCCCGATGTGGTCCGCAACGCCCGCATGGATGTGTTGAGAGGGTTGCGCCCCATTCGTGGAAAAGACGTCGAAGAGATGACCGTGCGGGCGCAATATGCCCATGGCACGATCAATGGCAAAGAAGTGCCCGGGTATCGTCGAGAAGAAGGAGTGAAACCTGATTCCACGACCGAAACCTATGTGGCCTTAAAAGTCTTTGTCGAAAATTGGCGATGGGCTGGTGTGCCCTTTTATATTCGCACCGGAAAAGCCATGACCAAACGAGCATCAGAAATTGCTGTTCAGTTCAAAGAAATTCCGCAAATCTTATTCAATGCCAATCCAGATATTCCCCAAGCACCGAATGTGCTGAAGTTGCGCATTCAACCCGAAGAAGGGTTGTCCTTGCGGATTATCTCGAAAGTTCCCGGGTCTAAAGCCAACACCCATCCCGTGGAAATGGACTTTCAATATGGTGACGCCTTCGACGCCCCATCCCCTGAAGCCTATGAACGCCTCTTATTGGACGTGATGACCGGCGACACCTCACTGTTTATGCGTCGAGATGCCGTTGAAGCCTCATGGTCTTGGGTGACAGATATCATTGAAGGGTGGGACACCCACGGGAGCAAGTGGTTACCAGAGTATCAGGCAGGTTCGTGGGGACCTGTTGAGGCTGACCGTCTCATTCAAACAGACGGCCACCATTGGCGAGAAGTATAACGTTATCTTCCCCTCTGGTTCTCAATCTCAAATTATTGTTTACGTGAAGCGTTCAGCGGAAAACGAAGTCCCAATCAGTCATTTCCGCTGTGCATTCCACGTCTTTTTTTATTCCTAACAATACCCATTTCCTTCCCCCTCACGCCTGACGATTTACGTTATTTTCACCAGTCGATTCTTGAAATCATTAGGACTTGCCAACGCAGAGCGAGGCTTCAATGGCCTGTGCGAGACGGGTCAGCCCTTTCTCTACATCGGTTCCCACATGAACACGAATCACTCGGCGCTGCCGACTCGCCAAACTTTGTAGATCACCCAAAGCTTGTGCGGCTTTCAAGACACCAAACGAATAGGGTTCATCCGGAATGGCCAGATCTTCGGCATCATCGCTGGTTACTTGGATAAAAACACCAGAGTTGGGGCCACCTTTATGAAGCTGCCCAGTGGAATGAAGAAAGCGAGGCCCATAACCGAGGGTGGTGGCCACCTGCTTGGCTTCGCGAATTTTGGCTCGAATGCCAGTCAAGATCTCATGCACGGCATCCGTTCGCTCCACATAGACATTCATGGCAAAATAATCGCCAGACTGAAGACGTGAAACATGCCCGGCGACGAGATCATCCAAGGCGGAACTGCTCTTGAGTGCCTGCCCATTCATCTCATCCACAAAAACCTGAACATCTCCATCAGCCAAGAGCGGTGTGGATTCAGCCAATTTTCCGTCTTTGGTAAAAGTCTCGAGATGGGCTTTGGTATAGTCTTTACTTTCTTGGACGTTGGGTTGATCGAACGCATTTATGCCCAACATCGCTCCAGCCACAGCAGTAGCCATTTCCCACAAGAAAAATTCTTGTCCCAGATTGATTAAGTCTCCGACAGAAACGCGAATGACCGGATGGCCAGCTTCCTCTAACGCCTTTACAGCAGAATCTTGCTTCGGATCCACACCCTGTTCATAACGAATGTACGCAAAGACTCGATCTTCGCCATAGGCACTAGGAGCACCAAGAGATTCGCCCTCGACAGGAATGATGCCTTTGTCTTCCTTGCCGGTACTTTCGGCGACCAATTGCTCAAGCCACGCACCAAGATTCGATAATGCAGGCGATGTCACAAAGGTCAATTTATCTCGCCCGGCTTTTGCTAGCATGCCAAGCACTGTCCCAAGCATGACTCCAGGATTCTCCGCAGCCGGCACCGCTGCCTCGCAAGAATGCCGCATACGTTCTGCTTGATGCAGAAACTGATCAACATTTAATCCCATGAGTGCAGCTGGCACGATTCCGAAATTTGAGAGCGCGGAATAGCGCCCGCCGATTTCTGGTACCCCTGCCAAGATATGCCGAAAATGTAACTTCGTAGCGACGTCCTCCAATAAGGAACCTGGATCCGTGATCGCCACAAAATGGTCCCCGGCTTTCTCCCCTACCACCTGACGCATACGCTCAAAGAAATATTTCTGAAACACCAGAGGTTCTGTCGTGGAACCCGATTTACTGGCGACAATACAGAGCGTTTTCGACAAATCCACATGCTGTTCGAATGACCGAACCTGCGAGGGCACCGTACTATCCAAGACATGCAATTCAGGGTATCCATCAATGACTCCATAGGTCATACGTAACACTTCCGGACAGAGACTACTTCCCCCCATTCCCAAAAGTAGTACATGTTTGAACCCGGCATCTTTAATGTCTTTGGCGACAGCTTGCAGTTTGGCAATCTGAGGTAATTGCTCCTCAGATATTCTTAACCATCCTAAAGCATTGCGAATAACCTTTTGATGTTCAGGATGTTGATGCCACACGGTTGGGTCTTTGGCCCAAATCCGACGAACAATATCCTTTGCTTGCATCTCCTTTAGCGACTCATCAACCTGACTTTGCATGGAACCTAGTGAATATGTGACACGGTCCAGCTTGTCTCCAAGAACCTCTGATCGTTTACGACTAATCACGCTCATTAATTGATCAAAGGCATCCACAAATAATTTGGCCCCATCATGAAGGAGGGTGTCCGTCACTTCCTCCATAGAAATGCCCACGTCTGCCAACTGTTGCATCGTCGCTTTGGCCTCTTCGACACCCTCTTGAATCATGTTTTTCACAGTCCCATGATCGCGAAAAGCCGCAAACGTCGCTTCGGGCATGGTATTGACCGTATCTGGCCCAATAAGTTGATCCACATACAAGGTATCAGGGTAGTTCGGATTTTTGGTGCCGGTACTCGCCCACAGAACCCGCTGCACTTGCGCCCCTTTCGCTTTCAAGGCTTGGAAGTCCTTGCTAGAAAAAATTTCCTCAAACTTCTGGTAGGCCAACTTGGCATTCGCAATGGCGACTTTACCCATGAGTCCCTCTAACACAGCACGCTTGGTGGGATCAGATTCATTCTTCATCTTCACGTCCAATTGTTTTTCGATAAGACTGTCGATTCGACTCACGAAAAAACTGGCAACCGAGGCCACTTGACCGACGTCTCCTCCATTCGCAGCAAATCGCTCCAACCCGCGGACATACCGCCAGGCCACTTGTTCATACATTTCCACGCTAAACAAGAGCGTGACATTGATATTAATGCCTCGGGCTAACAAGTCTTCAATAGCCGGAAGACCCTCAGAGGTTCCTGGCACCTTAATCATGACATTCTTTCGCGCCACGGCTTCATGCAGACGAACCGCTTCCTCAATGGTCCGTTGGGTATCAAAGGCTAAATCCGGCGACACTTCGAAACTGACATACCCATCGCGTCCCTTCGAAGATTCATACACAGGCTGCATCACATCAGCCGCATCCTGAATATCTTTAATAGCCACTCGCTCATAGAGTTGCTTCACCCCAATGAATTCAGAAGCCGCTTCATTGAGCGCCTCATCGTAATCTGTGCTTCCAGCGATCGCTTTTTCAAAAATGGCAGGATTGGAGGTCATGCCCATCAGGCCGTCTTGGTCAATCAATGTTTGCAACTGACCAGATGTAATCATCCCGCGTCGGATGTAGTCATACCAAGGGCTTTGTCCAGATTCACGAAGTTGTACGAGAGGATTCATGCTCACATCTCCTTATCACTACACAGTTATCGTCGCAAAGCTTCCATCTACCGATGTGCTTGAGCAATTTGCGATTTGGCTTCAGCCACAACATGATCGACAGTAAATCCGAATTTTTTCGCCAGTTCTTTGAGAGGGGCAGACGCTCCGAATGATTCCATGCCAATCGCTTTGCCCCGCGTGCCCACATATTTCCCCCAGCCAAACGTGGAGGCCAACTCAACTGAGACACGCGCGGTCACGTTGTCAGGAATAACGGATTGTTTATAATCCTCAGATTGCTGTTCAAATAATTCCCAAGAAGGCATGCTCACCACTCGACTCTTCACGCCTTCTCCCACCAATTGTTCATGTGCCTGAATGCAGAGCCCCACTTCACTCCCCGTGGCCAGAAGTAAAACATCTGGTTGGCCATCAGAAGTATCGGCCAAAACGTAAGCACCCTTAGCCACACCCGAAGCTGCTGCATACTTCGACCGATCCAACGTCGGGATAGCTTGCCGCGACAAAATTAACACCACAGGCTCATGCGGTGATTGCATGATGACTTTCCAGGCTTCCGTGATTTCATTGGCATCACCGGGTCGAAACAGAATCAGTCCGGGAATCGCGCGGAGTGAGGGAACTTGTTCAATAGGTTGATGTGTAGGACCATCTTCCCCGACACCGATGGAGTCATGAGTAAAAACATGCAGTACGGGAATTTCCATGAGCGACGAAAGACGAATCGCCGGTCTCGCATAATCAGAAAAAATGAGAAATCCCGAACCGTAAGGCCGCACCTTGGATAATGACAGCCCATTCAAGATGGCTCCCATGGCATGTTCTCGCACACCAAAATGCACATTTCGCCCCGAGGGGTTGTCACTGGTAAAATCACCCGCACCTTCAAAGGTTAACCGCGTTTTGGTCGACGGGGCTAAATCAGCCGCACCACCTAACACCCACGGCACGTTAGTGGCCACAGCATTAAGGACCTTTGCTGAGGCTTCGCGACCAGCCATACCTTTTTGATCTGATGGGAAAACTGGTAAATCCTTATCCCAGCCGTCAGGTAACTGCCGATGCTGCATCTTGTAGAGATGGTCAGCCAATTCCGGATACTGTGCTTGATACTCCGTAAATCGAGCCATCCAGGCTTTCCGTAATTCTGCCCCACGAACACCAATGCCTTGCTGGAAATGAACACGCACTTCATTCGGCACCAAAAACTTGGCATCTTCCGGCCAGCCATAGTTTCGCTTCGTTAGACGAATTTCTTCCTCACCCAACGGCTCACCATGGGCAGCATGCGTGTCTTGTTTATTGGGCGCACCATACGCGATATGACTATCAACAATGATGAGCGTAGGACGGTCGGTTTCTTTACGAAATGTGCTAAAGGCACGATCGAGCATTTCGAGATCATTCGCATCCCCAACCCGTGTCACATTCCATCCATACGCGATAAACCGCGTGGCGACATCTTCGGTAAAGGCCCAATTCGTATGACCTTCAATCGTGATTTTATTATTGTCATAGATCCAACAGAGATTCGCGAGCTTCAGATGACCGGCTAAGGAAGCGGCTTCAGCGGAGACCCCTTCCATCAAACATCCATCACCACAGAGGGCATAGACATCATAGGCAAACATCTCAAAGTCAGGTCGGTTGAAATAGCTGGCCATCCAGCGTTCCGCCATCGCCATCCCCACACTCGTGGCCACACCCTGCCCAAGGGGACCCGTCGTCGTCTCAATGCCGGAGGTCCAACGATACTCAGGATGGCCAGGGCACTTACTCTCAAGCTGGCGAAAGCGCTTAATATCGTCTAACGTCACCGACGGTTGGCCCAATTGTTCATATTCAGTATTGACGGCTTTGACGCCGCAGAGATGTAACAACGAATAGAGCAACATGGACGCATGGCCAGCCGATAAGACGAACCGATCACGGTTCGGCCATATCGGATCGGCCGGATCAAAGCGCAGGAGCTTATTCCATAGGCAATAGGCCACTGGCGCCAGGGCCATGGGTGTACCGGGATGCCCGGAATTGGCCGCCTGAACAGCATCCATCGCCAAGGTCCGAATCGTATTGATACATAATTGATCTGGAGAATCAGTTGCGGATGTCATGATAAATTCCTCCCATAAGCTATCATATTGTGTCCTGCTGGTATTTCAAGGGACGCTCACAAGAGAGAGACGAAAAGCAAGGCATTATCATTCACCATCCTAGTATTTTGTCTGAATGATCCCAATATCATTACAAACAGCCGACGTAATGGAAGAAACAGCAATGGGAGTGTTGAAAAATCATGGTCTCAATGGGAAAATATGGCTAGAGACACATGACACACCAAAGGCCTCGGGTCAGTTCAAAAAAGGTCCAGAACCTCTCATGTTGCCAATTCCATGAAACGGGCATTATGATTCGATCCCATGAATGTCCATCTAAGCCATCCCACTCGCGACATAGCACTTCAGGGCCCCAAACGGGTTGCAGATATTTTCAAGGAATTACAATTAATCCCCGAAGCCTTTTTGGTCATTCGCGGGCAGGATCTCATGACAGAAGACGAGATTGTCGCGGATGAGGACACCATTGAAGTCCGTCCGGTCATTTCTGGAGGGTAAGCCGTGCGCTGTCGAAAATGTTCCAATCGGGCAGTTTTAGGGCTGCCTCGCCACAACACCGCCTACTGCGGCCCCTGCCTGACAGAATTTGTCCGTACCCAAGTCCAAAAGGCCATTAAGGTCCAAAGAATGTTTTCGCCAGAAGATCGCATTTTAGTGGCCGTCTCTGGGGGAAAAGATAGTTTGACCCTATGGGAAATTCTGCTCAAGCTCGGCTATCGCGTCGATGCACTCTACGTGGGTTTAGGCATACCGGGATATTCGGAGCGCTCTCATGAAAAAGTGGAACGCTTTGCACATGATGTCGCCGAAGCCTGTGGCTCACAACTCATCATTCAAACCGTGGAGGAAGATGCTGGGGCTGGGACTGGCGTGAAAGAATTGGCCAATCTCATCAAACGACCAACGTGTTCGGCTTGCGGCACGATCAAACGCTACCAATTCAATCGCGTGGCGTATCAGAACAACTACGATGTGATGGCCACCGGCCATAATCTCGATGATGAAGCCGCACGACTATTAGGCAATGTGTTGAATTGGCAAGAAGAATATTTGCAAAAACAGTCGCCAACCCTCCCCGCTTCCGTCGAAGGATTTTCTAAGAAAGTCAAACCGCTCTATCGCATGACGGAACGAGAAATTGCCGCCTATGCCGTCGTGAATCGAATTGATTATCTCGTGGAAGAATGTCCCAATGCCAAAGGCGCAAAGATGTTGGTGTATAAAGATGTACTCAACCGACTAGAAGCCGAATCACCGGGAACAAAACACCGCTTTTATTGGGGGTTCTTAGAAAAACAAAAGAAATCCGCGAACACTTCAAATCATTCAATGACCGATATTGATCAAAGCACTCTTCTTCCCTGTGAGACCTGCAGCCAACCGACCACTGCAGGCATATGCTCCTTCTGCCGCATGATGGCCCGCGCCAAAACTGCTACACGCTAAACATCTGATTCCTTCTTAGTCCATGGTGCATGACGAAATGCTAACGACTGTAGGCAAAGCACACCTCAGTGTATGACTTTATACAATTCTAATTTTAAAGAGAATTCACTTCAGGCTAGAGTTCCAGGAAGATCTCGGGCTTATCGAGAACCCTCCACTCTTTTGGACTCGTGGCATACGGATGATTGGAACAGAATTATGACACCATCCAGCTCTCGCACCCCCTACGAAATTCTAGTCTCTGTAGAGACGGACTTTGACTTTCTTGCCTTTCAGTCTTGCACGGCTCAGGACTTTTATAATTCCCGGAGCTAATTCTTCAGGGACTTTGACAAGCGAGAAATCATCCCCGATTTTAATCGGACCAATCACATTCGAATTAATCCCAGCTTCATTCGCTATGGCACCAACGAAATCTCCAGGGCGAATGCTTTCATTTTTGCCCGCATTGAAGTGCAAGGTGGCCAGTCTGACAGATTGATCTGGCCGACCGGGATGTTCACGTCGGCCAACTGGCCGACCCGAACTTCCCCCTGCCCTTTGGCCTTGAGCCCAACCCGGTGGATCCCGTCTGGGGCGCCGTGGCACCGCGGGTGTCGATCTGGTTCTGTCCTGTATAGCAGGAATTTCTTCTTCGGTTCGTTCCCCGTCTTTTGATCCATACGCCAGTTGTATGGCAGCCGCAGCGACATCCGTGGGATCAAACTTTTCTGAAAGGGAACTCACGATCGTCCGGAAACGATCATGTTTCTTTTGCTTGAGCAAATCTTGTATGGCAGTGCCAATCCGCTCTAGTCGCTTCGCTTGAAGGTCAGCCACAGTCGGAAGTGTGGCCATCTCTATCTTGGATTTCGTCAATCGCTCAATATTCTGTAACAACCAACGCTCGCGTGGTTCGACCAGACTCACCGCTTCTCCACCCCGCCCGGCACGCCCCGTCCGCCCAATACGATGGACATACGCCTCGGGAGATGTCGGGACGTCGTAGTTCATCACATGCGAGACATGAGAGATATCCAAACCTCTCGCGGCCACATCCGTCGCGACCAACAGCTCGGTCTTTCCTGATCGGAACGAAGCCATCACGCGATCACGTTGAGCCTGATTCATCCCCCCATGAAGACCTTCGCCACGATATCCTCGACTATTTAGCATTGAGGTTAACTCATCCACTTCAAGACGCGTTCGACAAAAGACCAATGTCGACTTCGGACTCGTCATATCCAAGATACGAGCCAACGCGGCTACCTTGTGTTGTCGAGCGACCAGGTACGCCGTCTGGCGCACCCGAGGAGCGACACCAGATTCAACAGGTTCTTTCGCAATTTGAATTTCAACCGGGTCTTGTAAATGTCGGCGCGCAATGGAGGCGATTCGGGAAGGCATTGTGGCAGAAAACAACGCTGTTTGACGCGTTTTTGGAGTTTGTTGAAGTATGGCATCGAGATCTTCGGCGAAACCCATGTTGAGCATTTCATCGGCCTCGTCTAACACCACCATCTGCAAATCTTTGAGTTGAAGGCTCTTCCGGCGGATATGATCTAACGCCCGACCAGGAGTTGCCACGATGACATCGACACCACGCTTAAGCGCTATAAGTTGTGGCCTAATAGCCGTTCCACCGTACACTGCTAGTATGGCAACCTGCTGTTCTTTGCCATAGCGCTCAACGGCTTCGCACACCTGTATCGCCAATTCCCGAGTGGGAACCAGAATCAACACGGAAGGATTGGGCTGTCGAGCTGAACGATCGAGCCGCTGTAAGAGAGGCAGTGTGAAGGCTGCCGTCTTACCAGTTCCTGTTGCAGCGCGACCCAAAAGATCACGTCCAGCCAACAGCGGGGGGATCGCTTCCTGTTGAATAGGGGTAGGCTCTTCATATCCCAACGTTTCGAGCGTGGAGAGAAGGGCCGTCCCGAGACCGAGAGACGAGAAACCGGAAGAGGCGTCCTTTATAGTCGGGGCCGCTAATGAGTCTTTTTTACTGTGTATCATAGTCTGTCTGAAAACCTTTCTGGTTGAGATCCGGACTTGGGTATCTGGCCAAAATGGTACTGACATGCGCCGTATCACAATAGTGCCACGACAACATCACGCATCCCGTCAAAGCCATCTGCATGGCTTTGACCACTCGCTTCCATTTTGCCGCGATCGATAAGGTGGCCTAGAAAATATTGGCCAATACCACAGAAGTGGCGTCAAAGGCGACTTCCACACATTTTGTGTTGGGCTCTGGCCCTATTACACGTGTTTGGTCGGTGTCAGGGATAAAGTCCGTTTTAATGGCGGGGAAGTAGTCTCCACTCTACGCGGTCTATCGGATAACAATCAATGAGCCAAAATTCCTCCACAATAGGCTCATTGCTTGCCTCATCGTTCTACGAGAATGAGGTTTCTTGTCAGGCTCTGCGAAATCTCGTCATTCCCTGGAGAGCTTGACGGCATTCATGCCATGTTGAATATGAAATCGACAAGCCAGCTGCTCGTCGTTACCCAATAGCTGAACCTTTTCACTCAGAAGCACATATAGATGAATACGTGTTCTTTAACCGATTCAGGGAGAGACCTTATTCAAATAGCTTGAACCCAGCATAATCCTATAAATTTCTAGAAATTGCGTATCATTTCAGCACCTTGATATAGGTTTTTTTCAACCCCCTCCTTTTGATGAATAGGCTTTTCCCAGAATCCATAGTGAAATACAGCCTATGGTTCATGCTTTCACCAATAACACACGAATCATTGGTCTTTTTTTCCTGACAGTTGTCTCGGCTTTAGTGCTCCCCATCTCAGTCATGGCAGAACCTGAGACGCCCCCCTGTACAGACGCTCGGCTACAAATCGAGCACACACACATTCTCCTACGACCATTGAAACAACGTCAGCAGCAACTACAGCAAGACGTTCGCATCATCTATCAGAAGCTGTTTGCCTGCAAGACGGGAACAGCCTTATCGATAGCTCAACAACGTTATTGCTCAGCACTACAAGAAGCAGGCCCCAAACAATTTCAAGCCATGGTCAAAGCGATCACCCTCAGCCATCAGACTTCTCAACAACTCGCCCACCAAACCCGCCAAGCTCAACTCACCTGTCCTTCAATTACAGAGGAAACCTTCCCAAAAATTGCCAGTCTGGAACATTTCTAAAATCGTTTTTTAGATATTTGAGACTTACGATTCGTCATGACTGACGAAGTCTCACCAGATGGAGCTATGCCATGAATTTAGGAGTGATATGCTTTCTCTCTCTGGCCATCCAGAAAATCAGACCGATCCCAAGCCAAAATAACAGGGCATTCAGAGAAATAATGTTTGTCGCGAATCCAATACTATGGGTAAAGGCCCAGGGAGATTGGTCTCGCATCACATCAGTGATATGCCAATAGAGTTTCACAGATGACCGACGATAGCCGCCTAACCCCATCACCCAGGTCACAAGAAAAGCCAAAATGATTAGTGCCCCGTATCCTCGAGTAGACAAGGATCCCCACTGAGCAGGCTTCGTCGATTTCTCTGTTAAAGCAGGACAAAGAATCCATGAAAAGATGAACAAGAACAATGGCGTAAGATTCATGGGTAATGCCAAACCCATCCGGACATTGGCCGGGAGAAAGTAACCATAGGTTCCAAGCACAACAAGATTGATCGTACCCACAAGACACGCCGCAGCCAGGAACCAATCTCGCTGACTCATAGTCTGCTCTAAGCCTTGAACACGACATCGCCGCCATAACACCCACGACCACAACGTCATCACAATCATGATATTCACAGCAGGCATCTTGGCAGATTCTACACCAAAATTCCCAAGTACCCCATGTTGTTGCCCACCCATTTGTTGAAGTTCCAGCGGACTCATTACGATGGTATGAGGCGTGATAGATACCATCATGCACAAAGCAAGGATGGCATAGATGTATTTGGCATAGCGTTCGTAACGAGGAGAGCCGCCAGCCGCATCAATGCGTTGCCAGAGATAATAATTGACCGCAAAGAACAAGAGGCTCATCGCAGTGACAAGTATTAATCCCAACCATGCCAACAATCCACCTAAAAGCGTGATACCCATCTGCTGTTTATACGCATAAATTTCCCTCATCAACCAATACCCCCCAAAGGGCATCGTGAACAGCGCCACGACGCCGAAGGCAAACGCGATACAGGCCAGCCAGTCATAATGCTGTCGCTCATCAAAGGATTTTGCAGTCATCGCCCGATACGCGCCATAGACCGCAACAACCATAGCCCCCAAAAGGATATGGCTGGCTACCCGATGGACATTCAAAGGGCTCCATAACGCCGTATGCAATACATGCCAGATATTACCCAAAAATTCTCCATGCTCAGCGACACCAGCGGGCGCAAGCATAAAGCTACTCCAAGCATTCCCTAGCATCGTCAAAACAATCCCAAGTACATTCACCAGGACTCCTAAGCTGGCATGCAGCCACTTTGCCAATCCACCCTGCATTCTTTCCCAGGAGTAGTAATATCCATATGTAAAGAGTGTAAAACCGATCACGAGCACCCCATACACCAGAAACACCGGTCGAAATACGGTGGTGAGATACAATGTGAGGTCGGGATACAGCACGAGTAAGCTAATCAGTAACAGGCCTCCTAAACTCGCGGCCAAACCCAACGCCAATACAATCAATCGAAAAATCTCTGTGGCAAAACGATCATAGGATTGCGAGTGACTAGATCCCCAGCCAATGACCCCAATGACTTCCAACATGGTCACCAAAAACAATGCCCCCACCACAAACCCGCTCCACTAGAGATGTTGTTGAGCCACAATCCACACCACCACCCGGCTTTCCCCAAATTCCGTTGGGTATGAGGCCTCCGTTAACCGTGGTGCACGAGGACCCACAACAGGCCCCTCAACCTTATAGTAGGCATCTTGCAAGCTTTGTTTTTTTGTGTCTGCTAATGGAGAATTAACCGTGGAATCAGAAGAAGAGGCAATTGAAAAGGAACAATTTCCCGTTCCTCCAGCACCTAGAAAAAGAACTAGCAGAAATCCAAATATCGTGTGGATTTGACCCCTTTGATGACCCATATGGAATTCATTCGAGATTTGTCCAGAAACCCGACTTATTCCTTAACCAAGAAATACATTTAACCCAGTAATCTCCTGATCATACTTACAACGTCACACACCAACGACGGCGATTATGAAATATCCAAAAAATTAGGCACAGAAAGCCTAGAGGAAAAATACATTCAGCGAGCGGAAGAAGCAGAAACCTCTGCATTTCAGTTGATTGACTGAGAACAACTTCTAGTTCTTCTGGCGGAATAAACTTAAATAGGATCTCACGGTAGTAGAGGCCAGCCCAGGCCATTCCAAGAACTAGTGGAATGCCGGCAAACAAAACGAAAAGCCTTATCTGTGCGCGTAATCGAGCAACCTTCAGTAGGTTACTAGCAATATGCTCCTGCTCTAAAGTCGTCCATATCATTAGCTGACCAAACAGTCCGACGCTAATGACCAACCCAAAGTAATAAAGATTCAACAAATGAACAGTAACCGATGAATCTTCCCACAGGGATAAAAATGGAGAGAGGCTTCCTAAAACCATCGCAGGAAGCGCGAATATGAGCAACCGAACATTTTGAATAAGAAAGAGATTTTTATGAGGAAGAGGGAGAGATAGCAGAAAATGGCGGGATAACCGATGCTGTGAACGCCAGACCGACCCCAAAATAGCTTGAATAGGCAGCATGCCAAATAATACATACACATAAAATAAAATCCCAAGGCTCCAAGTGTTTTCCCAGAACTTTGCTGAAAGTACGCATAGGATAGTTAGGAACCCAATGAAGAGCCATCCTATCTTGAAATCTAGCAAATCCCTTTTGAGAAAATGAAGAATCATTCGGCTTCTAGCCTTACCATTACCACTTCGGCTAGTTCTGAATGCCCATTGAGGAACACTGAATTCTCTTCAAAAATTGTCTGCTGTCCTAGTTGTAGTAAGAGAAGGTGACTCGAAAAAGATTCAAGTCCCTCAGGAATATTAGTGGCTAAAACCACTGTTAGATTCATGGATTGTTGCCGTTCTTGAAGAAGTCTTAAAAATTTTCGGCGGCCGCGAATGTCAAGGACGGCTGTAATTTCATCGGCAATCACCAACTCAGGTTGTGCGGCCAACGCTCCAACAATCTGCAACCGACGAATTTCACCAGCAGACAAATTCCCAACCCGATCTTCATAGTACACCTTGAAGAAGGCCATGAGCTCCTCTTCGTCACGAGCATCATAATCAGCATATAATTTTCGATGAAATTCCAAATATTCCCTGGCCGCCCAATCACCGGGCATATCAATTTTCTCAGAGAGATACGCAATACGCCTTCTGGTCTCCCACGGATCCGTCCCAGGGTCATGCCCCATCACCGTGACGAGTCCAGAAGTCCGGAGCCGAAACCCCATCAATATATCCAACAATGTCGTCTTCCCTGCCCCATTCTCCCCTAGCACAGCGACAAACCCACCTTTGGGCAACTCGAAGCTCATACCAGTTAATATTGGTCGTTTATTGGGAAGTTGATAAGAAAGTTCTGTGGCTGTAATCATGATAAATCACCACAAGAGGATGGCTTTAATATGGCACTGCCTACACCGATATTTTGGCTTTATCGGTGGTAAAGATAGCTATAAAGAGGACACACACAGGGAGAATCAAACGGTGAGCACTAACCCATCACATTGAGCTAGATTGGGAAATAAGCGAAAAAATCTTCGAAAAGGTATGAGGAAGAGACAGGCGAGAGACTGTCAGCCGTTTTTGGTGGCTAACGGCAATACTCAGATAACAAGATGGATTCCCGCTAATAAATTGCGGGAATGACGGATGAGGAAAGATGTAGGTTACTCAGGGAGTTCGATGCTGCCACCTTCAAGGTCGGTGTCGATGCCGGTCAGCTCCATTTTATTGCCGACTCGCCACCATTCGGAGGAGACTTCGGATAGGGTTCCCTTCGAGGTGTAGAATTTCGCAGTGGGGATTTTCACGGATTGGTCTTCGGTTGTTTGGATTTCCATCACAACCGTCTTTAACGTCGTATCTTCAACCTTGAGTGTCTCTGGTGTACTTGTGAATAAGAAACGGTCATTGGGATTGGTCTCCCACACATTGTGCTTTAATGTGGCAACCTCAGTGCCGGTGGGCATGAATACCCCCATCGTCAACGCTAATTTCTTTTCTTCTTCCAGCCACTCAATGCGAATCTGTTCTTTGCCATGAGCCAAAAATGTTCCGTTCGTATTTCGTAAGGTGTTGGTGCCTAATTGAACATTCACAAGACTATCCTCCTACAGTTCCAAAAAATATATCCCCAATTATTCCTCAGAAGAATCGCAAAACTCAAGTGCCTTGAGCATAATCATTTTCGAGGCACCAGATAACAGACCAGCCCACTTACACTGCTGACGTAGGTTCGGTCGGTCTTGAGAGATCCGTCCCTTTTAACAGCATGAGGCAACCCAAGCCGATGAAAATCCAAAGAATTTCCCGTAACCGCCGTATCAAGGCAAAGGTAATTCCCGTCACCTCTGTATACCCAAAGCTGATCAATAAGAGTGTATAGCCCGCTTCTTGAGCACCCAAGCTCCCAGGTATAAAAAACGTCCCCCCTTTGATAAAGACGCTCAGTGCCGCAATTGAAATCGATGTCCAGATATCGACCCCCACATCTAAATAATACAAAATTGCATAGACTTCCAGGGTCTCACAAAGCCAGGCCAGGAAAAAGGTTCCCAAGGCCACATAAAACGTCTGCCGATTATCGGAATAAAACCCTCGTATTGTGGCATCCATTTCTCGTAATTGATCTTCTCGATTTTCAAGAAAGGCCAATCGGATACCACAGCTTCTCAAGAGGGTCAGACATCCTATCCCCAGCCCATAGCGTTGAAACATCACAAACAAGCCCACGCCAAATGCCAGGAGTCCCACACTCACAAGCATCGCCATCCAGTAGTGAGTGGCTGCATCCAAAATCCAAAATCCTAGACCTAGCCCTAATAAAATAAAGAGAACCTGAGCGAGCGTCATCGTGGTCTTCGCTGTAATGACCGAGGCCATGCTCTCAACCATTGGGACGCCGTATCTCTTGAGCAAGTAGGCCTTCAATGGTTCACCACCCATATAGGCCGCAGGCGTGGTGACATTGACCGTCTCACCAGCCATTCTGATCGCAAACAAACGCAAAAATCCCACCTTTTCAGCTGAAGCCCCTAATGTGAGCCGCCAGCCACAGGCTTCAAGCCCATAGACGAGAATCATAGGGAGCAAGATGATACAAAGCGGAAGAGGTCCGAGTTGGGAGGCCGCATCAAGGATCTGTTCGAGACCGATGTGAAGCACGATCCCGATCAGGGCTATGAGCCCAATGATCAGAAACACCAATTTAAGCACGAGAGATGAGATTTCGACGGAGAAGCCAAGCCATTGACGTGACAAAGAACCACGATCCGATCGCGGCTAAGGCAAGAAACCAATGCAAGAAACCCAAACCAGCACAGATCAACACGACCACGGAAAAGTCTCGATTCGCGACTTTACCGAGCATAAAGTCGATTTTTGTACGTTCACGGTCTGTTAACCGATTCAAGTCACGTGGTCGCGAACGCAACTGCCGAGCGGTGTTCACTAATAATAACGACGCGATATTTGCCAACATGGCAGATGCACCCAACACCAATGGCAAATTCGCCTGTTCCCAGGGTCCCTGGAAGTAGGCGCCGCACGCTATACCGGCAAAAATGGCGATATGCACAACATTGTCTGCCCAAATATCCAACTCCTGGCCGAATTTTGACTCGGAATACGTGAGCCTTGCGACTTCGCCATCACAGCAATCAATAATCACTGACAATTGAAAAAGGAATGCCCCAATCAGGGCGAATTTCCACGAGCCGGGAATAAAAAATCCTGCTGCAAGTAATCCAACGACCATGGACAGCACAGTAATCGCATTGGGTGACCATCGTAACTTGAGAAACAGTCGAGTCAGAATGCCAGAACATTTTCGATTGACGTAGCGATCAACAAATCCATCTAACCCACCCTTCAAGGTCTGCAACGAACGAACCAACGTTTGTTCGGCCAGCTTTGGCCCCTGAGGTCCACGAACATCTCGAAACCAATGCGTCTCGCCGGGTATCGCCATGACCGTCCCTTCAACTGCAGCCTGTTCCAAGGCTAAACGTAAGGGATTCGTCCCACTGGCATGCAACACACCTGATATCCCCAATAATCGACCTGGCAACACCATCAGATCACCAACAATTGGTAAACTCGATGCTTCATGATTTCTGCCTTGTGGAGTCATTTCTAACGTGGCAACCACTGGGGGATCTCGAAACATAACAGAAGAGGCGGAGTTGCCTTCCAGGCCTTCAGGCCTCACTACCACGCTCGGGTTACCAACATGATAGCCCTCCGTAGAATAACCGACGACAACCACCGCTTTCCCTTGTCCACCCTCGTGTCGTAATTGTTGCACCAGTGCAGGAGAAAATACGGTATGGCAACCCACAACCATACATGACCCATCGATTTCATCCGCCAGCGTTTCCCACGTTTCCGAATCATGCGGAGGAAATTCGCGCACCGGCAGCCATCGGACAGCAGCCTGCAACCGACTGTCTTGTTGTAATAAATTTCGCAGGACTGCTTCCTCTTTGCCAGCTAACACCCAAATTTGAGAGATACCGCCGCGTTGTAACGTGAGCACAGCTCGCTGAAAAAGGGTCATCCCGCCAACACGCGTCAATGGACTGGGCATGGCCTGCTCAGAACCCATGCAGTCAGAAGCAAAGACGCCTGCAGACGTCAGCAGAATGGCTGTATCAACAGCGTCGGTTGTCTCTTGTTTGAGAATTCCATCCATAGCTAGATCACGTTCATGTCACGGGAATGGTTGAAGGCTTCTGCTCAATGGTGTGAATCGCCGACAAAATCTGCAATTCGGCTCTTTTTACATCTTCAGGAAAGTCTATTTCGATCCAGGGTAGTCCCCCAATTTTTTCATAACCGACCCGCACATCCTCGAAAAAAGTCGTGAGGGCATCCTCATATTCCATATCCAATTTATCAGCCTCAATACATGCCTGGACAGCATTCAGCAAAGATGGAATATCTTGTTTTTGCACCTTCAAAAACCCCACTCCTTCACCAGCTTCCTCATAATCCGCCGGAAGCACCTTGCTCAGAGAAAGAACACGACCATTTTGCGCTGCGATCATACATTCTTCAGATTCTTGGCTCACCGTTTCATCCATCAACAATGCCGAAGGCTGAGGAGACTGTAATAAACGAGTTAAAATCTCTGAGGCATACAATACATCAGCATCCATCAGCACGACATCGTCATCCATTTCATCTCGTGCCGCCCATAGTGAGGTAATGCTTCCTCGAACAAATTTCTCATTCACGATATATGTAATAGGACAGGTTGAAGCTTCTGCACGCATCGCCTCTCGAATCGCCTCTTGTGCAAAACCTACGACTAAGACGATTTGAGACACACCCAATCCATTCAAGCATTCCACATGACGTGACAAGAGCGTCCGCCCTCCAATCGTCACCAAGCATTTAGGCTTCCCCTCTGTGACAGCCTGTAAACGACGCCCGACGCCCGCAGCGAAAATAATGGCCTTCACGCGCGAAGCTTCTTCAGTGTGGATTGAAAGGCATCCAGAAACCCTTCAATATTCTCGTTGGTCAACACGCCGATATTCGCTACTCGAAAAATCTTATTCTCTAATTGGCCTTGCCCAGCATAGATAACGTAGCCTGCATCCTTCAACTCATCATGGAGCTGGGGATAGGCAACACCCTCAGGCAAATTGAACGCGGTCAACGTGTTACCTTGTGCCTCTGGCGGCAAGACCGCTTGAATCTCCATGGCTTGCATCCGCGTTCGAATCGTCGAAGCATAACCTCGAAAGCGCTTGATACGATTCTCAACCCCTTCCTCTAACAATTCATCCAGAGCTTCACGAAAGGCATAATACACTTGCACCGCTGGAGTAAACGGGATCGTCCCTTGTTCCTGCTCTTCATAGTAATTTGCCAAATTCAGATACATGGAGCGCTTGGGATGTTTCATCACCTGCTGCATAAAACCCTTCCGAACCAACACGAACGCCAGCCCGGGAAACCCTTGGATACATTTTTGTGAAGCCCCGGCCACCAAATACATCTTCGCTCCACCAATATCGACAGCCTCCCCGCCCAAACCACTCACCGAATCCAACATAAACACGCGGTTCTTACTATCCACCATTTCCGCTATTTCTTTCACGGGGTTGATAAAACCTAGCGTCGTTTCGTGATGCACCATGGCGACGGTATACACCTCAGGATGTTGGATCATTGCGAGCTCTATCATCTTGATGTCCGGTGCCACACCCCAATCATATTTCATATCGGGAACACCGATACGATGCATTTTGATCATGGCCGACAAACGATCTCCATACACACCATTGGTAATCACCATCGCCCGTTTCCCGATCGGCAAACTGGATAACAGCGCCGCTTCAACCGCTGCGGTCCCTGAACCCGTCAGGATGATTGCCGTATACTCGTCTTCCTCCCCAGGAACAAATGCCTTGAGCAATCTCTGGCGAATATCGTTGAGCAATTCAGAACACTCTGATTCCCGATGACAAATATCCGGCTGGATCAAAGCCTGTCGCACGCGATCAGACACATTCACCGGACCGGGGTTTAATAAGATCATCTATTCAATTCCTTTATGGTCAGTATTCCGAATACACGTTGTTGATTACGATACGCTCTGCTTAAATCGCTTCGTCAATTCCTGTGGAGCTAAGGCAATGCGATCCGCCTCTTCCAATTGTTCGTTCACTTTGATCAAGAGAAAACTTGGTCCGGAATCGGCAAGCATCGCCTTAAACTCATAGACAATGTCTTCCTTTTCCCACACACGCTCCACATTCTCATAGCCCGCTGCTCTTGCCACCTTATCCAAACCCACGACTCGAGAATACGTGGGTTGGTTTCCTGTCGTCCCGTACACTTCATTATCAAAGACCACATGAATCAAATTCTTCGGCTTCAAAGCCCCGATTGTCGCCAAGGTCCCTAAGCTCATCAGCACATTTCCATCTCCATCAAATACCACGACTGTTTTCTCTGGCTGCGCTAAGGCTAAGCCTAAGCCAATCCCAGCCGTGGCCCCCATCGACCCGATCATATAAAAATTCTGATCACGGTCTCGGAGTTTGCAGGCCTCACGCGAAGGAAATCCATTACAGACAATAAGCGGCTGATCGGTCAGCAATTCAAAAATGGCGGCCATGGCTTGCGCCCGACTCTGCATCACACCTTCTTCAGGACCAATCATATGAGCTCCACTGTGCAAATAAAAATTGAGTCGTGAAAAGGAAGGAGAGATGACAAACCAGAAGAGGAGGCAGATGACGCATAGATTTTCTCTCTCTTACATTTTAACTTCTTACTTCTCACTGTTCACGTCTTCTAAGGTTGCACCGTTTTCACAATGCCTTTTTTCAAGAGTAAGGCCACAGGAATACGTTGTTCCATAAATGTTTTGGCGGTCCATTGCAGATCTTCAGTCATTGTCTCAGCAGTGAGTGTTCGGTGGGGAATTCGGATGGTATCCAGAAGCGTGGTCATCGTTTCGCCCATGACTAAATGCTCCGGTGCATCTTTTCCTTCAAATCCACGCCAAGAAACCAGCAAAAGACAGGGGATTTGATAAATCAAATTCAGTGATTCCAACACATTCAGCGCATTCCCTAGACCAGAATTCTGCATGAGGACAGCTGGAACTTTTCCACCGAAATAGGCACCAGCCGCCATCGCCACCGCTTCGTCTTCACGAACTGCAGGTGTATAGATCCGTTCTTCCGTTAAATGGGCGATAATCCCACCAAGAATGGTATCCGGCACTCCCGTAAAGAAGTCGAATCCAATGTCTTGGAGACCTTTGACAAAATCGTCTGCTTCTAACATGGCAAGATATTCAACAAATCACACAATCCTATTATTCGCTCACATGAAAATAAGGCAGTTATTCCACAGAATATCTCAGGATACATCTACCTACGTGAATGATCAGATAAATAACACCGGCACACACAGCTCAAGGATACGTGCCGAACAAGACAGGGATTATAGCCCCCAATAAGGGCATTCTCAAGAAAACACCCAAGTAAGTTGCGGGAAAAATTCAGAAAAGAGTAGACTATTCTACTTGCTGTGAAGATTCGCATCGCTTCACCCCAATGAGAGACGTGATATTAGAATGAAAACCACAAAACGGCCATCGAAATCGACGTATACTGAAGAGCATGCCCAGAGCGGTATGACGGCCAAACTTCCTCGATTGGAAACCTGGCCTAACCAATATTCAGGATATGTCATTACCATTGAAATTCCAGAATATACTGCGATCTGTCCCAAGACCGGCTTGCCAGATTTTGGGACCATCCAACTGACATATATGCCGGACAAACATTGCCTCGAGCTCAAATCGCTCAAAGTCTATATGCATGGCTACCGAAATCTTGGCATTTTCTACGAAAACGCCGTGAACAAAATTTTGGCAGATATCGTCAAAGCCTGTAAGCCTGTTTCTGCGACTGTCATCGGTGAATTTACCGCCCGCGGTGGCCTCAGCAGCACGATCGAAGCTTCTTACCCTTAATAGATCTCCAATCGCCGACATGACTAGCCCCAAGTAGAAACATTTTCTGCTTGGGTCAATTTGAGAATCACACACGGCCTGACGTCATAAAAGTCTGGCTTGGGTGCTTGTTCTTCACAACTTGTCGCCTATCATTCAAACGTTATTATCCAACATCACACATAGGCGCGTCGTGATAGACAACAAAATCGCCGAAGGCGGTTTAACCTGATAGCTATCTATTGAAAAGGTATGTCAATCAGAAGGGGAAAAGATACGACAAAGATTGATGGCTTAAGGAAGCCTTCGCTTATTAAATAACTCTATGACTTACCCGCGAAATCTCCATGCTGGCCAGAATTCGTGTTGAGTGCTTGATCTGCAAGATGCATTTGCTCAGCGCCATCACAACCGGGTCCACACAACCACTTGAACCGTTTCGTTTGAAACATGCGATATCCGCAACGAGAACACACCGTGGAACGCGTGGCGGGTTTCTTGGAAAATTGAGTGAGTTTTAAGTTCATGACCAACCTCGTTCTGCTAGGGAATTTTTATCTCCTTGTCACAATAGGGACATGCCCGGAACTGGTAAATAGTTGAAAGGAGGGATGAAATGTTGAAGGTTTCGTATCCTGATCGTTTGAACTCAGCTTCATTCACAAGATCTCTTCCTCGCCTACTCGCAGAAAATCTGCTTCGGTTACTTAACCGCCACATCTTCGCAACACACCTATTCACACATCATTAACCTTCTCCTTCTTCTTCCACAGCCACAGTCATTGCTCGATAAAATCCGCCTAGCGATTAATGCCCGCCAAATCCTCGATTAGGTCCTATGAGGAATGGCCAGAATTTCATTCACTAGGATACGCTAACTAAATCTAATACGGAGAGCACAGTGATGAGCAAACGTTATTGTTATCAAAGTGAGGGAGAGAAGCCATCGATCAGCTTAGGATGGTGGGCCGTCATCCTATGTGCAGCTCTCTTCTGGTTATGGAAATAAGTCCTATGCGAGACAAACGCGTACACTGAACAACCACCATTAGGGGTCAGACTCGAATAATTAATGCGCCACTCTACACATCAACGCATTTGATGTCTGGGGATTTGCAAGGAAATCATATCTGAGCTTATCGTTCAATGTTCTTTTCAATACATACTACTGCTCAAAGAATTCTTTGATCGTTTCAGCGACATACGTTAACTGCCCAGAGGACAGTTCAGGATAAATGGGAAGAGACAAGACTTCTTGAGCAGCCTGTTCAGCAACGGGGAAGTCTCCTTTGTGATATCCCAGTGTCTCGTAACATTCCTGAAGATGGAGGGGGACGGGGTAATAAATACGATTGCCGATGCTCTTTTCGGTCAAATACGCACTCAGGTCATCTCGTCTAGGGGTCCGGATCGTGAATTGGTTATAGACATGCGTGTTTCCATGCGCCACAACCGGAAGAGTTACGTGATCATTCAAGCCATGTTCATGAAAGAGTTGTCGATAAGACTTAGCATTATTCTGCCGTTTCGTGGTCCAGTCGTCTAAGTACTGAATTTTGATTTGTAAGACTGCGGCTTGCAGGGCATCCAATCGGCTATTCATCCCAATCAGATGATGATGATATTCCGAGCGACTGCCATGGACTCGCAAGAGTCGTAACCGTTCAGCTACTTGAGAGTTATTCGTCGTAATTAAGCCACCGTCTCCAAATGCGCCTAAGTTTTTTGATGGAAAAAAACTCAAACAGCCTGTGCGCCCAAGACTCCCCGCTTTGTTGCCATGTTGCGAAGCCCCAATCGCTTGGCAGGCATCCTCTATCACTGGGATGCCATGTCTAGCAGCCACGATATTGATCGCTTCCATATCTGCGCATTGCCCAAAGAGATGTACCGGCAGAATCGCTTTCGTTCGTGATGTGATTTTTTGATCCAACTGTGTCGCGTCAAGATTAAAGGTATCGGCACAGATATCGACAAATACTGGACGCGCGTGCAATCGACTCATCACGCCAGTTGTCGCAAAAAAGGTAAAGGGCACCGTCAGCACTTCGTCCCCAGGTTGAATATCGAGTTCCATCAGGGACAGAAGAAGTGCATCACTTCCTGACGCCACTCCTATGGCATGCTCAACACCGAGAAATGTGGCTATGGTGCCCTCAAATTGTTCAACGTGCGGGCCAAGAATAAAACTTTGTTGGACACAAACCTCTTCAATCACCTTCATCAGTTCTGGCTGAATACGCTGAAATTGCGTTTTTAGATCAAGCAAAGGGACATTCACAGGGAAAGAACTCCATCAAAAAGTGAGCAGGCTTGAAGAAACAACCTGTTTGTGGGTTTACAATCCAGAAATCTCTTGCACAGAACCTACCGAAAGACAGCGAACCATATCAACTACCACTCTGGATTGCTACAGATGCCCCCTCGTGCTCATCTATGTCCAAGAAGATGGCAACAGGGTTAATATCGCCCAATAGCGAAGCGCTTTGCCTAACCCGATAAACAGTAATGCGCCAAACCAGGAAACCCGCAACCATCCGGCCGCCACACACAATGGATCGCCCAATATGGGAACCCATGACAAGAGGAGAATAGGGCTCCCCCACTGTCGCACCCGGTCTACCGCCCGACGATGTGCCGTCTTTGATAACGTCGTCAGCGGATACCGCAACGCAATGATCCAACCCAACCCCCATGAAGTCATGCCACCTAACGTATTCCCAACCGTTGCCACAGCCAAGAGATTCGAATATGGCACGTCGCCTTGTGTCACAAGGGCGACTAGCAGGACCTCTGAGCTACCGGGCAAAATGGTTGAAGAGAGAAACGCACTAAAAAATAGCCCTAGGAGTGAATACTCTTCTCCCGTCATCCTCATCGACTCATTTGGAGGGAGAGAGTGTTATTTGGCGGATGGATTGAAATTTCATGTTGGCATCACACGTAATCTCAAATAGACCTTGCACTCCCTGGTAGGATAAAAAAGGACGTAACACCCTCGCTGGAAATTTAACGATACGTCCATCAGCAGCAGTCGCCACAACATGTTCGATGACCCCTTGATAATATCCTTGAAACCGTTCAGGCGATATGTTGAGCCGCACTTTAACTCTTTGCATTGTTTTTCAATAAAACTCAGATGAACTCTGGGCCTGAGGATTTTGATCTGCTTGTAATCCCACAAATAATTTCTGGACTCACCCCTACGCTATCCCTGCCCACTTAACGTACCGTCTCAGGTATGATAGAAACATAGAGGGTCCGTATGAACGCATCATCCGCACCGGTTCAGAACCATCAGGAATACCATCAATGTATCACCACGAATTAGAGACGATCCATCAGGCCATGAGCCAGGCAACCACACGCCTTAACAGGATCATATACGAAGGCCTCAAGGTCCAAATCAAATCCGATGGCTCTCCTGTGACGAATGGAGACATCGAAGTGAATCAGATTCTCCAACAGGCATTGTTGAGTGCCTTTCCAAATGATGCCTGGTTATCCGAAGAATCACCAGACGATTCACCACGACTCCTTGCTGAACGTGTCTGGATCCTCGACCCCATCGATGGCACCAAACCCTTCATCAAAAACCTACCTCACTACACAATCTCTCTCGCATTGATCGATAAAGGAGAACCTGGCATCGGTGTGATCTTCAATCCTGCCACACAAGAATTCTTTTGTGCCATTCATGGCCAGCAATCAACCCTCAACGGTCAACCGATTCACATCCGCACAATAACCAACCCCTCTGAAAGAACGTTTCTCGTCAATTCCTGGCAGTTCAACCACGCAACCATGAATACATGGAAGAGCGCACATCGCTGTCCTCCACTCATGGGATCCATTGCCTTTTCATTAGCGCTTATGGCTGCAGGACAAGTCGATGGCGTGATCAATCTTGGCCCACAAAATGAATGGGATATCGCAGCGGGGCTCCTCCTTGTCCAAGCGGCTGGGGGACTCGTTTTTGACCGAAACCAAAAACCCTTGCGATGTAATCAACCCAATCCTATGGTCAATGGCATTATCGCTATACGACCCGATGCCTTACCAACGATCCAACCATGGCTTACTAAGATCAATAGCGCATCTCAGTAATCTGGCATTCTGACCTCTTCCCTCGCATTGCTATCGGTGGCTCTACTCTGATTGAGAATCCATCCCGTTAGCATACGTTCTTGATCATCACAATATCTTGCCAGGCCGTTTCACTTCATTATCATGAAACGTGTGCAGTCTCTTACTGCCATGCGTTTCATACACGTTCACTCGATTTAACCATTTTCGCTTTTCAACCGAACAACAGAGAGAAGCCAAAGACTCGATGACCGTCGAGTTGTTCTCACGAATATTATTCTACTCTCGTCGCCAGTCATGACCGGCAACGGTGAGCTTGGGTTGAACGCAATGCAAGGAGCAGTCAAAGGCACCATCAAGATCCTGACCATTGAAGATGATGCGTCTCAAACTGAAGCGTTAAAGGAAGCCCTCACTGTCGCCCAGATCATTTGCGTGGAAATCCATGAAGCCGAAGATGGCGACCAAGCCATGGCATTTCTCCATCAAGAGTACCCACACATGGATGCTCCACAACCCGATATTATTTTCCTATCCAACCATTTACCCGATCGCACTGGACCTGAGATCATCAAAGACCTTCAACGAGACCGTCGACTCAAAACAATCCCCGTCGCCATGTTTTCCGAACAAAACCCTCGTACATCAAAAGATATGATCTTCCCAGATAATTGCCATTTATTTATGCGGCCGAAATCATGCGATGAATGGATTTATGTCTTACGATGTATTGAAGACGTGTGGGTCACACTGTTGAACATGGCCGGAAGACCGAACAGATAAAAAACGATCAGTCGCCCCCTTGTCGCTTTGACAGCCGTGCGGTTTTCCGATTCCCACCAGCCACCATCTGAAACTCATATAACCGAGATTCCAACCCTCCATTAAACAGCGGAATTTTTCTCGAGGGTGCCAGCCGAATGAGTTTAGGAAAACGAAAATCTGCACTCAGCACATACACGGTCCAACCGGAAAATCGCTGCTTCAACATGTCTCCAAATTTTGGATACCACTCCTCCAGATCCGACTGATTTCCCATCCGCACTCCATACGGCGGATTGGTGACCATGATGCCCTTGTCTGCCGGTGGGGTGATCTCTAGGACATCTCCCGAGTTCACCTGCACCCCGCCTAACCCCACAAATTGAAGATTACTTCTTGCCATGGATAACGCCTCCGCATCGTGATCAAACCCAAACAGCTTCAACTGAGGCGTTTTGGGAAGGGCCTGTTGGACATCAGGCCGTATCTCGGACCAGGCCACTGGATCAAAGTTCCGAAAATGACGGAACGAGAATTCTCGCCGAGCTCCCGGGGCAACGCCTTTGGCCATGAGTCCGGCTTCAATCAAAAATGTTCCTGATCCACACATGGGATCAAGGAGCACCTCGTCACTTGTCCATCCTGAGAGCCGAAGAATGCCTGCCGCTAGATTCTCACGCAGAGGAGCCTCTCCAGCCGCCTGTCGCCAGCCACGCTTAAAGAGCGGGGAGCCAGTCGTGTCCAGATACATGGCCACCTGTGATTCATCGACAAATACGACAATTTGGATATCGGGATTGCGCTTATCCACTTCTGGACGTTTCTTGATCTCACGCAGGAAACAATCACAAATGGCATCCTTCACCCGAAGCGTCGAAAACTCAAGACTCCTGAGCGGAGACTGTTGAGCCACCAGTCGAACTTTGATTCGACAATTCACTGAAAACCATTGAGGCCAAGGTAACTGCAATGCCAGACGATAGAGGTCTTCTTCATGACGATACGACCCTTGTCCCACTCGCCACAAGATTCGACTCGCGATTCGACTCTCAAGATTCAATCGATAACACAGCGAAAACGGACCCTGGCATTCCACGCCACCAGGGGTCGCACGAACAGCCTGCCCGCCTAAGTCCATAAATTCTTTTTTGAGTTCGTCCTCCAGCCCGCGAGGACATGGGGCAAAAAATGTTTCCATAAGTCACAAAAAAAGGAAAGGTGAATAATCGTTCGAACTCTACGCTATTGATAGACTTCTGGATTGACGCAATGGGGAAGACGCTCACCCCGTAACCCCGCAAGAACATTCTCAACGGCCATGTCGGCCATGAGCAATCTTGTGGCCGTCGATGCACTGCCTAAATGCGGGATCACCAGACAATTGGGTAACGTGAGCAACGGATGGGAAGCCGGAAGAGGCTCGGGGTCCGTCACATCCAACGCCGCCCCACCAATCGTCCCTTGCTGTAACGCGGCATACAAGGCGTCTTGGTCCACCACCGCTCCACGAGACGTATTGATTAACATGCTCGAGCGTTTCATGTTCTGAAATTCAGATGTACCCATTAAGTGCTGAGTATCAGGAGTAAGTGGAACATGTAAGCTGAGAAAATCTGATTCCCTCAAAGCCGTGGCTAAATCCACAAACGTCACGGAAGCCATATCCGATGATTCACCATTGATTCCCGAAAGATGAGAAGGTTCCGAGGTTTCACGATGCTCTCTGGGAGATCGCACTGCCAGCACATTCATGCCAAATCCCTGGGCTCGCCGAGCCACGGCTTGGCCGATTCGACCAAACCCCACAATTCCCAGTGTGGCACCGTAGATATCTCGCCCTAGCAATAGATCTGGCTTCCATTCTGCCCAATGCCCCTGACGCACATACTCGGCCCCTTCCGTAATTCGACGAGCAGCAGCCATCAATAATGCAAACGCCAAATCGGCTGTCGTTTCTGTCAATATTCCAGGAGTATGGCCAACAGGAATATTGCGAGCCGTGCATGTGGGAATATCGATATGGTCATATCCAACCGACATGGTGCTAATCACACGCAACTGCGTCCCAACTTGAAGGACGTCCTGATCAATTCGATCCGTCAGCAAACAATACAATGCTTGAGCTTCAGGAATGCGATCCAGCAACCATTCATGCGAGACGGAGCAATCATGCTCCCAACACACCACCTGTGCCTGAGCGATTAATGCATCCCATGCGTTTGGAGGAAGCTGCCTAGTGGCCACCACTATTGGAAGGGGCATCCTTCTCCTTTGCTATCTTTTTCGCGGCAAGACGTAGATGGCCTTCACTGACCTACCAGAATAGAACGGATAGAACAAACCCAAGATAACACAGCCCATTCACGACCAAATGGATGGGCTTCACGGCGCCACGCCGCACAAGCCAGGTGAGGTAGGTGGCGGCCACTAAGGTCATGGCCATCCCCACGAGAATTTCCTTCTGCGGAACCCACGCCGTCAGCATAATACCCACTGCCGGCAACAAGCTGCCTTGAAACATCATGGCTCCGGTGAGGTTGCCAACAGCCAAGGTATCCTTCCCTCGCCGAATCCAAAGAATACTATTCACCTTTTCGGGCAATTCGGTCGCAATGGGGACGATCAAGAGAGACAACGTCAAAGCCGAAATCCCCCAAAGAGGCGCGAGATGCTCAATACCATACACAAATCCCTTAGCCCCTAACATGATGAGTCCCAAGCCAACACCTAACTGAAACAGAATCATCACTAAATTATCTGGTAGGCCAATTTTTGTCGAATAAAGGGGATGATCGGCTTCAGTTCCATGTCCATCATCAACCAAATCAGTCGAGGCACGAATCGTCAACGTGAGATACGCGACGTACATCCCAACTAAGGTGAAGGCCATCAACCCTCGAACCCATGGCCATTCAGACGGCACAAAAGCGGCCATCACACCAATGAAAAAAGCCCAATTAAACCAGAGGAGATCACGTGCAAACCCCGTGGGTTCGGGAGTCAACGTCGCGTACCACCCCCGTGATCGCGCAGCAAAGATGCCGACCAGAAAAAACGCCAACGTCGCCAATAACAGCGGGGCACCCAAAATGGCCCCGACGGCCACCTCATGTCGAAGCGTTTCCGTTCCAGATCCTAAAAAAATGGCAAACAGCGGGACCATGGTTTCCGGCAGGGCTGTCCCAATCGCGGCAAAAATTGAACCGGTAACCCCTTCAGAAATGCCGAGGCGCTGTCCAAAATGCTCGAGGCTATTGGTAAAGGCCTCAGCCCCCAACAGGATAATGACGAGCGCGCCAACGAGAATCAGTATTTCCATATATCAGGGCTCACAGACCAAACGACTGAATACTATTCATAAAATTCTCTTTCAGGACAATGACTTAGATGAAATTATCTAAATATCGAGAAGTAAACCAGGAGAAGTATAGAGTAAGAAAGAAGAAGGGACTGAGCATTTCTATCTATTGTGCGTCTCACTTCTTATCGTGCCTTGCCATCCGGAAAATTTTTCTTTTACACTAGCTCTATGGACAGCATTTCTACTGGTCTCATCCTGACCGTCTGTACAATCCTCATCTTCACCGTTGCCCAAAAATGGTGGCGGCATCGGCAAGCAGCCAAACTCGCTGATAAACTCTTAGATGATGTGCTTAAAGGCAAAGACGCCTTTCGTCGATAATCGCCTTTTTTTCTCCCCAGCATTTCCATCTCAAAACCCTAAACACAATTGCTGTGGAGGCAAGGGCGCATGGCAAAACTCCTTCTCCTTTGGTTCCGCGACTATTTCTGGCTGGGGAGTCTGTAGCCCTTTCAATGAAACCTCTACAAGCGCCCCTCGGCATCGGCTACACAAATGACGAGAAGGCACAATGGTTCGACGTTGCCGATGATACGCCATCCCGCACTGAACACATTCCCAGGCATGCCGATTCAACGCCTGAACGGTCTCATTCAATTGATGACGAATGGTGATATTGAGCCCAGCCTCATTCATCCGATCCATCATCTCCCGAAACGCGGGGCCATGAGAAGGTCGACGTTTCCGAATATCAAACTCCCATTGATGAATCATCTCATGAGCCAACGTTCCCAAAAGTTCGGCCTCAGGTTGCCCACGAAGTAATGGGGCGGAAAGCCGAATCACCCGAGCTTCGCCACGCCGATACGCAGTAAAACGCCACAGGCTTCTCGGGCCAACTTGGCTCACAAACAACCCTGCTGAAGCCGTTAACCGTGAACTCCACTCAATGCGAATAGCCGGAAGCCGATTCTCAAAAAACCGACAAGCCAAGTCTTGCCACATCGCCTGTACAGACGACAAGGGCACAAGCTCTTGAGGAGAAACAGAGGTGGGAACGGTCACCAAGCGTACCGGGAGGGTTGCCTATACATGGGATAGTGGCTATGTTACCATTTTTTTTTACCCTTCGTAACAATTCTGAACGATAAAATTCGAACAACCGTCTCAGCGCCATCGAACAGTTATGTTAACCGAAGGATCCGACATTCTCGATAAAGATCAGGTATTTATGCACATGGCGTTGGGTATGGCGAAAGAAGCCTATCGGGCTGGGGAAGTCCCGGTTGGCGCAGTCCTCGTCAAAGAGGGCGAAGTCATTGCCACCGGCTACAATCGTCGCGAAGGCTTACAAGACCCAACCGCGCATGCGGAACTTTTGGCTATTCGCGCAGCTGCAGAAGGCATGGGTTCTTGGCGCCTGACGGATACCACCCTGTATGTGACCTTAGAACCCTGTACCATGTGTGCTGGAGCTATTATTCAATCGAGAATAGCCCGTTTGGTATTTGGCACCCCCGCGGCAGTTGAATCAATTGGTGCTTTCACTGCTGAAACCCTGTTCAACCATCATGTCACCGTCCAATCAGGAATTTTGGCAGAAGACTGCCGGAATCTGTTACAACAGTTTTTCCAGCAACTTCGCGAGGGTCAACCAGTTCCTACCTAAAATATGTTTGTCGGAGAGATGCGAAAGTGGCCGATTCTGACGGTCTCGAAAACCCACGATCTCAATGATAACTCAACAAAATCAATGGCTTAAGCGAAGACGATTTGTGGCAAAGCGACAAGCGGACTGTCGCTGAAACCGTATCTAAAGCGTACTGTACTAAATGTTGTGGTACGTCAATTATCTACCTATAGCGGGGATCACATTATGGTTACACCCGTATGGGTTATAGCCTTATGAGTTATAGCGTTTTATCGCACCCGTGCAGTATTGTATGTCTAAAGGAGGTGCGTTATGCGACAAATCTTATGGGTCATTTATCTAGGCGTATTGTTCACGGGTTGCGCCCAACATACCGAACGTATGGAAGCAGGGGTTGGACAGACGGAAACCGAATTACTCAGTGCGTGGGGTGCGCCTGATAAGAGCGTGACTCTCGATAATGGTAAAACTATTCATTCGTGGTTAAATGCACATGGAACCAGAGATAGCGGCCCGACGTGCAAAAAAACCGTTGTCTTCAATCACTACCATAGAGTGACTGACCAAAATCATCAAAATTGTAACGTAAACCCATGACCGACGGGTAATATTCCGACGATGTAAGTTCTCCCTTCTATTAATTTATCCGCCTGGAAGTATTTGAATTATTTCACTGCTCCAGGCACGCTTACCAGTCATGATGAGATTACGGAAATATGCTGAAAACACGCTTCGCTCCTGCAGCCTGCGAAAAAACCGCTCGATGCACCTGTTACCCTCAGGGCATCTGACGAAGCTTGGCAACAAATTGATACCCAGGAAGCTCAGCTCAGACTGGAACGCTTGGCTACCATTTTGACGCCATGGTCATGTTGAACGAGTAAGCCGTTGGGCACCTTGGCCTCGTACTCACCGAATACGTGCTTGACCGCCTGGCGAATCGGCTCGAGGGTTTCATGGCGCCAACCATACTTGGCCGCCTGAACCCCAAGACACTCCCCCCTAAAGTAGCCACGCCACTGAGTCCACCTCGCCATAGGTTCCTTCCCCCACATCATCTTGAGCACAGTCGGAATCATCATACTTTCATAGGATCGAGACCCTCTTGACCTGCTGAGACGCATCGACACTGAAGCGACTTTGACCCTCAACGAGAAATTCAAGCTCACGGAAATCTAGCACCACCCACAATCTCATTCAGACGATAATTTCATATTTTGAAGCTGCTCTTCCAACCACGAAATATCCTCAGCGGTCTGAAGGCAGGACAACACCTTTAGACATTCCTCGCACAGGGTACCACTCTCTTCACCACGCCCCATATTCTCCTGTCATTTATCCCAAAATCACGCCACAAGCTGTTCCATTGTCAGAGCCATTATCTGAAAGTTTACTGTCGATGATCAAAGCATCCAAAACTGCATCGCTAAAATTTGAAACTTAGTCATGAATCATCCTCCTTTTGTTATATATGAGTTGATTCGAATTGTCCGATCTTCCTATTTAGGATGTCAGACGAAACCATTTAAGGGGGAAGGGGAATATGTTCCTGATGGTATGTCTGGCCAGAGTATATGACCCTAACGAAAGAATGGGTGGGAACTAATTTAGAATCGTGTTTGAATAGTATTTTTGTTTTATAGCGGACGGTCTTGTAAACCGTCTGTCGTAAGATATTTGATTGCCAAGAGTGCAAAAAAACTTTATATTTGAATAATATTTATACTCTACACACCAGGAATAAAGCGATCTTCCTTTGCTTTTTTTGAAGATTGGGTAAACTTTTACACAGATAACCAAGACCACCAATTTTGCATCATAAATCATTGAAATAAAAAAAGAAGTATGGCGCGGAGAGGTGCGAGAGTGGCCGATTCGGACGGTCTCGAAAACCGTTGTCCTGAAAGGGACCGTGGGTTCGAATCCCACCCTCTCCGCCAACCAGTCGGCCCTATAATCGGCCTCTCCCAGCAGCGCGGGAAAACTCCTAACATTTCGGCGAGTTAGACCTACTTTGAACCATCATTGACGCTCTCTCCATCGCCCACTCCCCCCCGATTGTTCCTTTATTCCGGCTGTTTTCTCTGGCGGGATTTTGGCGGTCCCACTGTGTTCGTGGTAGTGGGACCAAGAGAGAACAAGGCGGGCTCCCGACTTAAGACTTCGGCACTCTCTGGGGTTTCACTGACGAGGAGGAAGGAAAACTAAAGTACTGGCGTTGCATGGCCCATTCCAACGGAATCGGACGACGAAACCGTTCAAGGGTCAACTCCGGAGGTTGCCAGCCCATCAGGATGGCTTCGATCAAATCAGGCGCAAGAAAACTCAATCGTAACACACGCATGACATAGCGACGGTCCAACTGTTCACGTTGGGCTAAAGCCTTGATGCTGGGAATCCGTCCTTCTATCACATCGTCCTTCCACTGCAAGGCCCGCACAACCGCCGCGATCAACGCCTCATGAAATTGACTCTTGGGTTGAGTCGGGACTCCCGGTAACCGCAGCTCCGTTCGTCCTCCTCTTCGCACTAAGGTCCACGGCACAGTGAGCACACGGATTGGTGATGCCGTCGTATGATGCCCAGCATCAACCACAGGCTGAAGGCCGTCGTTGACCTTGGCATCTCGATTAGTCACGGTGAGACAAAGATGATCGGCACCCACCTCCACTCGTCGGAGTCGTTGACGCCATGCCGCATGCTGAGCCGCCGCATCATGTTCGAGACCGCCATGGCCCCACATGTGTTCGTGCTCCTCATCGTTCTCGACCTTGATGACCGCCTGCATCACCGCCTGCTCTAACGACTCAGCAGGCAAACGGCGAATGGATCGCCATGTGGGGAGCCCTCCTTCTTCTTGCTCAATTCGGAGCCAAGCCGATTCTCCCAGATGCCCGGTGACGACATCTTCAACCAGTCGTAGCCCTAAATGAGCGGCCACTTGATTGAGGCTGCGTAAACTGCCGGCCCGTTCTTCTTGCCATTGACGTGGTGGGCCGAGGCTCCCTCGAAACGTTTGCAGGGCCTGATCCAAATGTGTCACACCATCCCAACACAGCAGGCAGCCCTCCCTGCCGGGCAAGATGAGGCGAACGTCTCCCCCTAATACACGTGAGGGTATGAGATCGGTTTCGGCTCTGCTTTCCCGAAAGACGCCCGTGCCAATATCTAATAAGGGTTTGAGGTAGCAGGCCGCGAGGGCTCCAACGACTACACGGGCGGCATCATCATCGACACAGCACATGACGATGTCGACATGTTTGAGGTGATTCCAGGCCAATGCACTCAAGACGGGATACGGGACGGGAATGATATCCGTATCCGGATGAATGGAACGTAAGTTCTTTGCCAAGGCCTGGACTTTGAACTCGCCGAGATCTGATTCTTCTACCCCATCCATCGCATCGAGGTTGTGTCGCTCAAGACGGTCTGGATCAATGAGGATGAGATGCTTGGCGCCATTTTTTATACAAGACGTTGCCAGAAGAGAGCCCGTTCTTCCCGTCCCCACGACCGCTATTGTGAGGTTGGTCCATCGCTCCCATGGCTCTCGACCACCATAGGCCCCGATGACGCGGCTCCAGCGTTCTTCGGCCAGGGAGTTACTTGCTATCGTTTTAGGTTGAGCAAAATCTACTGCCAAGAGTCGGTGCATCCCTGTTCCTTCTACCCGGATATGATGGATGGGCTGGGCATGCGAATCCCGATCCCAGTACAAGCCAATGAACCATCCCTGTTCGGTCCCTCTTCCCAACGCAATGGTGAGCGTGGGCCTTGTCGGTACGTTTCCTGAAATCCGTGTGCTCCATTCCATCGCGTGCCAGGCCTCTGCTCGGTTTAACCTATAGGGGACAAACCCTATTTCAAAACAGGGTTGAAGGTTCTGGGAGATAGGCAATGGTTCCGGCGCCACTTCATGACGCAGTTGAACGGTTGGCTGAGCCAAAAATTCCAAGGTTTCATCCGTCTGCCAACTGACCCCGGCTTGCCCCATTGCCACATGGAAGGGATGGGTATGTAGTTGTTCGAGGATATGGCGCAACAACGAGTGTGAAAGGGAAAAGACAATTTTCATGGAAAAACAGGGGAAATTTATCGGAGGACCTCTTCCTCAATCGCCATGAAATTTCGCATATCTGATAGTATTTATTTTTCCCTATCTCGTCAGATCGGCCCTTTCTTTCCTCGATAGAGGGTATGTACACGATCAGTCTTCATAACTCGGGTGTCCATTCCGTATTTCATTCTGACCTTTGGCGGTTGTATGACGGAGGTCCCATTCGTTCAACTCGGAGGTTTTCTATGTTGGTTTCCCTGCGGTGTTTCCCACTCTTTCTTTTCTTCTCTCTATTTTTGGGAATCCCTTTAGCTCAGGCGGATCCGGTGACATTTTATGTGACGGATTTTGGCATTAAGCAATGGAATGAAGCTTTACGCTTAGGTGATGCCTTTGGTTCTGCCAGCAATAAGGTCTTTCCGGAGTTCTCTAAGGCTGCCCAAATTCTTGTTCCCATGCCTGCTGATGGCGAGTGGCAGGATCCAGTTGCCCTCCAAGCACATTTTGCTCGCGTGATTCACGGCAAGGTCACAACCGGTTTAGCACAGGGGATTGACACGTTTGAAATCCAATTCGTCCAGAATATCAACGAGGCGGGGTACATTAATGCTGATCGTCAGGCATTGGTGAAAGAGTTTGGTGCGAGTGCCTACAAAGCTCTTGGGCAAGTGATCGACAACGTTGAGCAGACAGGTCGGCAGGTCGGCACCTATGCCATTGTGGGCAGCAATGGGACGACGATGCTCACTGAGAATATTGCCCATTGGCAGCGCAACGGGCAGTCATATTTGAAGGGCGTGGATTTCTTTGACGGTCGTGCATCGTTCAAGGCGACCAAGGCCACTATTGCGGCCATAGGTCAGGAAAATGTGCGTTTTTTTAATTCCAAGGGCGATTGGCCCGCACCGAATCACCCAGGGAAACGCTCCATTGGGAATTGGCAAGTAGTCAAACGACTTCAAGCTTCTTATCCGAGTGTCCGGTCCTATTATCTTGATCTTCAGTCATCTGACTGGGATATAGGTCATGGCCATATCACCGGCATGCTATTCCCTCAGGGAAAATTCCGCGTACGCGAATATCGGGCAGGACAAGGCACCTTTGCTCTCCCAGAACCGGTGCAAGGACATGACCTTCGACCGCTGACCTGGGGCATTGATCGCTATCGTGCTCCTCTGGCTCCTACCCAATTTTCCCGCACGAGGCTTGGTCGCCTTGGTGAACGCCTGAAGGGCCACATTCGCGTCAGTCGTCAGGCGGTGGAACATCTCGCGGCAGGGGTGTTTGCCTATGCGAATGCCCTCAAAGACGTTCATGAGCGCACGCTCAAGCGACTCCCCTTTATGCGCAACACCAGTCTCACAGATCGGGAACGCCAGTTCTTCAAAGCTGGTGTGCCTGTTATGCGTGCCTATGATCTATCCCGAGCCCTCGAACAGGATTTAACGGATGGAGCCGACGGGAAATGGGCCTTCCTGCGTTCATATACTCTAGAAGCCGTGGGCAAAGTGGGACTGGACCTCATTGGCTCCTTAGAGCTTGAGGACCATCCCTTGATCAACACCTGGACACTTGGCCGCGTGGCTCGCCTTGGGGCATACCAGGATTTCGTGACGGGTGCGGCCAAACATCTTGGGCGCGGACGAGCGGATTTGGATGTGGTGGAGCATTATGTGAACGGTGTGAAAGAGTTGGCCAAGGTCAGCCTGCAGGCTCAGAAGAAATTACGCCCTAACTTTCTTTTCCTTGATGGCATTCAAGATCTTGCTTTTGCGGGAGCCCATCATAGCAAGACGCGGCGATTAGATGTGGATACTGTGACGCGCTATGTTGATGCCGTCAATAATCTCGCCTGGACAGGTCTCGGCGTGGCCGCTTGTGGGGGAAGTGTGGGCTGTACCACCGCGATTCAAAAGCTCGGGACGACTGCCGCCACTATTGGACGGGATTCTACTCAAGGCTTTTTCAATACCGGTGTGTTATGGGGACGGAAACAACACGATCAAGTGATTACGCAATGGTTGTCAACTCAACAACGACAGATTCAGTTGGGCTTACCTATTCAAAAAATCTCGCAGGTGTATGGGGCAGATCTTTTAAAACAAAATGGCCTAAGCCACAAGCGTGTCGCCGAATTAGATCTCGCTGTGGACCAAGCGATGCAAGCCAGACCCCACCTTCCTACACAAATTCCCGCAAACGAAATGGGGACGGTGATAGACATGGCCAAGCTCAGTGATGCGGTGGACCAAAAAGTCTTTGTGCCCTTCAAAGGAACCGATGGTCGACAATGGGGCCACATTCATCATGAACGCATGCGTAGCGGACTAGAATGGAGTCTGTATGAACGCCAAAATGCAGAAGGAAAAACCGAACGCGTCCTGGCTTTTGCGGGAACGACGAGTGTGAAAGATTGGGGGACTAATTTCCTCCAAGCCTCTATTCCTCCAGCGCAATATCAAGAAGCCTTAGAGGTCGCGAACCGCATTGCGAAGCAAACTCACCAGGATTCTGACGTGTCTTTGGTTATTACAGGACACTCCTTGGGTGGTGGTCTCGCGCAATATGCGGCGTTACATACGGGAACTCGGGCTATTGTCTTTAATTCAGCTCCCCTTGGGTTACGATCCTATCCGTTAGATTCTGGAGTCCTCCAAGCGGCCTCAAGCAGAATTACTAACGTGTACATGCGAGGGGAGCCCGTCCGCAAAATTCCAGGTCTTCAGTTAGGACGAACTTTTGAACTCGTGCCTTTAAGCCTGACGAGTCAAATTGATCCCGAGAAAACTTCTGGCTTTAACCTTGGAGAGCGTATTTCTCTTCATGGTCAGAAATTGATGATCTCTTCTCTCGAAATGTTGCAAGGTGCCATGCGGCTTTCAGACAGGACTTTGAGTGCACCCAATGGACTCGGGCAAGAA
The DNA here is from genome assembly GCA_029261235.1 of Nitrospirales bacterium. Taxonomy (GTDB): domain Bacteria; phylum Nitrospirota; class Nitrospiria; order Nitrospirales; family UBA8639; genus Nitrospira_E. The sequence continues at coordinate 39,061 of JAJDBS010000187.1, forward strand.
CGTCAGCTCGGAGGAGTTGATCTCAACACTGCTAAACAAGCCGTCATCATGGAAGATCTGAGTGGTCTGAAGAATCGTGTTCTAAAGGAGAAAAACGCCAACTCGAACAGCTTATTTTATGATGTTGAAGGAGAATGATATGAAGAGAACGTCGGTGGCGATCATTCCATATCTCATGTTTCTGGGCTTCGTGAGTTCTCTGTCTTTTGACCTACATCCAGCGCTAGCCAAGGAATCCCTTGCACCTCTCCATCGTGCTCTTTCCCTGCGCGTCCTTCAAGCACAGGCCCAAGCCTGTCACGCACAACAGGGATGTTCCGATGCCGTTCAGCATCTGGGTTACATGACTCGCATCGACGGATATGTGATCGATGCGGACGAGCACGATATCATTCTCTATGGGCAGGTCGACTCCTCCAAACCTCCGTTGTATCTCGAGGATTTCGTCGTGGCCTTGCGCGATGCATGGAAGATGTACGCCATTAAGAAAGGGAACACCTATTATTATTCTGACCCTGGGGTCACCATCGATCCTCATGAAAAAGTCATGGCGAAATTAGAAGAGATTGGCGCCTGGCTCAATCAGGCCAACAAAGTTCAGATCCCTGAAGGCTTAGAGGCCTGGCATCAGGTCTGTCATATGCCGCAACAGGTCCGTGTACTTGGGATGCCGTTTCATACTCGATTCTCAAAGGTATTAGTGGACGCAGATTATTTTATGAAGAAATTGGTGGATGGCTCTGAATCGTTGCCCACGACAACGGGATTTCCCAGTTTAGTTGAGCTATACGTTCAAGAAGCGAAGGTTGCTCTTCGCGCCGGAGCGTCTGCGCAGATTCCGTTAGGCAGCATGTCGCGATTTTGGTTTTATCCTCAGCTGTTCTGTCCTGGCACTTTGCTCTGTGAAGAATCAGAGAAGGTTACCGTTCTTCATCAAGTAGATGATGGCGTGCTCCTGATGAAACAGTTTGGCATCATGTTGCGAACGGAAGAAGAATATCTCAATACCAAGGGGAAGATTGTCGGACGAGGTAACCCTGACCGGCTCGCGCAAACCTGGGCTCAACTTTTTACGGAATACTACCCGCAGATTGCACAGATTCATCCCATGTACCAGGACCTTGAAAATTTAGGACGCTGGATTGCTCTTGTACGCGCGATGAAATTTCGGTCGATCTTTCAAGAAGCTGGGCTCGATCTGCAGTGGTTATTTTCTGACTATCAGGTCCCCGAAACACACGTGGAGGAAACCGTCCCAGGGCATTCTAATGTTAAAACGATTGAACATCGAGAAGCCGTGGAGGGAGGGTATTCGATTGCCACACTGACCTTACCTAGTTGTGGCGGGGTGGAATTTGCTATTCACCTTACGCACAAAAACTTTGTTGATGATCAGCGTGGCATATTACTCGCTATGAAACAGCAGGCGCTGGGCAGCCGACCAGCCAATGAAACGCTCTTTTGGAACTTTTAATCCTTGTTCATGACCAGCATCTGAGATAGCCAAGTCCTCACAGTGATCTCTCGATTGTCTATCTCATTCGAGTGGTCAATCGTTAAAACAGACTTCCAAAAATCTTCAGAGGGAAATCGTGAACATTCATATTGACCCGCTACGGCACGCCATGGGGTTTTACTTTCAAAAGCGGCGAGGGACCTTGTTTCTTGGAGAAGAACGGCAGTGGAAAAAGTCACCCTTCTTTTGGGAACTGGATGATGCGTCAGGCCCACTTTCCCTAATTGCTCTCGAAATGAAAGCGCTCTGCTACACCCTTCCCTTCGCTGATGTCGCCCACACGACTCTCGCTGATTTTCATTTCTCTCATCTCGCCCATGGTTTGCGCATTGATTTTGGAGCACAACCTCCTGCTCTTTCCTGTGAAGAAGTCTTTCCACATGGTGTCTGGGTTTTCACCAACCATTTCACTGCCAGAGAAAGAAACCAACCTTTGTTATTCGGCATGCTGGTCGGGTGGCACCTTCTTCCTCCAGAATATAATGAGAGTCCCATCACGGTAAAAGCCTATCCTGATGCCCTAAAATGTTCTTAATTGTTTAAACTTCGCTTGTCTTCCTTACCAAAACCTTGACGGCTTCCTCTCTCCAGACATCCATAGGCCTCTCTGCCTTGATAGCGCCTTACTAGAAATTATTTTCAAAAAAACAAGTTTCTCGTCAGATGATGGGTTTCTGCTCGCGATTACCTCTATGAAAGGGGGTGATTTTACGATGCGTGATTCTAAAGCCAAAGTAGCTTCTCAGTCCCTGGGTAGTGGGGCTCCGGTTGCGGAAGTGGGGCTCTCTTCTCCTCCCATTGCAGAGCCTAAATCTGACCAATTTTTGTCAGGTCTCATTGGGCAAATTGACGTGGCTGCCCGGAAGATGCAGCAGGCACCCTCTTCACCGCCCTTGGTCCCTCCAGCAAACCATGCGGGAACGACTGCTTCCCCTCAAGTCCGTTTTGATTTGGATCAGGGTGGAAGGAAGTCCTAAACATTGATGAGAAAAACATATTACACAGACGTCACATGATGATGACGACAGGGGAAAATGAATGACCCAGGAAATTTCACCTTTTATTCATTTCATTTTCAAAGGAGATCGGTTATGTCTATCAAAATTTTTAACTCGCCTAAGATTCTTGTAGTTTTTACCGTTTTAAGCTTGGTCATGTGTTTGGTTTTTCCTTCTTTTTCCTTTTCTTATGAAAAAGAAGAATTGCCTACAGGTAAATATGCAACCGACCTTGAGAAAAAACTAAGAGAACAGCATAACTTTAGCTTGCAACTATCTATTGGAACAGGGGTATCGTTCTCAGATCAAACGATCGGTGGTTTCTTTATTGGCCTAGACAAAACAGGGGAACGTTTTTTTAATACCTTGGGGTTAGAGTTTTCAGAGAACATCCTGACTGCTGAGCTAACAGGAATATACACTTTGGGGACAGATCTAGGGTTTTATGTTGCCATTCCTGGCGGCTGGGTAGAGACACAACCCGAGGACGTCATGCTTCCGGGCATTGTCGAATATAATGCTGGAATTGGTGACGTGAGGGCTGGGGGATTCTACAAAATTCTTTCTGAGACAGACTATGCACCGGCTGTGACAATTCTGTTTGAAGGAAATGCTCGGACAGCAAAATTTTCTTCCTTGGGTGATGGCGTATGGGATGCTACAGGCGGACTGAAAGCTAGAAAATTCGTTTTAGCTCCTGAGAATTCTTATTCGATTCTTCCTACCTACCTTTTTTTTAGCGCAGATTATACCAGTCGGTTCGACCGTAAGGATATTGAGATGGGGGATGTTGTTGGATACGGAGGAGGGATCGGAGTTCTCCCTTCCTCCGGTCAAGTTGTGATGGAAATTGGAGTGAAGAATTTTCATGCCATGAAAACACAATTTAAAGACGGAACAGAAGTTTTTGATTCTTCAAACAGTTTGCGACTTACAATTGACACACGATTACCGACAAAAGGCTTTAGCTTCTATCTCTATATGGACAACGTAAACAAGGGTTTTGATAGAGATCTAAATTTCTTTGGATTCGGCATGCGGACACAATTATTTCCTTGGTCGTTTTAATTCAAAGCCTGAGCTTCAAATTCTCAGTTGAAAAAGATGGTTATCAAAGGAAGGAAACAGTTCGGTCAAACCTATCGATTAGGATAGCCGGATGCAATGAAAGAGTCCGACTCTCAAAATCATCAATAGTTAAATCATTACATTAAAGTTAAAAAAGAAGGGAGCCTTATGAAAAATTTCTTCATATCGATATCTACACTTAGCTGTCTCATCATTGCAGGATCAATGGTTCATGCTGGTAAACAACCTCAACAAAAGCATCAAGAGGCTTTGACCACGGAGCAATCAAGAGTTGAAGAACAATGTCAAAAGGTTAAAGGAACAGCTTCGGGGGGAATGGTAGGAGGACTTCCAGTTGGGAAAGCCGGGATAGAATTCGGGTTTGGCGGTAGAACTAAGGGAGGCGTTAACTGGGGGATTAAAGGTGCTTGTCTAAAAACGCCTTCGGGACTTAATGAAATTGATGAAGAAATAGATCCAACATCTCCAATGGAAATTCCGGAATGATCCAATCCAACCCCTTCCGCTTAACTATGTACCACAAACTCACTATTGGCATTTATCTTTTTGGAATCTCATGGGCAGGTTGCAGCCCTGTTCCCCCAGATGGCTATCGATTAAAAGATTTGACCCAACACCATCCTCCTTCCATTCGTTCTGTTGGAAAGAATGATTCCCTTCAGACTATTTCGTTGACCGCTTTTCAAGAACAGATCAAGAAGACATCACCCCATGGCCTTGGGTCCTTAACTTCTGTCAAATGGATAATATGGGATGCTACCCACAAAGACATTTTGTTATCTGGTTACACGAATGATACATACCCCTATGGTCCACCGATCAGACTTGATAGATTTGCATCTGCGCTACGGATTCCTTCCACTGTCCAGACCGTTGCAATTTCACTAAATCCAGCAGACCTATCTTCTCCTTCAGGTCCGCAAAACGTTCTAGTAAAACCTTCCCGTTGGAGGACAATTGCATCACCTTTTTGGGAGCCGTTAATAAAGGCCGATTATTTCGCAAAATTTTTGATACAAGGTCATCATAAGGTCCCATTTTTTAAAAGCCAGGATGAGCGTGCCAAGAAACTAGTTAAAGATTGTGATCACTTGCTTCTTCGAGACTCTCATTCCCGAATCTATTTTTTCCCGGGAGACACTGTGGTTAAATCCTGGAAAATCAAGGCGGGTACGATAGTTTCAAAATATAAGAATGAGGCCGCTATAAATTCATTTGCCACTATCCAGGATATTGTGACTAGCAGAAAAATCAAAGATGGGAATATTGTTTTCATAGAATCCCAGGAAATTGAAATACTTTCAGAGCGCTTAAATGGGGCGGAAGACGAATTACTTGCAGATATAGTGGCAGAGTTCACAGCCAACTTTACAGAATTACGAGGAATCTACACAGTTTTTGAGGAACTATATCAAGCCTATAATATTTGGTTGATCTCAAGAATTCTTCTAAAATTCGGATTTGATTTTCATTATTTACAGCACGAGTATCCCTTGCCATCTCATGCACTTCCCTTGAAGCTCCCAGGCCTAAAAAAAGAGATTGGTCGACGAGCTTGTTGGAATATCATTAAATATCAATCAATAGTCGTTGGATGGGTAGGGAGGGGCGGAGCTATCTTGTCATATGGTCTAAATAAATTCGCACCAGACTTGGAGATCGATGGTGATAATCCTATCTCCAGGAAATCACAAACATTACAACCCCCTCAATTTGGAAAATATACCAGTTCCGAAAACCCAGAAGAGCGTCTAATTTTGCAAGCTAATGAAAGGTTTCATCTCTACCAAGATGCGACTCAATATAGAGGTTCATTTAATGTTATCGGTGACATGCTTGTCCTTCGATTTGACAATGGGTGGCTAGCAACTGGACAAGTTACTGAAAACACGTTAACCGATTTCGATGGCGTTACCTGGAAAAGATAGTGATGTATATCTATAAATTAACATGGATAGGATGAAAGATTAATTTTGCCGGAAATAGCGAAATGCTTAATAAAAATTTATGTTTTTTTCCCATCCCAGATTAGAAAATCCCAATAAAATTGACCATTCCTTATGAAAAAACATGAAGATTAAACCTTTCAATACCTTCAAAAGCACTATTTGCGATGGGACCTCCAAAACTCATAAGGCCCTATTAATTCTCCCTTTTGAATGAAAACTAACAATTGAATCGGTTAACAACATAAAACTATGCTACTCATTCTTCATGACGCCTCTTAAAAAGCGGTTCTGGCTCAGCTCCACGAATTTTCGATTGCTCAAACTTTTCTAACAACGTACGACTTTCATGGGTCTGATGAATCAGATGATTCACTCGTAAGATCCGCCATGATAGATTGGGATGAGAATATCCTGAGTCGAAAAATACTTCTGGAGTCCCGAGCACATCAGACCCAAAAAAGTCTAACGAACGCCGGGCTTGAAGATTCCAACTGAGTTTGGTGAGTTCCGCGGCGAGAAACGTCGCTTCCAGTGATGTGGCCGATGCCGCTTGAGAACCATGGACCGCTTGCTGGATGATGGCTGCGGCAAATTCATCCGCCAGCTTCTCGTGTTGCTTGGCTATACTCGGTTCAATATTCAATTGCATTAGTTTCCCTTCCACAAAGTCCGTCGCATGATGCCCATGCTGTAAATGGCCGAGTTCATGCAGAAACATAAAGGCCAGGAGATACGCTGGATCTAACTCCAACCTCCCAGAACCTGTCGAGTTGGCCGCAATCCACTGTTTCAATATGGGCATCTGCACAAAGACACAGGTGCAATCACGTGGAACGCCCACAGCATTTCCCGCTGATCGCCTTTCCCCTTTCACGAGATAGACTAGGGCCGCTCGTCCTTCTTGTTGATTGTGCTTGGGAACCCACGAGGCACGGAGCATAAACTGACTCTCTCCAACTGCAAGAATATTGGCGTACTTGATCGCTGCCTCAACAAGATCTTGCCCTACAACTTCTTCTGAGAGTCCACGGGCCGTGACAGGATTCGTTGAGATACTCGACCTGCCCCACTGGTTCTCTTCTGAGAGTGCCGTACCGCTCACAACCATTCCAAAGAAAATTAAAAGAACAATTGGCGTCATGATAATGGGCATGAATGAATGTTTTCCTAGAACCACAATAACCACTCACAAAATATTAAGTACTGCTAGATTGTCCATGGCTTTCTTCACTACCCTTCTGGTCTATTTTCAAGTGAGCGACAAAAAGGAATCGCATTCCTTCCGACCACACACCTCAACCATGAAGGATTGACGAAAGGGGTCTATTGGGCGGGTTGTGAACAGGATAGTGATTGGTCACTCGCATTCACGATAGAGCAAATGTCACGGTGCAGCGTGTCGAAGTACACACCCGTTTCACGATAGATGTGCGTGAAAATGGGACTCACGGATTGCTGCAGCTCCGCGAAGGCTGGAAATACTGTTCGTTCCGATGAGCCGGGTAAGGATTGGGCCAGAGGCTCCAAGGCTTCCGCAATCTTTCGCAACCGTTGCTCAGGGGCAGGATGAGTCGACTGTCTCGCTGGATACGCCACCTCTCCTTTCGTTTGAGTCGCCACATCACAGACAAACTGCTGGGCCGCCTGTTTGATTTTCTCAGGTGGGGTGGGAAAGGATTCAGGGGAAAAAGCCTTATGAAAGGGGTCATCCGGAAGGATCCGACTTTGGTTCTGTTCCCATTCATGGGCAGCCAAGCGAATACGATCAATATTCCAATACATGGCGCCTCTGGCGGTAAAGGCTGGCTCTTGATAGATCGGGGTATGTAAACTTTGCTTCAACACGTCAAGGGCCCACGCATCGGCCTCTTCTTCCTTATCAATTAGGACGGGATCGCAAGCACGCCGAAGGTTTTTCAACTTGTTCCCCTTCGAGCCTGAAAGAGACAGATGATGAATTTTCCCGATGAATTCTCCTTGACGCCCCTGAGCCAGATGAGCCAATTCATGGGCCAATACATATAACAAGGTGGGATTAGCTGGGCCACCCTCACTGGTTGATTCTGAGAAAATCTTGATGGCCGTGGAAGAGCATCGAATTTCATGGCCTTGACTAGCGAGCACCACGCATCCTCCACGCACACTCATCGCGTCTTGGGATCCTAGCTCTTGGGAGTCTTGACTACTTTTTAGACATCCAGCCTCATCAACTTGATCAACCATGGCATCTTTCACAATCACAATGGCCAGAGACTCAGAAGTAGGTGCATGGGATGGATTTATGACGACCTTGTCTATCGGCAAGGGTTTCCCAAAAATTTTATAACCTCTGATGGCAACCTTGGCCGCCTGTTCCACGGCTCCAGCATTGGCATGATCTATCCGGCAAGACGGTACCGTTGATGATTCGGCAGGTATCACACTCAAAAAGAGGAAGAGCGGGAATATGGTGATAAACCAAAGAGCGTGAGCATTACCTAACACTTCTATAGACCTCGTCGATCAATCAGCATTTCGAATCCTACATAAGGCCCATTGGTCTTCTCCAGTAAGGGCCATTGTTGAAATGCGGCTTCGAGAAGATTTTTGGAGGCCTCTCTGGCAAGAAAGAGAGCAATCCGATGCTGACTGAGATTTTCGAGATGAGGAATTCGTACTTTTCCTGAGTCGGTTTTCCCCGAATCCTTTGCAAGTTCACCGTGGGTCAGCGTGTCTGCTGGACACTTTTGAGGAAATCCCCAAAACACATACCCGGAAATCAGTCCACGCTGTTGCAGCTCTTCAATGTGCTCTTGGCCATGTGATGTCCAGGGTCGAAGAACCGGCAAATCTGTCACGTTTTGAACTCTACCCACATTCATCTCAACATAGTTGGTATGGGCGTAAAAATCTTGCACTGCATGCAGGATCTGTCCTAACGCCAAAAAAGCCCTTTCAACCCGATCTTCAACGTCCTGTTTATCATCAAGCTGCGCTCCTTGAACTTCTGCATTCACCTCAGACCACAATGCGTTGATATAGCCAAATGACCCATCAAAGTCACAGTTATCGAAATGAGCCTTCGACTCGAATTGATGTACGGTATCTTGCCAATACATCGCACTTCGTAGTTGCTTCACATACGGGCTTTTGAGGATCGCCGCATTGGCTTCTTCATGGCTGGGAAAGTCAAAGGGCTCCCCACAATTCACGCAAATGGCCTGAGCATTTTCGTAATCAAACTCTGGAATCGTTTTAGGCGGTGGTAAGGGCTTGGGCAGATCCTGAGCAAAGGAACATGACATCCAGAATATTGTCGTTAATAAGGCCAAAAGGACAATTCGGTTATTAGTTGTATTTAGCATACGTTACGCTCTGAGGCTTCCCCCATATCTCAATTACCATTTACCTTGCCAAATCCTCTGCTTCCTTCTGGCAAATGAACAATAGAAGAAATACTGAAATAAATCTAGAGAATTATTTTGTGATCTAAATTACAAAAAAAACACTTGATTTATTTCAAAATTTCTACAATGATCTCATCTCTAGAATGAAAATTACACCTCTTTCATTTCGAGCTCTTCCGCATATCTAATCTGAGAGCGATTCTATGAGGAGGAATAAAAAAATAGTTAAGGATTGGCTCTCTCCCCGGAAAATTCTGTTATTCATCGAATTCAATGAAAATTCGCCCTAGTTTGTTACCATTCATAATCATGAAAATAATTATTTCGATTAAATATCCCACTGCATATGGCAAATATTTTTTTGCCACTTCCTAATTTTCAAAATGAATTTCCCAGAAAATCAGAAAAGGAGAATAAAGTATGCTCCCAATTAAACAAAAATTACTTGATTGGTTTAGGACTATCCTGCTCCTTGGATTTTTGGGAATAACCCAAGCTGGATGTGACCCAACGACTCTTATCGGAAGCATTGTGGGAACAACGATTTTCACCGGTCTTTCACCGAGCAATGAGCTTCATCAAGTATACTATCTTGGTGTGTTTGATCCGCATGAGCAAATCCCACCGACGGTCTATCGAGTGCGAGTACGCGGGCAGGCCAGTGCCATCAGTCTAATGAAGTTCGGTTCTGGGTGGGTACCTGCAGATCTGATTGATTCATTGGGGACCACAGTCAAAGCGAACGATGGTGGCGGGTTTTCAGTGACGAAAACGGATCAGGGAGAGTTCCCGTCATTACCGACGGGAAGAAAACTCATGATGTTTGGTCCTGAAGGATTTCGAGAGGCCCCTAAGAACCACCGGTTAGTGATTATCATGGGATCAGATCCAAGTGCGTATTTTGAAGCCATTGACACCGCACTAGGTCAGGTCTCTCAGGCCCAAGCTGAGCAACGTACGAATGTCCTCACACGTGAGATGTTTGAAGCTCTGACTATGGTCAAAAACGAGCGAGAAAATCTTGATGAACTCGAGCGAGATATCGCCGTCGACCTCCCACAAGAAAAGGAGGCAAATTGATGGCTGCAGCATTTAAACAGTTTAAGCCAATGTGCCTGTTGGTATTGATCCTTCTAACTACAGGATGTGCGGCACTGACAATCGACGTAGATGTCTACAAGGGACCCTTAGCAAATCATGAAGAGGTTCAACTAGAGCAAATGGCAGTAATGGCAGTTGCGGCAAAACCGTTGCTTGAGGAATTGTGCATTCGGCTTGAGGAGGCGGCTTCTCTCAACAATAAGGAGAAAAGAGAAGCGCGAGAGCGCTGCAAACCCAGTTCGGAGATTTATGACTTCGACGAAAAGGTTCAGCGAAGTAACGAGCATTTCCAATCTACTGGTGGGGAACGGATAAAAGCTATCTTATCACTGTATGAGGATCAATCTCTGAAAGAATTAGCCGAGCTCATAATTCCTCTTAAAAAGAATTTGCGAGCCTATGTCTCTAATTTTCCTGTCATTCGCCCTCAGGATGAAGCACACTTTCTAGAATATGAAAAGGTTTGGGAGAAAATTGAAGCCGGTATGGGTGTTGAATTTAATAAAGGGCACCCTCTGATGAAGTCAAATTCGCCTATCATAGGTCAACAAGAAGAATTTAAACTTGACCTAGAAAAACTAAAAGATGCCTATAAAGGGTTTATTCAAGGGAATGTCCGTCTATCATTCGATGGAAAACTCGGGCGAGACCAGGATAAGATCTACAAGGCCCACTGGTCTCTGTATGAAAACCATCACGCTCAGATTCCTGCGGGAGATGTGATTAAGTATTTCCGCTACAATTTACAAGTCCCCACAGAATCTGGATTCCTATTTCCATATTTCAAAGATCTTTCCGTGCCCCTTGAGGATCGAGATTCCCAAACAAGCGCGAACTCGGAATACAGGGCGCTCCCCTCCTATGCGAAAATCCATGCAGAGTTACTTTTTCAAAATGGCCAAGGGGAAGCCAAAATACTTTTCCTCGATCAGATAAATAAGATAAGTCATACCTTCTTAAAGGCTCGAGAAAGGCTTAATGAATTACTTCACCTTTCCTTAGAAATCATTAAGCGCACAGACGCTAGTAAAAGTGGTTCATATACGTCTGTCGCCAAAATTCGTGAGGCCGCAGCACGTTTTGCTGCCCAGCTCATCAACCCAAGCTATCTGTATTGCGCATTAGAAAATGAAGAAGGGAGAAAAGAGGTGGTGAAGACTCTCCGGAGGCGGGTAAAGGATTCTTTTTCAATATGGCGACCTACAGGCAACTATAGAAAATTTTTAGAATTTGAGTACACTCCACCAGAAGAATGGGTGCTAAGCTTCCTGAGAAATTTACTGGTAAAAGAACAATTAAGTGACCATATGTTGAAAGTCCATGAGGATTATAAATACACCTATGCCTATACCAACGAAGCGAGGGGGACTAAGTGTGAGACTCAAGAAAGATATAAGTATAGGCCTCATAGAGAGTTCGGACTCACTACTGGCCCAGTAGCCCTCCCTCCAACCTCCCACATAGAGAAACTGGGAAACACTGTGACAAACAAGTTGAAAGCCTTAGGGGGATTGGAGCGAGGAAGGTTGTCGGTAGGTTTAAATACCTTAATCGAGGAATTTTTGGAAAAACGGATCAATCATCTAGGTGGCCCAGAAAGCAAGGATCAAAAACAGCTTATTGATGCACTGGTAAGGTTCGCCCAAAAAGTCCTCTCCCTGTCCAATCAAAAGACTCTTTTGACGAAGAAAAACTCTTATCCAGACAACATTTACAAACCCGAAGAAGGATCTTTGGACGAAGAAACACTGGTTCTCCAATCGATAGGGAATTCGATATTAGTGCAAGCGAATGAATTGCGTGAACGGTCATCACATAAGGATGACTTAGAAAAATCAGGTCCTCATGAACGGCATGCTGTCAAATTGATTTATTCCTCAGATCCTCAAATAGTCTTGGACGATTTAATTTCAGCGATAGAAGGAAAAACGAATGTCCATCAAGTAGATGACAATACATATCAGAAAGAGATAACAAAACTAATAAATAAAATATCTGGCCTTGAGGCGAAACTTGCACCATTAAAAGGGCAACTGGAAACCAAAAATACGTTGAGCGAAGAAAAGAAGATTGACCATGAAAAAGCAAAGTTAGCCTTATCCTATCAGAAGCTTGCGAATCAATTAGTAAGCTGTTCTAGTTGCCCTAGTTCATTTGATGGTCAAAATCTTTCTATTTCAGGAACCAAACCAGAATCTCTGGCTGAGTTTCAGGAAAAGCTGAAAAGGTTTGTTGAACTAGCCAATCCTTTCTCTGATCAACCAGGTGTAAAACTAAAGAACAAAATTATAATCCTCTTTAATTCATTGATCGCTGACCATCAAGACCAAGACAGTAAAGAAGGAAGAAAGATCCTTAGTGCTGTAAAGACAAGCTTTTGGGACATTAGCCCAGTCAATATTACAAAACTACCTAGAACAGAGGCATTTGGCCAACTAAAGGATGAACTTGCTTCCCTGGTTAATGCCGATACTGCTGCGGTTGTTGCGGCTGGTGAAGAATTTGACGAAGTTCAGGCTGAAATCAACAAACTAGACCAACAAGTCGAGAAGTTGCATGCCAAATTACAAGCTAAAAAGGAAAAGAAAAAACAAGGAGAGTACAATAGAAAATTAGCTACGGAGATTATTCTCACTCGCGATGCGATAAATGCTAAAAAAAAGAATGTGCTAGATGCGATTGGAAAGAAAATCTCAAATGAACCTAAATCCTATTCACCTGGTCCACGTGACACAATCAAGGAGCTACTTACTGTTTTTGAAAAAGAATTAAAAAATTCAGTTGAAGCTGATGATGGGAAAAAAGCCGAGTGGATAAGTGCTATAAAGCATGTCAAATTACATCCCATTCCTTTTTTCCCATTGGGTACAAGTGAACCCCAGGAAACTTCAAAACAGGTGCTTGATGATGTGATTGCAAGTCTCCGCCAAAAGCATATTAAAGCAGTTGGCGAGTCTGGACCTGATACCGAACCTGCTAAACGTATTGCCGCTGCGCTAAAGACGGCTCTGAATTACCGCTCCAACATGATCTACATTCGTCCCTCAAGTATGTATTTGCGTAGTAGTTATCCAGCGACTTCGTTGCAAGACGATCCGGGGTTGACGAGAAAGAATATGCTTCAGGAGCAAGCACTAAGAAGTCTTCCGATTCTGGGCGGCGCCTTTGATTGTCTTTATGGAAATTGTCCTTGGGGGGCTGATAAGAATAAGAGAAAAATCGTTTCGGAAATCGATAAGCAGTTTTGGCAAAATATTAATCAAGTCAAAGTGACGGGTGGCGGCATTACGAATTATGTGATTGCCAAAGACGATATAGGAAACTGGTATGTCAAAGAAGTGGCAACCGATCCTGAGCCAATCATCAAATCCGCGAGGAATTTGGCCTTGTATGGACTAGGCTCAGGGCTGAACACGAATCTGGTAGGTCGTGTCCAGGAGCAGAGTCAGAATGAATCGCCCACCCAGGTTGGAGCGCAAAACGCGGCCTCTCAAACAACGCCGTTAGAACGGTTGTTCTCTAAGTATGAAATAGAATATCAGAGCCGAACCAAAAATGATTTCGAGGAATTGAAAACAGCCGTTTCCAGTAATGCCAAGAGTTTGCCAGATCAAATCAAGAAAGCTTGGGCCAGCAATAAATCCCTTTCTGATGACCACGATAGTCAACTAGGAGACGCATTGGAGGCTGCACAAGGAAATTTCGAGTCGTCTCGAAAAGAAATGAATAATAACACTGAGACAGAGGCAAGCTTAGCCAAGCGGCCGGCCAAAATTACGAGAGGTCTTCAAGGCATTCGCCGTTTTCATAATCAGTTGATTGGGTTGATTAAAGGAATGGGTATTCCGACTCCAAAAGTTGCTGAATTGACTGTGGCCCAAGCTGCAAAAGCTCAAGCTGATCAGGAGTTAGGCAATGCTCAACAAACGGTTGAGGAGGCGGAGAAAAGTAAGGAAGCGGTCGAAAAGAGGCTTACAGCCTTACGAGATGTGAACGGGCCCGAAAAAACGGTAGCAGAACAGGATATGGAAAAAGCCAAGGATGATCTGGAGAAAGCCAGTAATCTTGTTAGTGAGAAAAAGAGAGTCGCAGAAGAAAAGGCCTTAATGGCCGCCGCGAAGCAAAAGGAAGTGGAAATCGCGAACGCGAATGAAGATGCTGCCATAAAAACCGTAACTTCCACCGTCAAAGCAGTTTTGGAAAGGGTTGTGGCCAGCCGAAAAGAAGGTAATAAGGCATTTGAGACTTCAATTACCTTTCTTGGGGATGCCACCAGGGAATGATTTTAAAAACGGTAAGGTAATGAAGCATTTATGATCGCACTAGTAAAGAGGACGGATTGTCAACTATCACCAAAAGGCAAGCAGAGATTCGAATATTCAGCTAGGACCAAACCCATCTCTACATTGCAAGAGATGATTACGATCTCTAATTTCACCTCGTAACTATTTAAAAAGGGATATTCCTCTTATGTTCTGATATAAATCTTAATTCTTTCACTCAACCTCCTGAATGCCTTCCGTATGACATCATAGAAGGAGAATATTACGAGCCAATGGGCTCAGGTTGAGCCTATTTTCGTATGGATCAGGGTAGATGGGCACTATCTGAGCATCAAAAAAAGAGTAAGGCAGGAATTGGCAGGCAAGGAATCCTTGGATAGCAAAGAAAGTAGAAGAGGGAAGATTGATATGGCAGATACCAAAAGTAATGGCCATTAGAGCATATTTAGTTCCTGGGGCCATTCGTTTCGATTTTTGGTGTGGTCCTAAGCCCTTATCCGCCTAGCTCTATATAACACCCCATTGATGGGCGATGTATCGCGGATTGAGTTTCAAGCCGATCGTATCGCAATTGTCGTTGGAGAAGAAATACAAGCAGCCACCATGTTCCTCCCCGCAAATCAGCTTTGGATGCCAACAGATATTGAAATCAAGCCAGGACAGATGGTAAAGATATCCTCCCGAGGCCGAGCCCACCTTGCCCTCCATCACCTGGTAGATGCGGCTATTCGCGATGACCCTGTTGAATACGAATGGACGGGCCCTAGTGGAAAACAAACGAAGAAACCACTTCCAGGGGATAAAATCAGAAATGAGAGGCTGATCTGCCAAAATGGTCCTTATGGAGAGCTGCTTGGTTTTATTTCGTATTCGGACCAGGAAATTCCCAGCCCAGTTAATCCTAGGCCAGGGAAGATCTACCGTTTGAGCAACTTTGGCTACATTCGCAACGATATTGAGAAGACCGGAAAACTTTGGCTCACCTTAAACGATTTGGTCTTGGACGGTTCAGACCGATCACGTGACCTTTTTCTCTTGAACGAAAAAGAGATAAAAAAGCGCTATGATAAATTCTTAACAGTCGACAAACCACCTCTCATGGCTGATCGTAAAAGAACCTGGAATAAAATTTTGAAAGAGGGACGGTGGAATATGTGGTTTGATGACAATATTGGTAGCTACCAGGTCAATCTTAAATTTGTGGATAAGATCGCTAATATTGAATTGGCTACTATATGCAATTTGGTAGATGAGGAGACTGGATGACGGTTAGGATAGTTCTAAAGTTTTTATTGATAGTATCCATTTTTACGGGATGTCAGACACCTGAGCGAAATCCCCTACTCCAAGCAACGGTGTGGATGCAAACAGCCGCCGAATACGAGGCCAATACCATTACTCTTTACCGGAATGCTCAATTACAAATAAAGCAACTGGTTAGCAAAAGGACAAGTAAAGATAAACGACCTATGGCAATAATCATGGACATCGATGAAACTGTCCTCGATAATAGCCCTTATAGTGCCTATAGAGTGTTGTACGGTCGTGATTACAGCCCCTTGGAGTGGGATGGCTGGGTGAAGGACCGCCAAGCGAAATTGATTCCAGGAAGCAAAGAGTTTATCGAGACGGTTAAACCTTATGTTAGGATTTTTTGGGTCACTAACCGGACTTGTTTTCATCGCGAAAAATCTGACGACCCATGCCCTCAACATCAGGATACATGGGCAAATTTATCTGATCTAGGGATTCCAACCAAACATGATGATTTTTTTCTGCGTGAAGCGAAACCGCCAAAAAAATGTTTACATCATTTTCGAAAGGTGTATGGGGAAACTCTATCAATGAAACTTTCTTCGGGTTGGCCAAAGGAAAAAAGCTATCGCAGGGAATGTATTGGTCTGAATTACGATGTGGTGATGCTGATCGGGGACGATCTTGGAGACTTTTTGTCCGTGACTAAAGACGATGGACCATTGTCAGTGGAAGAACGGCGAGAATTAATTAACAAGAACCAAAATCGCTGGGGCACGAAGTGGTTCATGCTTCCCAATCCTACTTATGGTTCATGGGAAGATGCCGCTAGGAAGGCCGCACAGCACGGTCTTTCCTCTTGGAAGTACACAACCGAGCACTAAAGTTGGTCTTGCTCTCAACAAGTTGATAAGAGAAAAGTAACTCACTTTTGGTGAGGAATGAATGTAAGCTCGCTCAAAAGGTAATCGAATTACCTAACATCCCTGGGATATTTTTTGAAGGGCCAATCCTACCTATCTATGTTATGAAAAGAAAATCTAAGAACAACACATGCTTGAACCTCTAATTGTTCCTACGGTTCAAGAATACTGCCTCATCTTTTGTAATTATGTTCTGTCCATTAGTCCACAAACTTCGAAGAGTTTTCAAATAGACGATAGTTTTAAAAAAATAAAACCGAATATTCCCATTTCATTGATCTATTCACGGACATAATTTTCAACAATCCAGAATGGCAGATAATGACGTTTCATCCTTTTGGCTAATCCATGTTTTTTGTTAGTTAATCACCTCTCCAAAATCCGCACAGATCCGATCAATTTCCGCTCGAACAAATTGACCAAGCCTGCGTTGTTTTCTCCTGATGGCAGCTTGGGTTTCTTCCAAATCACCAATCACAACTATATTTTCATCGTTGGTCAAATTTGCTGGCCCGGTATAATTAAAACTACCCCCAATAACCAACTGATCATCGATGACCATAAGCTTATGATGCACTTTCCCCAATGCTCCTCGATTCCCCGCTACACAGAGAGAAACTCCGGGAACGCGAAGGTGATGCGTCGCTGCCCAGCTTTGGTTGGCTTGACGTTTATCTAATACTCCATTGATTTGAATCCCTCGGGCAGCTGCATTCTTCAGGACATCATCAATACCTGACGATTGCGCAAAGGTAAAGACTGCAAAATCAATTCGAGTCTGAGCTTTGAGAATTTGCTTAATGATTTCCATTTCTGGGGCATGATCCGGAGCAAACAGCGGCTTTATGCGTATACCGGATATCTTCGTTTCAATCGGTTTTTCGTCACGGTCCATTGACCGTTTTCCAAACCGCCCTTGGCGTATCTCTCGAAATTCCTTGGTATACGCATTAGCTACTTTTTTATCCTTCAGGATAATCACATGATTCAAATTCTTTCCCACGCCGGTATCAGTGAAATTTGTCGATCCCGTTAGGACAGCACTTCCATCTCGAACAATAAATTTTTGATGGAAAATCGCAGGATTAAAATCAGCCTTCACATCGACATCCGTGCGTAGCATTGCAGCATGAAGGATACGATTACTCTCATGTCGTCCTCCAGATTGAAATGGAGTCTGATGAATTTTCCCTGATCGCAGATAATCTTGTTCAAGCACAACTTGAACGGTTTTCACTCCTCGCTGTTTCGCAGCAGTTACGGCTTGGGCGATCGGGGTATTATCGATTTCTTGGACCGCCACATATAAGGTTTTCTTAGCCTTGCCAATAAACGATATAATCTCTTGCCTCAGATCATCTGGCCCACCCACTTCTTGAGGCCCTAAATGAATTTCAAGGTTTCCAATTTTCATGGGCATGAGCTATCTCCGTTGCAAAAGGTTGGCGAAAGAAATTCTGTCCGTTGAGAAAGACAACACAGCGCATTTTCTTAAAACCATTTCAAGGGTTCATTTGGTAAATTTCATAATGCCTTTGAAAGCTCTTTCACATCAGGGTAATATTTGGCGGTAAATTCCTGAAGCTCTGGAAAAGTCTTGTCATTCGCAAGGGATAAATAATGCGCAAACACGCTAACTTCTTCAGTGGTGAGAATTTCTTTCTTCCACGCCACTGCCAAAAGCTCGAGATGATTAAGAAAGCGATCAGTTTTACGCAATAAGCTACCTTCCTCTACTGTGACTCGTTTCTCTTGATTAAGAAAAGTGGTAAGTGCATTCGCCAACAAAATTCTTTCCTCCCCCTCGTATCCTTCAATAATTGATATTATGTTAGATATATCATTATCCCCATAAAACGCTTTTTCCTGTTCGAACAGAAATTGAATACGTTTCCATTGCGATTCTTTTTCAGCAATTAAGATTTCTCGATGACGATCACGTCGTTCTTTGTCTCTGCCATCATGATATTTACGTATTTGAACAAAAGCTGTGATAGCGGCAAAGATAAACCCGAGAATTGTGGTTACGTCCCCCCATCCAATTTCCCGCCAGTGAAGCTTGAAGTTTGACTTAATGTCCGAACGTACATTTTCTAAGATCTCAATCTGCTTTAGCTGTGCCGTCTCGATCTCCACAAGACCACCTTTAATTTCGGAACTAGCCGTCTGAAGGTCAGCCCTAAGCTGATCGAGGTCAGATTCTACGCGATGTACATCGACTATGGTTGCCAGTTGCGAGTCCGCTGGGGTTCCAGCATTTATGTACGTTGTGGGGAAGACAAGGATTATAAGGGAAGCCATTAAGACTACTTTAAACTTGAATCTGCAGATCATGCCAGGTTACCTCTCAAATGCTTTTAATATCCGAACAGCTTCCCTCCAAATCTATTGAGAGACTGTATGGAAATGTTCGAATAAAATCTATAGGTCACTTACTTCTCCAATTCCCTGTTAATTCCCTGTTCTTGAATAAGCTGCAAAAAAGTTAAACTGTCAAACACTTTATTTCTATTGCTTGTTGAACGATTTCAGTTAAAATTCCTCCCTCTCAAACGCAATAATTTCCCTGTATTTTCCCTGTTAAAGACGGAAATGAAATTTTAAAGGAAATGACTACTTGGAAGGCGGCAAGTCTGGAATAACTAATGGATTTAACAGGTAGGGTTAGATAACATGGGAGAGAAATTCACTGCTGACTGCACACACCGCCAGCCAGTACACAGCACAACAAGGTTCTCCCAAGAGGGCCAAAATTCTCCAAAGAAGTCCTCGGGATATTTCTGCGTCGAGTCGTACTTGGCGCGCACTATCACTTCCATCTCCTTAATTATTCCCTTATTCATCCAGTTTTCTCTGACGGAATTTTGACGGACCCAATGTAGTTGTGTTTGTGGGACCGAGAGAAACATTGGATAATCCATATTTACACATCGATACTCTTTGAGTCGCTTGAGATCTGAGGATTCGAGGCCGCCGTATTTGGCTTTCCAATTGTAATATGTCGCATCACTGATCCCATGCTCCAGGCAGAGGTCTTTGACCTTGAGCCCGCTCTCCCCTTGTCTCAAAATCGTAATAATCTGCGTTTCACTAAATCGACTGGTTTTCATAGGAACCTCCTGGGTGAGTATGCCAGAAAGCTCTACTTTTGATCTGTCCACATTTTGGGGAAGCTTACAGGGGAACCGTATGAGCACTTTGTGACACCTGAGAAATACATCCAGTCGAAAGCGGAAACTTACACGGTCGAAGGCTAGAATAGCGTCTTCCGCCACTTTCTAGTCCGCTTCCGGAGGAAAACGAAATATTCTAGCAAAAACGAATCTATGCTGAGGTGTTCCGTCATGCTCTTGATGGCGAAATGGAACGACGAACTACAATATCTACTCAATTAACAATACAGATTAATGGATATGGAACATTGCAAGACCCACCTTTAAACTTCATTAAGCGTTACTTCATTGATGCTTCCACTTGAACGACTATAAGAGCGCCATAGATAGAGTGATACGAAACCATACGAAAATACCATACCCAATGTTGCGCCCAATATTCCCCAAAATGCGGTTAGCACTAAAGTGAAAATTAGACTGAAGACTCCAGTTTGTAAATAACATAGAAATTGACGATCTGGTTGCTCTAGAGCCTGATGGACTGCCCCAAAGACTACTGAACATGAAAAAAATACTGGGACAATTCCAACGATCCAAAATAAGTCAGAATACTCGTCATATTTACCCCTGAACATCCAATTAATGATTTCGTGGTTCCACTGTCCCAAAAAGAGCCAGTATACTAGAGAGCCAGCAACCAATGAACTCAAAGCAGTCCATGCAATCTTGTCAAATTCAAACTTGTTCCGAGCCCTCACGAAGGCAGAAATCAAAACTCGACCAACTGCTGTTATTACATGCATCATTGGAACTATCAGTATATGTAAGACCTTAAATGCCCCAACGACTTCTAGTTCATAAAATAACGGTAAAATGAGAAAATAAATATTTCCAAAACCCCAGGAAAAAAAGCTGGTTCCGAGGACCCACTTTCCATAGTCCCAATGATCATGGGCCACAACATTAGTTGATACGGTTTCTTCCTCTAGAGTCCGTCCAATCTTTAAGCGCGTGTTCAACCAAATCCCTGAAATTAAACTCGCACCTCCAAGAATACCTAACGCAACTACTCCAGAAAGCCATTCAGTTTCTTGGGCTACAACAATACCTAGCAGCGCAAGGACGAGATACAACTTTCCGGCATAACCTGCATAATAGGCTTCCAAATTCACATAGCAGATTCGGCGCATTATCCACTGAAAAAAGACCATAGGGCTTATGAGGCTTAGTAGTATCAGCCATAATGCTAGAGCCTCGTTTCCGAGATACCAGCAAGAAATCCCAGCTATGGCGAGTAAGGCACTTACGCTGGCTGTTAATATCCAGTGGCATTTGAGAAGGGCCCGTAGATATGCTGACAGGTCATTCTGATATCGACCATTACCGAAGATCAAAATTGGTTCAATTAATAACGCTGAGTGAATACATCCCACAAGTAAAAGTCCCGTGTAAGCGACGACAAATTCACCATACTCTTGTGAGGTCATCCAGCGAGCAAGCAAAAGATTCACAAAAAAATTTGAAAGTGCAAAAAACCCTTGATCTAGAGTAGAACCTATGCCCTTTACGAGCCAGTATCTGAGAGTCTTTGTATTCACAAATATTTTCCAGCGCCATGCCTTTGAATGTTTTCCACAAAAACACGAGCGGCTTTCAATCTACCGCATGGCCATTTCATAGATACTCATCATTGCTTGGTGACTCGTTTCCATTGTGTATTTTTCTTCAAATTCAGCACGTGCTGCTTGACGCATCTGTGTGATCTTCACGGGGTTGTCTATTGCCCAATTGACTTGTTGGGCCAGATCCTCTGCACTCCCTGACCGAAAGTGAAGCCCCGTCCGTCCATGATGAACGAGTTCGGCGCATGCTCCGATATCGGAAGTGATGACCGGAGTTCCTTTTGCAAATGCTTCTATTGCAATTCGCCCAAAGGTTTCGTAGGTCTCTGATGCTGAAATAACCACATAGGCTTGGCCCATGAGCTCATACACTTCAGACAAAGGCTTTCTGCCTAACCAGGTCACTCCAGAGTTTTGCTCTGTTGCTGCAGCGACCTCTGACGCCAAAGGCCCATCGCCAACTATCTTTAGAGGGAGCACTTTCCCAAGCCGCTGCCAAGCCGCTAGTAACGTATTAAGTCCCTTGCCCGGTGAGAAGCGTCCAACAAAAAGAGCATAGTTTCCTGCCATTTCACTTGCGCCGGGATCTGGATGTACAAAGTGCGCTTTAATCTTGATCTTTTCTGCAGGAATTCCGCCTGCAATAAATTTCTGTCGTGAAAATTCTGTCAATGCAATGTACATGTCAATTTTTTTTGTCCATGTACCAAGGATTCGGTGGGCATAAAGCATTGCTGCCACGGTACCACTTGCCAAGCGACTTTCCCGGTAACAAGCATGCAGAATGCCTGGCCAGGGAAATGACTTCCCAAGACAATCCTCACATGCCTTGTTGTTGCGAAAAAAAAGCGCATTTGGGCAAAGCAATCGGTAATTATGGAGAAACTGTACGGTGGCCACTCCTTCGTCTTTCATCGCATAGTAGGCCGATGGAGAGATAAGCGGAAATATATTATGAAAATGTGCAACATTAGGTTTCTCTCGCTTCACAAGTGCTCTAAGCTCTCGGTACGTAGTTGTATTCCAAATTGTTGTGATGCCAAGGCGAAGATTACTAAAGTCAGTTACTTTCTCATTATGTATTGAGTATCGGACCACCGTATGTCCATGCTTCTCTAAAGAATCGCCTTCAAGCGAAAAATCTAAATCCTCTCCTCCTGGCATTTGATAAAAATTATGGATTAGCAAGACTTTCATAATGGTACGAAACTTTCAATGATCAAGATGGAAAAGATGTGGCATTGTTAATTTAAGAGATATTCCAATTCACCGTTCCACTTAGCCATTAGGAGCAGGACCGAATGCCGGAACATGGCTTCGCTTTTTCTGTAACATTTCGCCTTCCGGCGAAAGCGGACCAGAAAGTAGCAGAACACGCGATTGTAGCCCTCGATGGTGTAGGTTTCCACTTGCGACTGAACGTGTTGCTCCGGGGGCACAAAATACTCATACGGCTCCCAGGAGTCCGTCATGACTTGGGCGATGTGAGGACTATTGATTGCCTCCCAGAATTGCTTCCCTGCTAGGATTCCTCAGATCACAGTGACAGCATGGAGGAAGCGTTGCCCAAGTCGATCAACAACAATCCAGACCCAGCAATAGTTTCTTATGCCCAACATCACGATGCAGTTCATCAAGTTCAACTATCTGAGCGGCGGCACCCTTCATCTGCTCCACCTCTT
>JAJDBS010000188.1 GCA_029261235.1 Nitrospirales bacterium
TGATCAGCCTAAACTCTGTGCCATGTATGTGGACAAAAAGCTGGGTGGGGTTGAATGCGTCCAAACCCTGTCACGTCTTAATCGAACCTACCCGGGAAAAGCTGAAACCGGCACGTTTATCTTAGATTTTTTCAACGAACCCGAAGATATCCGTTCCTCGTTTCAGCCATATTATCAAACCGCTGAATTGGCTGATGTCTCCAACCCTGATCTCATTTTCGACCTGTTCGACAAACTCAGAGCTACGGGCATCTTCCTGTGGCAGGAAGTGGAACACTTCTGCGAGGCCTTTTTTGTGAAGAGCAAAAGCAACGCCGCTATTGCCAATATCTGCAAACCGGCGGTTGAACGTTGGCAACACCGTTACCAATCGGCAGTTACCGAGCTCACCAGGACTAAAGATCTCTACGAACGCGCTCAACAATCCGGCGACGCCGTGCTCACCGCCAATGCTGAAAATACCTTTAAAGCCTGCAAAACTGAAAAAGACGCCCTGGAAATATTTAGGAAAGACCTTGGGACGTTTGTCCGTTTCTACGAGTTTATGTCGCAAATCGTCGACTACGACAATACAGACTTGGAAAAACTGTGTCTCTTCGCTCGAAACTTTCGCCCCATGCTCCGTGAACGAGCCTCAGACGAAGAAGAGATCAACCTCAACAGCATCGTCCTCAGTCACTACCGCCTCTCCAAAATCTATCAACAAGACCTCGTGATGAAGGAAGATTCCTCTGACTACCAACTCCACCCAGGCGACGGACTCGGCACCTCTAAGGCTAAAGACAAGAAGGAAGAATTTCTCTCCCAGATCATCCACCGCCTCAATGAGCTTTTTATCACCGACGAGCTCACGGAGGATGACATGGTGAACTATGCCTACACTGTGCGAGATAAGGTACGCGAAAACGATCTGGTGATGAGCCAGCTCACCAATAATCCACCTGCTCAAGCCCTATTGGGGGATTTCCCAGGCGCGGTCGATGACGCAATTCTGAGTAGCAGTGACGCTCACCACAATCAGAAACTCCAATTATTAACGGACCCTCGTAAAGCAGAACAATTCAAGCAGGTCATTTTTGATCTTTTGATGAGTGTTCCCTCCCCTGTAAGCCACAAAGATCAACCACCAGGGCTGCACCCCTCCTAAAAATCTCGATCTATCCACCTTCTTTCTTCGGCTATGTCCATGGCAAAAAGGCTCAATGGCCTCCCCTGCCTATGAGAATCAGAGAAAGTTGAACACAATGCCTCTAGGGTCTTACAATCCGAACAGACTGACTCACAATAAAGGAGAATCTCATGAAGACAGGTCGAATTTTTGGTTTTGGCAGATCACTAACATTAATCTTGATTTTTGCTTTTATCGGCACAACTGCCACCCTAAGTCTGGCTGAAACCAAAGCGACGTTATATGAGCGTCTTGGTGGCTATGATGCGATCTCAGGGGTCGTTGACGTTTTTCTTATTAAAGTATGGGAAGACCCGGTTGTTGGACGATTTTTCGTGGGTATGGGCACGGATACCAGAAACCAATTACGGCAAAAAAATAAGAACTTGATGTGTGCAAACACTGGTGGGCCCTGCAAAAAAATTAATCGCCCATTAGGTGAGGCCCATGTGGGCTTGGGGATTACCGATAAAGAATTTGATATTGTCGCTGGTCACTTAGTGACGACCCTAAAAGAGTTCAAGGTTCCTCAAAAAGAATTTGACGAACTCATGACCAAAGTCGGCGGACTTCGCGACTATGTCGTTGAAGCCAGAATTAAGAAATAAAGGGGTTCAGCCGACAGCTAAAACAATCAGCCGTTCGTAGCGCGCCATCGCCTGGACTCCTGCACGCAAACTGAGTGGAAGCAGGGAACATCCGTCCCCTGCACCCCCAAGTTCAAAATGCCCAAATCACTCGAATGACCGAATCATCACCCTGCCGGTACCACACTCAGTATGACTTGCCCATCAGAGACCTAGACACACAACGCGCCAGACGAGGAAGTTGGCCTCAGCATCCCTACCAAAGATTCCCACGAAATCATTATTGAAACTCACAAGCCACGCGTTCCCGGGAAAGATCGAAAACCCCGCGCCCAGTACCCAACAGACGACACATTCCTAATAAGACCGTCGGCAATGATGCTATTGAGGCCTGTGACGAGCATCGCTGGCAGGATGAGAATGCCATCTTCGTCACAGACTCTATGCCGGATAGATATTTGACAGAATTCTGCACAGAATAGTATCCTAGCTACAATAGGAGGAACACGTATGGCTATCTCATCCAAGGACATTATTTCTTTGACTCACGCGAGAACAAAATTGACGGAACTGTGCGAAGAGGTGCAGACCAAGGGACGAGAAAAAATCATTACGAAGAATGGGGAAAGTTGCGCGGCATTGATCGATGCAAACCGCTTAGATCATTACCACCGTCTTGAGCGCGAGCACATTCACCTCACGCTTCTTGAAGAGGCCATCTGCGGGATCGAGGATCTTGCTGAAGGAAACACGCTGACACTCTCCCAACTCAAAACTCGACATGGCCGCTAAACGGCCAATTTTCACTCAAAACTTCTCCGATAACCTTCTGGCCATTCAAACGTTTTTAGGAGCAGAAGGGCTCAAGCCCTTTCAACGTTTCCTCGACCGCCTATTCGACGACATCGTTCCACAGCTCTATGGATTTCCGAAGTCGGGCCGATCGTTCCTAGCACATAGGATCCATTCTTCCGAAGCCACATCCTTGACTAAGAAATTGTACACACGTCTCAACCCCGACGATGATCTTCGAGAATATATCATCGATGACTACCTGGTGCTGTATCTCCTTCGGAACAAACAGATTGTCTTCCTTGCCGTTAAACACCACCGCCAACTCTCTTTCGATCTCACGCGGTTTTGGCAAGAAAGGTCGCCTTAGCAAAGACAGATGTGGTCAGATTTGGCCACACACAAGGAAAGGCTTCCACTCTATTTTCGACGGATAGCCACCAAGCGGCCAATTATTTCTTGAGGGAGACTTGAGGGAGGAGCGCTTAGATCAATACGTGGGCCAACGCCTTGGACCAGCTTCAGACCGTCTGACGTGCGAACGATACCTTTGATTCTAAGAGCTTCAAGAGACTGCAGTTGTTGGATGAGTTGTTCGGGTGTGATGTTCGGCAGGATGGAAAGTTCTTCTGACTCAAAGGCTTCATGTGTGTGAGGCCTATGCTCAGGCTCCCCTTTGCGCTTAGATGAAGGGGGTTGAGTTGGTGTGGGAGGAAAGACCACATTCGTATCGACCTGCCCCTGAATGCTTCGAATCATTGGCGCGTCAGGGGCCATGTCTTGGAGAATGGTTTCTAATTTTCCCAGAGAGGCCTCCGGAACTAAATCCACTTTATTAAGTACGACGATATCGGCCGAAGATACTTGCTGCTCAAAGGTGCCTTCCAAATCTCGGCCTTCGGCCACTTGTTCCGCATTCACCACCACAACAGCCAAACTTTCTCCCACCCATTCGGTGATCGGTTCGCGCCAAAATGTCATGAGTGTTTCAAAGGGCAACGCCACTCCAGATGTTTCAACAACAATACGATCGGGGCGAATGGTCTCCCACAAATTCTGAAGTGTCTCAAGTAATTCATTGGTTAATTGACAACAGACGCAGCCGCCCTCTAACTCCACATATCCTGGTCCACCAGCTTCTTGCAGCAGAGCCTTATCAATACCTAATTCTCCAAATTCATTTGAGACCACTGCCAGTTTCAGCCCCTGTTGCTGCGCATCGGTAATGAGATGCTTGACGAGGGTCGTTTTGCCAGCTCCTAAAAAACCAGAAACCACTAAGGCCGGCACACCCAGTACGGGATTCGTGGGTTCATTGGGAGAAGACATTGTTGTCGAATCAATGGTCATAGAAAAACACACATCTCTAATAAGGAAAAAGCCAAGGGTTGAAGCAATGGTTATTGAGAGCTAATTTCGTACTCTAACGTCACTGTGCCACGCACCGTAAGTTCACCAGCTGAGACCGAAGCATCGGCGCTTTCGCTCATCGCCATCGACGCATTCGCCATACGATAGCGTACCGCTGGTGCCACAACCGAGACACCACCTTCCATGACGTTCATAATCTTCACTAATTTGAGCTTTAAGGATTGGGCTAGGGTATCCGCTTTCGCTTGAGCCCTGGAAGCTGCCAGCTGTAAGACCGTAAGTTTCGTTGGTTGCTGGTCTTGTAACCCCCACGTTATACCAGAAAAACGATTGGCTCCGACTTTTAATACTCGATCGACAACCTTGCCGACATTATCTAAACTCCGAACCTCAACATTCACCTGATGGACGACGCGATAACCAATAATACGCGGGATGGTCTGTTCCAACGACCCTCCCGAAGACCGCCGCGGACGAGGAGGATATTCCGGGGTGACATTTAAGGAGGTGGTTTGGATAAATTTCGGTTCAATGTGTAACCGTTGGCATTCTTTCAGCACCCGATCCATTCGTTCTCGG
This sequence comes from Nitrospirales bacterium, assembly GCA_029261235.1. Taxonomy (GTDB): domain Bacteria; phylum Nitrospirota; class Nitrospiria; order Nitrospirales; family UBA8639; genus Nitrospira_E. The sequence goes on from JAJDBS010000188.1 coordinate 4,498, forward strand.
TTTTCCTCTTGGACTTTTGCCAATTTCGCTCCAACGGTTTCTACCGCAAAGCTTAATACCGCTTTATCGGGCGGCACATTCATCTTGCCTTCTGCCGAGACGGTCAGACGTGGCTGAGCCAGCTCATCATCTCCAGCCCACCCATGAGTTGGAACCCACACAAGGAGTGCGACAAAGACACAGCTGAGAATAGTTTTTGATTTCAAGGTCTTAAACATTGACAAACCCCACAGATATTTTGAGAATGTCTTTCACTATGACTATACCAAATCCAGCCTCCGCTCAAACTTCGCCACAGTCAGAAATTCCTGACCGACTCTGCACCTGGTGCCAAGCCACCATGATGAAACGGCTTGTCGGGGAAGGCCGCTTTATCCATTACACCTGCCCAAAATGTATTTTTCAGCATACCTCTAAAGTACCCGCCCCCTCGTCTTCTTCCTAAATTTTCCCTAACAGCTTCTGTCTTAAAGGGCGCTCCACATCAGTGAGAGGGAATGTTCAAAAAATTTCGCCCAGCAAGGCCGCAGTCATTTTGACGCGCGGAGCGTACTCATGTACGTGAGCACGGAAAAATGGCGACCTGCCTATGCGAAGCAGCTTCGGCAGGCATAGAACCGCTAGCCTGTCAGCCGTAGCCTTGACGAAGGCTGGCGGCTTTTTTCAACATTCCCTCAAAACAGATTGGAAACGATACGCGTCCCACCTACCCATGTACCAATAATGCTGCCAATCGTCGGAAGCAAAAACGCCAGAAACACTCGAAGCAGTCGACTCTTCCACCATCGTCCTGGAACCGCGATGTCTTCGGCCACCGTTTGAAAATCACGGACGATTGGAGGCTGCAAATAGGCTTGGACAAACGCTGTCACGTAACCCACACCAATCACTGGCGTGAGACTCGTAAAGGGGGCTGACACAAACGCCGTAAGGATCGTTAACGGATGAGCCAGAGCTAAGATGCCACCAATACCACTAGGAATGCCATTCGCTAAGATCCAAAATAAGGCATTTTCTCCCGCGGCACCCGCACCTTTTTGCCAACCAATCCAGGCAATCGACCCAACAATGAGCAGCGGAATACTCCAACCTACCATCTTCCAGGCAGAAGACACTGGGGCGATATACTTTAACTCTTCCAAGTCCACTGATTGTTGTTGTTCAATAGTGTGACAAATACCTGCAACATGTCCCGCCCCGACAACAGCCACGGTTCTCTTCCCAGCTGATTCCATAATATTCTTCGCTAAATAGCGATCTCTCTCATCAATCAAGACGACTTTGAGAGTAGGCACCTCTTTGCCCAGCTCTTTCATCATCTCCGACAACACATCTTGTTTTTTGAGATTGCGGATTTCATCCTCTGACACCTCGGTGGTATCAAAGATACTGAGCATGAGAGACGAGACCAATAAGCTCTTTCGAAAGAACGGTGTATTACGCCACGCTCGACGCATGGTGATTCGAACATCACGGTCAGCTAATATCACAGGAATATTATGCTTCTCAGCCATCCGAATGGCTTCGAGCATTTCCGTGCCAGGCAAGACACCCAATTTATCACCCAATCGCTTTTGAAAAGAGGCCAACACCAAATTGACCATCAGCGTACTGAGTTGTTGTCGACGAATGATTTCTTTCAGATCCAGCGATTCCCAACGATTAGGATTGGAAATCGCTTCAAAGCGCTTGTCGTCTAATTCAACACACACCCCATCTGGATGTTCCTGCTCAATGACCAGCTTAACGATTTCGACGGATTCCTGTGACACATGAGCCGTGCCAATCAAGATAATCGTCTTCTCGCCATGGGTTAAAACGGTGACATCGGATTCATACTGGCCATGAAGAACTGTTGAGGATTTTTGTGCAGCAGAAGGCGGTGAATCATCAATATTTGGCATGGGAATACCTTTGCATATTCAGCGACAAACTTGTCAAGTTTGATGCGAGGGCCTCAAGACTGCCCTGGTTATTCTCGTGGAGACGACCTTCTCTTCGGATGCTGTCGAGTGTTAAAATAATCTCCAACTCCTAATTTACGAACCATGAATGAGAAAAAAAACCAACCAGCTCGACGATCTTCCACATGGATCTGGTTGAGTGCCGACGGTGCGCGATGGCGAATCAATCACTCCGCCAAGGGAATATGGTCATGTCCCATCGGCACTGGTGGGAAACGTGTTGGTTCCTGGAAGCCCGGCCTCCCAGCAAGCTTGGGGACGTGGCCAGGGGCAAAAAATCAGGAATAGGTATTCCAATAAGCTGGTGCGTTAAAGGTCAAAGAGGAAATTGACGTTACCACCACCCCAGCGCTTAATGGTTCCCTCAATGCCCTTTATATTTTCGGAATAGACCCACACAACCACATCTTCCAGACCCGTCAAAGTTTTCATCTGCTCTAAGAGGACAAGAACAATTTTCCGTCCTCGCTCTCGATCAGCCGATAACCGATTAAAATAGCTTTCGGTAACATGCAATTGGAGCAATTTCCCTTTGACCTGAAGGCCTGTAATCTCAGGATTTTTTCCCATCTGTGTCTTGATGGTCTCCGCAATTTCCTCATTCGTCTTCGACATATATCACCAATCTTCCTCATCATCGTGACTCAAGACCAAAATGGATAATTCTCACGAGGGCCAACTTCAGGAAAGAGGCTGCGTCGCCTGCTCTAACCACACGCGCGTTTCGCTATCAACCTTGGCGTCTAAACATTTCCTCACGCGAGCATGATAGCGATCCACCCAGCTTCGTTCCGACGCAGAGAGAAGAGCCACATCAATTAACTTCCGATCAAATGGCACAACCGTCAATGTGTCGAATGCCAGAAACGAACGGTTGGAATCTTTCGCCTTCTCCACCCGTTGAACGACCACTAAATTCTCGATCCGAATCCCGTACGCCCCCGTTTTATAATACCCTGGTTCATTTGACACAATCATGCCGGGCTTCAGCGCGACATCACTGGCAGATTTTGAAATCCGCTGGGGTCCTTCATGCACACCAAGATAACTGCCAACGCCATGACCCGTTCCATGATCATAATCCAACCCCATAGCCCAAAGTGGAGAACGGGCTAAAGCATCAAGTTGACTTCCGGTTGTTCCTTCAGGAAATTTAGCCATGGCTAACGCGATATGGCCCAGTAAGACTCGCGTATACCGATCCCGATACTCCTCAGACGGTGGACCTATCGCCACCGTTCGTGTGATATCTGTCGTCCCATCGAGATACTGCCCCCCTGAATCTACGAGATATAACGTCTCAAGCTCTAACGCTCGATTGGTCTCAGGCGTCGAACGATAATGCACGATCGCACCATTGGCGCCCGCGCCAGAAATGGTTGGAAAACTCGCATCCTCCCACATTGCCTGCTGTTTACGACGGTCATCTAAATAGTCCGACGCTTGCAATTCCGTCATCTGCCCACTTAGTGATTCACGATCAAGCCAAGCTAAGAACTGGCACACCGCAACGCCATCGCGCTCATGGGCCGCATACGCCCCCTGAATCTCCACAGAATTCTTACAGGCTTTCGGTAAAGAACATGGATCAGCAGCATGAACGAGATGGGCACCATGCGTCGTCAGCGTCGAAAAGATCCAGGTATTGGTTTTCATGGGATCACACAGCACACGCTGCCCCTGTTGTCCTAACTGCTGAAGCACACCTTCAAAGGCTTCAGTCGTTTCCAGAGAAACATCCGGACCCAGATGTGCGGCAAGACCAGAGCTGACTTTTTGAGAATCTACAAATACCGCCACCCGCCCGGTCGCATAGAGAATGGCCTGGCACAAGGGCAAAGGCGTATGAGAGACATCACTCCCTCGAATATTTAATAGCCAGGCAATGGAATCTGGTGCGCTAATCACCGCGGCATCAACGCCATCATCCCGTAAGGACTTGGCCAATTCCTCTCGCTTCTCTTGCGAACTTCTTCCTGAAAACTCCAAGAGATGCGGCTGAATGATGCCCATCGGAAGGGCAGGTCGCTCACGCCAGACCAAATCAATGGGGTTTGGAGAACAAGGAATCAGCTGCGCTTCAGCTCGTTCACAAGCTTTCTGATATCGCTCAAGATCCTTCGGCGTATGAAGCCGCGGATCATAGCCTATGCGGTTGGAGGGCCGAACATGATATTCGAGCCACGTGGCTGGAGGTTGATCACTGCTATGATTGAAGGTGAAGTCCTGTTGATCGACCTGGTCAGCGACTTGAATCGTATAACGCCCGTCCACAAACATCGCCGCTTCTTCGGCAAGAACAATCGCTGAACCGGCCGATCCCGTAAACCCCGTGAGCCAAGCCAACCGTTCGGCACAGGCAGGCACGTATTCATTTTGATATTCATCCGCGTGCGGCACGATGAACCCCGTCAGCTCCAGACGCAGGAGTTCAAGCCGCAGCGCTTCAAGTGGCTTTTCATTCATAGAGTCAAATTATTCGAGAACCATAGATTGTCGTCGTATCCCGAATGTCATTTTCGGGGACCAGGCAGACAACTCGAGTAGGAGAATAGCATATTCCCCTTTAGTCTTGCCGAATCAACTGGATTTTTTTAAATATGGGGTCGTTGAATATTTCACGGCAATAGCCCGTATATGCTCAATAAATTGGCATCAAAGAGCTGACAGGAATGGTCAAATCTGCCAGAGATCGAGAGAAGTCAAGCGTAAGGCGTAAGGCGTAAGGCGTAAGGCGTAAGGCGTAAAAAATACAACAAAGTAAGCTAGACCGAACCCATGGACTTTTTCAACATTTCTGGAAAAGGATTCGAGGACTAGTGGCAGGATTGAAAGGCTGATTCTTCGGAAGGATATGTCGGAATCAGAGCTGGGAAATTTGCGGCGTCGAGTAAGTCCTTAATGGGCTGTTGCGGGCCAACAAGGCTCATGGCCAAGTCATTTTCCTTCAAATTCAGATAGGCCAAGGCGAGCCCACCCAACGCCGTGCTATCCATAAAGGTCACACCCTGAATATTGAACATGATGTGCTTCGCACCGGACAGCCGAGCATTACCCACAATGGCCTGAAAGACTTTTCGAGAGTAAAAAGTCACTCGTCCTGAAATCATCAGGACTAGGGTATCTTCTTGTATTCGTTCTGCTACATGCATGAGATCACCAGGATTCTATCCTCTTTCTCGGCTATTCGAGCCAATTCTTGCCGATTACCCCTAATTTCCTGATGATTGACCTTGTCCTCGTTGCTCAACGACTCTGAAACAATCAAGTCGGACCACAGACGTGCCAAGAAAAATTCTACCCGAAATTAAAAAAACGAGAGGAAAGATCAAAGAAAAGAAGGAAAGAATTGTAAAAGTTGAAGACCGATCTCCATACTTAGCCTCTTTTCACCAATCTGTGACGCAATGGATGTCAGGCCATAGACTCAATCCCACTAAAGGCCAGGCGATGAAGCGCTGCAGGACTTCGGCTTCCAGCCTGACTTACATCAAAATATTTGTTATGAGGTTACCGTGACCTTACAATCACCCCAAATGGAATCTTCGCAGACAAACACCACAGATCAGACTCCCCTGCTCCCTCTGTTAAAAGAGCATTTTGGCTTTACTTCCTTTCGGCCATTGCAAGAAGAGATCATTCGTGATGCCCTGGACGGACGAGACGTCGTGGCCCTGTTGCCGACAGGCGGAGGAAAGTCACTCTGCTTTCAATTGCCGGCTCTCGCACGAACAGGACTCACATTGGTGGTCTCCCCTCTCATTGCACTCATGAAAGATCAGGTCGATGCGCTCCAAGCCAATGGCATCGCGGCCACCTTTCTCAATTCCTCCTTAAGTGCCCAGGAATTTCAGGTCAGATTACGGGCGGTGTACCGTGGTGAGTATCAGTTGCTCTATATGGCGCCTGAACGACTTATGCTCCCCGAAAGTCTCAATGACCTTCAGAAATGGCAGGTGAACCTGCTCGCCATTGATGAAGCGCATTGCATTAGTGAATGGGGCCATGATTTCCGCCCTGAATATCGAAGACTCGTAGAATTGCGAGAGCGGTTTCCAGCATTACCCATCATGGCGCTAACTGCCACCGCTACGAGTCGCGTACAAGACGACATCAGCAAACTCCTCAAACTGCAGAACCCTGCAACCTACGTGGCCAGTTTCAATCGACCAAATCTCACCTACCGCGTACAGGCCAAAGCCAGCCCCGCTGAACAGGTCTTGGCATTTCTCCAAGCCCAACCTCAGGAATCTGGGATTGTCTATTGCCAAAGCCGAAAAACAACAGAACTCCTAGCAGAGCGATTGCAGACCCATGGCATTAAAGCCCAGCCCTATCATGCAGGCCTCACACCAGAGAAACGATCCCGCCATCAAGAACTGTTCCTGCGAGACGAAGTCCAGGTGATGTGCGCAACCATCGCCTTCGGCATGGGCATCAACAAATCCAACGTGCGATTTGTGATCCACTACGATCTTCCCAAAAATCTGGAAAGTTATTATCAGGAAACCGGTCGCGCAGGACGTGATGGGTTGCCGAGTGAATGTCTGCTGCTCTTCAGCGCCGGAGATGCAATGAAGCAGCAACGCTTCATCAACGACAAACCAAGCATTCGGGAACGGGAGCTTGCACGCACACAACTCCAACAAATGGTGCACTATGCAGAATGCCCAACATGCCGGCGAGTTGAATTACTCGGCTATTTTGGAGAGAAATTCACGTCAGAAAACTGTGTGGGCTGCGACAATTGTCTCTCACCTCGAGACAGCTTTGACGGAACAGAAATCGCCGAAACGCTGCTCTCATGCGTTGAAACAATCTACGAAACCAGCGGATTTAGTGTAGGGCTCAATCACGTGATTGCTGTGCTGACGGGTGCGAATACCGAGAAAATTCGACGATGGGGGCACAACCAATTACCCATGTATGGACAAGGCAAAACCCACAGCCGATCCGCGTGGGCCGCCATGGCTCGAGAACTCATCCGCCTTGGATATCTTCGCCAAGCCACAGAAGCCTTTTCGGTCTTGGAGCTTACACAACAGGGGCAAGCCTTTACTCAAGAACGCCACACAATCACACTAACCAAGCCCATCAGCGAACCTGCTCGCACGGCCAAACCATCTGACGAGGGAGCCCATGACGAATCACTATTCGACGGTTTGCGCCGTCTGCGGAAAACCTTAGCTGATGAACGCGATGTCCCAGCCTACGTGATCTTCTCTGATGTGGCCCTACGACAAATGGCCCAGGACTACCCGTCGAACGAACAAGAATTCTTACGAATTAGCGGAGTAGGCAGCCGGAAGTTAGAGGAATTTGGAGCGGCTTTTCTTGGAACCATCGCTGAATATCTAGAGAGTAACCCTCGACAGAGTTTCTCAGGCACATCGACAGTCTCAACACCATCGGCACGCACACCAGGGAAACCAAAACCTCTGAACGAGACGACCAGGGAAACACTACGCTTGTTTCAAAGAGGATTTTCGGTGGACCACATTGCCAAACAACGAAAACTGGCAACAAGCACGATCTATGGGCACTTAGAACAAGCTATCCAAGCGGGAGAATCGGTGGACATTAATCAGTTCTTAACATCTGAACAACAAGGACAAATCGCAGCCGCCTTCGCCAAAACGGGATTGGGCAATTTAGCGGGAGCCAAAGAACTACTCGGCGATCTCTACGACTACGGCCAACTCCGCCTCTTCCGCGCTCTTCATACAAAAAATGGCGATTGATTTATTTAATCTTCTTTTAAACAGTCACTTATTCCATATCTCAAATCTAAACCTGTTGGTCAACGCGGACTTCAACGTCTTCCTGTCTATTCTGTCTATTTCGAAATGCGTTTAGTTCACCTGATCGCCAAGGAGGATAGTCTGGATTGAAATATAGAGGCAGATTAGTTCCCGAATACATTACAAAATATTCATCGTCTGTTGTGATCAGATAGTGACACTGGAACTTAGCCCGCATTCCAATTGTTAGCGACAGGGCAAACTGCTTATCGAAACAACCCCAAATTAGATAGGTTTTTACTGGCACAGAAATTATAAGATTGTAGTCTTGTGCAGGTACTCCTAGAAACTTCGGTGCGGTTGATTCCGGAATACTAATTTTGCATCGAATAGCACCAAGCTGAAATTCTTGCTCTTCAAAAACTATGGGTTCAATGATCGCAGATAATGATTGCTCAAATGCTTCAAATGACTTATCCGCCTTCACCCAAATTAACAGATCGTGATTCCAATCATCATCGTACTCTTCTTTGATCACAGATTCTGTCATTTCGCACTGCATCCAATTATTACATATAATCGTCAGTAGACCGCTTTATCCTGATCAGGGAACCTGATCTGCTCTCGATCACCTTGCCAACGATTTCTTTAGGTCTCTCCTAACTTAGGAACATTCATTACTCCTTCGCAGGCAATCATGGCTGCACAACTAGGTAATCGACCCTACGCCTCGAACCTGGCGAGTTTGGTAATGATATATCATCCACTATATTTGCATTCTTGCAGGATGTTCAAAAAGGCTCGTCCAGCAAGGCCGCAGGCGATTTAAGGCACGGAGCGTACCCTTAGTACGTGAGCACGACCAAACACCAAGAACGCCGCTGGCGGACTTTTTCAACATTCTGCTAGTGACTATGGCCATCACCCTCATGCGTGTGTCCATGCTCCAGTTCTTCTTTTGTGGCATTCCGGACACTCACAATTTTTACATCAAAATTGAGGGCGACACCGGCTAGGGGATGATTGATATCAATCGTGACGTTATCACCCTCCACTTTCGTCACCATAATATGTTGCGCACTGCCGTCTGGCGCCTGCGCTTCAAATGCCATACCCACTTCGACCACATCGACTCCCTCAAATGCTGCGCGTTCGATCGTCTTCACACCGTTCTCTATGACTTCTCCATAGGCCTCGGCTGGCTCAACTCTGACCTTCAGGGCTTCGCCCTCTGCTTTCCCCTCTAATGCCTTTTCTAAGCCTGGCACGATATCGCCCGAACCATGCAAATACATCATAGGCTTCGAACCATCAGAACTATCTAATACCTTTCCCGCATCATCCGTGAGTGTATAACTGACGCTGACGACCGAATTTTTAGCAATCAATGAGGACATCGTTTCGGATTCCTTTCATCAAAAATATTTAATGTATAAATTATGGCGCAAAGCTGCACGTTGCGCACTCACCACCACTCCGTAAATTTTGATCGTGGCCAAGGCTTGTCCATCCAGGACGTATCAGGTATCGGCAACAGATAGGCTTCCTCCACCGTCAGCCAACCGCCAGGTAAGTCGAAATGAGATGTGGTGCCACGTTTGGTGATCCAGCTAATTTTTCTGGCTTGCTCACTGGCTTGTGCCACATCCAAGGTTAACCGACAATCCTGAGCCACATAATCCAACACGGTCTGACATTCACCCTCCTGCCAGAGCTTCGGGGCGACAGAGCCATCAACATCGGCTGGCTTGCTCACACCTATGGCCTTCGCAGCGGCATTCAGCCCAATTCCAAATCCCTTTCCGCAAAAGAAGTGAAACATCATATCCACATGAGTCATCGCCAAATCTCGACAATCATCTGTAAGGCCACATTCTTCTGCCACAATGACGAAATCAAATCCGAGCCCATTATGGGAAACAATGGTATAGCCCTCTTGCGATTTGGTTTTGAGGTGTTCGACAAAGGCTGCGACATCCTCCTTCGTCATTTGTGGTGCGGGGGACCCATCCTCATTTTTGGAATGAAACGTCACCGCCGAGGGTTCATCGCTGCACCATGTCGCCATACAGGTAATCCCCAATGGCCGATGATCATGCAAGTCACCAAAATTCTCGGGCAAGATTTTGGCTGTTTCTATATCAAACGCTACATATTTTCGTGACATAGATTACGTCCTCCTGACCATTATGTTAAGGAGAAGAAACATGGCAATGGCAAGTACGTCTTGAGGAATTCAAGCAACGATAGTTACTTGTCTAGTTGGAAAGAATAACAGACCTAAAAGTCAGCTGACCTTTCAGTCAGGAGAGGAGAAGAACTTCCGCTGGGTGAAAATATCCCCGCGAGCGTGCTGGGAAAATATAGAAAACTCAGCCCAAAACTGATTGTACTGCAGTCCCGATTTCCGCAGGATTTTTCACGACAGTCACACCTGCAGCTGTTAAAGCAGCCATTTTATCTGCGGCCGTGCCTTTGCCTCCAGTAATAATCGCGCCCGCATGGCCCATCTTACGTCCTGGAGGTGCGGTGATGCCGGCAATAAAACTCACTACGGGTTTGGACATTTCTTTCTCAATAAATGCAGCGGCTTTTTCTTCGGCATCGCCACCAATCTCACCAATCATGACCACGGCTTCGGTTTCATCGTCTTCTTCAAACATGTGGAGTAAATCAATATAGCCGGTGCCAATGATAGGATCGCCACCAATTCCCACGCATGTGGTTTCTCCGAGCCCTAACTGCGTAAGTTGATTCACCGCTTCATAGGTGAGCGTTCCACTTCGCGAGATGACACCCACTCGGCCTTTTTTATGGATGAAACCTGGCATAATCCCAATTTTGCATTCGTCTGCCGTGATGATACCCGGGCAGTTGGGACCAATGAGACGAGTGGCACGTCCATGGAGGGCACGCTTCACTTTCACCATATCATTGACAGGGATGCCTTCTGAGATACAAATGATCAGCCAAATCCCCGCTTCAGCGGCTTCTAAAATTGCGTCAGCGGCAAATTGGGGCGGCACAAAGATCAATGAGGTGGTGGCTTCCGTTTTCTTCACGGCATCACGGACGGTATTAAATACGGGGATCCCTTCGACTTCTTGACCAGCCTTGCCTGGCGTGACACCAGCTACGACTTGGGTGCCATAGGCTTTGCATTGAGTCGCATGAAACGACCCTTCTTTTCCCGTAATGCCCTGAACCACGACCCGTGTATTTTTATTGACCAGAATACTCATGCCACATCACCTTTCACCAATCGAGAAGAATGATTCCAACAGCGGTGTTATTTTTTCTTTTTCCGCAATGCGACGATTCGTTGTGCGGCTTCCCAGAGGTCAGCAACCCCTTCAACTTTTAAGCCTGACTCAGCCAGCAACTTTCGCCCCTCTTCGGCATTGGTGCCTTGGAGTCGAACCACCACGGGGAGCTTAATGCCTACCTCTTTGGCTGCTTCGATCACGCCATGGGCAATGCGTTCACAACGGACAATCCCGCCGAAAATATTAATGAAAATCCCTTTGACTTTTTTATCTTTCAGAAGAATTCGGAATCCCGCCGCGACAGTCTCTTTTGTCGCGCCTCCACCGACATCGAGAAAGTTGGCGGGCTCAGAACCGGCTAGCTTAATGACATCCATTGTTGCCATGGCCAACCCTGCCCCGTTCACCATGCAGCCAATATCACCATCCAATTTGACGTAATTGAGATTATGTTTGCCGGCCTCGATTTCCATGGGGTCTTCTTCATGAAGATCACGAAGCTTTTCTACGTCAGGATGCTTATAGAGAGCACTGTCATCAAAGGACACCTTGCCATCCAACGCAACAAGGCGCTTATCCGTGGTAATGACCAAGGGGTTAATTTCGAGCATCGATGCATTTTTTTCCATGAACAAGCGATACAGATTGTCCAGCATCTGAAAGAACGGCTTCACCACTGCAGGCTCAAGATCAGGCAAGCCCAACGCAAACGCTAGATTGCGTCCGTTGTGCGCTTGAAAGCCTACAGCAGGATCGATGGATTCTCTGAGTACTTTTTCTGGGGTCTGTTCCGCAACTTCTTCAATATCCATCCCGCCTTCGGTGCTGGCAATAAATGTGGGGCATCCAGAATCTCGATCAACCAACAAACTCAAATACAATTCCTTGGCAATACCCGCTCCTTCTTCAATGAGCAGTCGTCTCACTTTTCGTCCTTTGGGTCCCGTCTGATGCGTGACCAAGGTTTTGCCGATGAGTTCTTCAGCCAACCCAGGGACCTCTTCGCTATTCTTCGTGATTTTAACCCCGCCGGCTTTCCCTCGACCTCCGGCATGAATCTGTGCCTTGACGACATAGACCGATGTCCCAAGTGTCGCGGCCCATTTTTCTGCGGCCCTGGCATTTTTTATTTCTTTGCCTTTAGGCACTGGAATACCAAATTGCGCAAATAATTGTTTAGCTTGAAACTCATGAATATCCATAATGTTCCTTTTTCAAAGAGGCCATGATGGGCGCTCTGTTCTCCATCCCGAATGTTCCCTCTACGGAAACATTCCCCGTCCTGACAAAGGACTGGGAAACGGGCTGTCTCTCTATACTTGTCGCGTATATGCGGGCAATACCATCGGTGATGTCAGCCCCGATGACACATGATGACGCTTGGCTTCTTCACGAAACTTGGCCACATGATCAAGAGTGAGCGTTCCTTGCGGAAGAGATTTTGCTCGTTCAGCGGCTGTTTGCCCAGCGCGTTTGCCAAACACCATTAAATCCAAGAGGGAATTCCCCATCAAACGATTGCGGCCATGTAACCCACCCGATGCTTCACCAGCTACAAATAAATTTGGAGCCGGGGTTTCGCCTTTGACATCTATTTTGACTCCGCCATTTTGATAATGCAGCGTGGGGTAAATCAATACGGGGTCTTTTCGGATATCCACTTGATACCGCTCATATTGCCGGACCATGGCAGGAAAATGTTTATCTAATGTTCCGGGGCCATGTGCCACATCCAACAATGGTGTATCCAACCAGACACCCGAACGCCCGGCTGCCGTCCGCACGCCACGGCCTTCTTCACATTCTTTGATGATGGAGGATGAGACAACATCACGCGTATCCAACTCGTTTACAAAACGGTCGCCTTTGGCGTTCACGAGGTGTCCACCTTCAGAACGAATGCCTTCGGTCACCAACGCGCCGACCAATTGCTCTGGATACACTCCACCTGACGGATGATATTGAAAGGTATCGATTTGCACGAGAGGCACACCCATGCGATAGGCCAATACTAGAGCATCCCCCGTCGCTCCATAGTGGTTGCTTGTAGGAAATCCTTGAATGTGCAGACGCCCAATTCCACCAGTCGCAAGAATAACCGTCTTGGCGGCTACGACCACATGACGTTTGTTATCTAAATCTTGTAGGACCGCCCCGGTACATGAGCCATTCCCATCACTGAGAAGTTCGACGACTGCTCCGAATTCTAAAAGTGGGACTTTTTGATTCAAGACTTCGTCTTTCAGCACTCGCATGATTTCGAGGCCGGTATAATCCGAACACGTTAACAACCGAGCCTTGGAACTTCCACCACCTTTTTTGACATGCAAGTTGCCATCAGATTGGCGATCGAATAAGACACCCAATTCCAATAACCATTGTCCAATGGAAGGCCCTTCTTCGACCATGACCTTTAAAAGATCGTGGTCGTTTTTCATATGACCGCCCTTTAAGGTATCCAAGAAGTGCTGAACCGGGGAATCATCTGGTCCGACCGCAATCTGCATTCCACCCTGAGCCATGACCGAATTGGAGTCGCCTAACCGCAATTTCGTGGCTAACAAGACATTCGCACCCGCAGCATGTGCATGAAGGGCTGCCGCACAGCCTGCGCCTCCGCCTCCAACAACCAGCACATCTACCGAATATTCGGGCGTCAGATTAAAATCAGCAGGAATGGTGCTATCCCCTTCTAGAAGGGTCGCGACTTCCTTAACCGTTGAGTCACCCGCATTGGGACCAAATTTGATGGGCCGGTAAGCATGCCCACGGTGGTCGGGGTGATATTTTTTGATGAGCGCATCGCGTTCAGCAGGAGAAAGCTTAGGAAAATCTATCGCCCGACGTGCGTCACGAGTTTGATGAACGAGATTCTGTTGCGCTGTAATGTCCATTGAAATACTTCTGGTAATAGCTATGTGATGGAAGCTGTTGTGTTTTGAAGTTCTTCATCAGAAAGCTGCAGAACTCTGTCCCAATCTTTCTGATAATCACCATCTGCAATTTTTTTGATCCGCTGCGCCAATCCCTCGGGTTTCTCCGTGAAATGCACGCCCTGAGCGCGACTGGCATAGACCGCCACGAGATTCGGTGCAATATCCGCGATACAGACCGGGGCACACATCCCACACATGACACAGTCCATAAACATGTCCGACACGGCTTTGAAATCACCAAATACCGCTTTCCACACACCTTCCCGGACATCAATTTTCTGCGGGCAGGCCTCGGTGCAGGCATTACAATTTCGGCACAGTGGGGCTTCCGGATAGAGTTCAAAAAGGTCCTGTTTGGGATCTTTGATTTCTTGAAGATTATAGATCGCTTTTCGAGCTGGGAAAGCCGGCATGAAGGAAAAGGACATCCCATCTTCAACGGCCATTGAGCAAGCTAAACAGGTTTTGACTTTTGGGTCATCCTTGGTGCGGTAATACGCTGCACACGCCCCGCAAAACCCACCCAAACATCCAGCACCGCGTAACACTTCTTTCCCGGCATACCACATGGCTTTCATCAGGGTGACGCCAGCTGGAACCTGAAACGGTTTCCCCTCGATTTCAACCGTCACCATTTGAGCTTGGATTTCGCTCGCTTGCTCGGTGAATTGCTGAGGTGTACTTGAGTCGTTCGCCATTATTAGATTTCCTAGAATGTGTCATTCCCGTGAAATCGGGAATCCAGAGTCATTCTCATTTTTCTGGATGTCCTCCTCCGCCGGCATGACGAATACACAACTGAGTCTTTTTATAAGAGAAATTAATTCAACGCGTTAAGCGCGGAACCTGCTCTAAACCAAGTAATTTGGGGCTCGGTCATACTATGATTCCCTTGAATCGTAATGTCCTTGCCATCTTTTTTATGGATCACCACTGAGACCGATTTTCCTGGCGCCAAATCATTTAAGCCTGTGACACTCACCTGATCTTCTTGTTCGATTTGATCATAATCCGCTGGATTAGCAAAGGTCATGGGAAGAATACCCTGCTTTTTCAAATTTGTTTCATGAATCCGAGCAAAACTTTTGGTCAGTACGGCCAAGACTCCAAGAAATCGTGGACACATAGCCGCATGTTCTCGACTACTGCCTTCACCATAATTTTCATCACCAACCACAAAGGACCCAATGCCTTTGGCTTTATAATCACGAGCAATAGCTGCAGGCGTCAAATTCTTTTCGCCCGTCACCACGTTATTGGCTTTTCCAGCCTCACCAGTGAATGCATTGTTGGCGCCAAGAAACATATTATCGCTAATTTTATCCAAATGACCACGGAACTTGAGCCAGGGACCTGCGGGTGAAATATGATCCGTGGTGGTCTTGCCTTTGGTTTTAATCAAGATGGTCAGCTTCTCGAAATCCTTGCCATTCCAA
>JAJDBS010000189.1 GCA_029261235.1 Nitrospirales bacterium
TTGTGTTTTCAAGTCGGTGCAGGCTGCTTCTGTTGACACCAAAATGTGGCGTGCTCGTGCTTTGGCCATGAGTGTTCTCCTTTTTAACTAGATGTATGGGCAAACGTCTTTTTCCCATGATTGCCACACCTACGTCAAATCCCCATCATGATCACTTATGGATCTCATGAGAGATCCAACTTTCGTTTAACACGAGCGAAGAATTTAGCATAGAGATGGTTGATGTTTAGAATCATGAGAAGATGGTTTAAGCGCAGGCCGAGCTTAGATGCCGAGGCGCAAAGTAAGGCGACAGCAAAAACTTCGTCTTGTGGCGGAAGAAAACAACTATGCCAAATTGCAGGAAGAGACTTGATGCGCGGTTAAACCTAAGAGCGGCAGTTGAACGCGAAAAAGCTGTGCAACCAATTGATGTGCATTGGGAATTTAAAAATTGTGTGGTCACCTTTTAGGTGATGAATCAATTTTATAATTTCCTAGGTGCGGCAAGGGGTTGTGCAGACTTTCGTGATTCAACTGCCGCTCTTAGGTTAAATTAGCCAGCAGGGTTCATGGCCAGATAATCACAAATGAAATCGAACACGAGTTCGTCCACATTGTCGCAAATAGCCGTGACTCCACCGATTGTCACAACGCCTTGTTCCCACGTGCTGGCATGCCCGCTGGCGGAGTTGTGCGTGAGGGCGACCAGTTGGTGAATTTCAAGGTCGATGCAACAAGCGAAGCGCTTTGGACCCAAAGGAAGAGCGGCCAAATTCAGATATAAATACGGTTCCCCTGGCAATTTTGCTGCCTCGAGCTCTTTGACGATGTGAATCCCTGCCGTCCGCAGTTGCATCTCTACTCGTTTTCGTAGCGCACTTCTGGTGATCACCCCTTTGAGTTCTGGACCTAAATCCTCGACGACAACATAGACGCCGTTCATCCCTATGAGTGATTTCTTTCTCAGCATATCTCTTGCCCCTCCTCATTCATTTCTTCGAGTTTCAAGCAGACCTCTTGCTCCGATGTAAGATTGTAGCCGGATTCTTATCGTTTGTCCTCTTTGGCTCTTCGTAGATAATCACCAAGAATGCCTCGGCTATGTTCATCATCATGGCAATAGGTACAGAGGTTTTCCCAGTTTGAGCCATCTGGGGGATTGTTCTGGTGATTGCTATCTTTGTGATGTACGGTCAGTAAGTGTCTTGTTTTGACGTCGAACTCTCTGGCGCATTTAGCACAGATGAGTCCATGAATTTTCAGTGATTGTTCACGGTAGGCGCTATTACTGGAGGATGAAGGTTGAGGACGCAGTTCTTTTAGAATTTGGTCAACCGGTTTGTCGACTGCCGGTTTGTGGAGTCGTCGTAGTTTGGGTTGACCCTGGTAAGAATTGCCCATGAAGTGTGTTCTCGAAAAAAAAACGTGTCCATGTATTCTTCCTGCACAAGCAGCCAAGGTGAAGGAAGGTCGAGGTCACGATTCTCGAAGGTTTGCAGCTAATTGTCAACGCCGTCCCAACGCATGCATTATAGATGAATTCTGACTGCAGAAATGCAAACCGTGTGATTGTTCTCGCTGTCACATAGAGAAATTGCAGAGCTCTTTGAAATCTTTCTAGCCTGGAAAGCAGCGAGCAAAAGCCTTGAAAAGTTTTATGGAACCTTTGATGCGGATTTTTCGTGTGAGTAAGGCCCAGAATAGATTGCGTTCTTTGGCTAAAAATCCTAACCAGGTTTGACTATCAGCCTTTAGGCAAAAGTCTGCTTTTTCCTGATGGCCTTTCAACACTCGCAGAGTTTGGTTCTGAATGATGACGGTGGCTTCTTCCCTTTCTTGGCCGGTAAAGGTGAAGTGATAGGTTGCTTTCAGCCCTTCTGATTTTTTCCGTTGAAACACCAAGGGTAAGCCATCTAAGAATCCTTGAATGGAGCGAGGGCGTAAGCTATTGCCGACATGTTTGAGCGTCTTGTGTGGAAATCGCTTCGTGACATAGCCTTCCGCGTCCGTTCCCGACACGACATAGATCGTTTCATTCTTGCGTTGCAATGGCTTGAGGACGTCCTGCACAAATTTCTTACGGTTTGTCGTGAAGGGTTGTATGACATCCTCTCCCGCAGGGCACACCGCCATGCAGTAGGCAGCCTTGTAATTCGCCCCAAATGAGAGGCTTTGCCACATCGAGGATGATTCCGCGTCGGTGACTTTTTGACGATACTGTTTGCTGGATTGACTATCGGCTATATCCTCAACCCAATCGGTAAACCCGCCCATAAATTCACGGTAATTGTGGGTGTAGCAAGCAGCGAAATTGAACTGCCCATTGGAATCAATGGCACCGACGGGGCAAGCTGCGACACAGAGTTTGCATTCCAAGCAAGGGTTATAGTCGATAGGTGCACTGGTGTCTGTCACTCCGGCATCGATGAGAACGGTCCCCAGTAAAATGAAATTGCCAAACTTTGGATGAATGACGTTCCGGTGGATCCCCATTTGTCCCAATCCGGCAGCGACTGCAACCGTTTTATGGGAGACCACCCAAATCTTTCCTGGAAAGCGATCCATTTCCATGGGGAACCCCATCGCTGGATTGAGCGCTCGAATTCCACGAGCTTCGAGTTGTTTGACAATCGTTCGAGCCACAACATTGACCTGGTCCCCCGTATGATGAAACTCAAGATTGGCCACGGATCGAGCTGGACTTCTGATAGGCTCCCGATTCATGCGAACAACAAAACTCACCAGGGTTTTGGTGTGTGGAAAGGCGTTGAGAATATCCGGACGATCTGTTTCAAGGGCAGGTCGATGAATTTCGACGAATCCCACATCATCGGCGCCAGCCTCTAACGCCAACCGTCGAAGCCAGCTCTGATCAATACTCTCTCCAATGTTGTACGGAGGCTCAGATGTAGAGGGATGCTGCAATGGAATCGCTGCTGTGTTCGAGACCATGGGGAGTTCAGAAAGTGATGACATGGGGCCCTCCAATAAAGAGTGCATATACACCTATATAAGTAAGAAAAGTTATGCGGTCTCTGCGAGTTGGATGGTTGCGGATAAATCTTTCATCAAACGAGTGACACGACTTTTACCAAGGGATTCCACGACGGACTGTTGAACGGATTTCCAAAGAGGAAATGCTTCAGAAAGAATTTCCTGTCCACCAAGAGTTAATGTGATCTCTCGTTCCCGTCGATCTTCTTTGCCCGGCATGACCCTAATGAAGCCTTGTTTCTCTAATGG
>JAJDBS010000190.1 GCA_029261235.1 Nitrospirales bacterium
GGACTTCAATGGCGATGGCAGAGATGATTTAGCCGTGGGTGCTCCGGGCGAGGCGCCTGGCGTTGACCCCAAGTCCGGTTGGGTGTCCACCTTCCAAGGTGGCCCGGACGGACTCTTTCCTTGGAAGGGGTTTGGTCAAGAGGGCCTGGGGATGAACGAGGCCCGTGACGAGTTCGGGCGCGCCGTAGCGGCGGGGGACTTTAATGGCGATGGCACGGATGATTTAGCAGTAGGGGCTCCGGGCGAGGCACCTGACGTTGATCCCAGATCCGGTTGGGTGTTCACCTTCCAAGGTGGCCCGGAGGAGGGACTCTCTCCCTGGAAGGGGTTTGGTCAAGAAGAAGGCCACGGGGATGAACGAGCGCCATGACGAGTTCTGGCGCGCCGTAGCGGCGGGGGACTTCAACGACGATGGCACGGATGATTTAGCCGTGAGGGTTCCGCGCGAGGGTCCTGAAAATCAATCAAAGCCAGGATGGGTATCTAGTACTTCATTAACGATCCATGTTTGCTCCACCCTCTTAGCTCTCCAAGCTTCGGGCGGCATCCTAGAATTGGTTAGACGAATCAGTGTCCATCAAAGCCTTGCCGATTGCGCGCCAGGGTTGGCTTCAGCAGTGAGCGCGACGATTTGTTGTTTATGAGAGCAGCACACGTTAGAGAACTCAAACGGGAATGGCAATCAACAAAAGATTTGTCCCTTTCTGACCTGACCTACAGGAACTGGGGTTGCCGGCAATGATAATAACTTTGTGGTCTCCTCTCCATTCATTTGTTTGCCTTGTTTGCCAATTTACACCTTCCCAATTTGCATCCTGAATGAGGTATCTCATTACAACTTCTTGTAAAGGGTTCCCTTAAGACCTGAAAAACGAGCCTCTGAAGAGCAGCATCGCAAAGTTGAGACATATCAGCTTTCCCTCACTAGTCTCGCTTGACCCGTTTCTGAAAACAGCCTGGATAGAAGGCACAACCTGTTCTAGCCTAGCTCCTTGTTTTTTGCGAATCTAACCAATTTCCCCTTACAAGTTTCTCATCAAGGATTCAATATAATGGTCTGGGAATCCCACATTTCCACCCCGGAGTGTTTATTATGCTATGTTCCATGTAATAATCCGCAGCACCACCGGCGCCAGAAAAAGCTTCAAGTGGGATGTCATCTCGGCTCATCTCAGCGAAATCACACAATGATTCAACAGAAAGTTGATAGGGAGTGTGGGTAGGATTCAAGACATAGTTTGAACCTTCTGCCGGGACTCCCCCGGCAAGCCTACCTATCGGGTCACGCAGGCCATGGTCAATCCAGTTATCGACATCATGACCATTTAACTCATCATGACCGAGGTGGTAATTCATGTGCGTGGCCTCGTGAATCATCCATGCTGCACGTTTGGCGGGGTAAGCATTGTTATCGAAACTCGGGCAATTCATCTCCACTCCATGATCAAAAAGAAACCAACTTGCTACTGCTGCAAATTCCCCACCTTCCTCGCTATACTGAGGCTGATAATCAAATTGATGTTTTGTGCCGGCTGCCCATTTAGAATATTCAGCATTTGTGTGCCACGGATTGAGATTAAAGGTAAGGCCAATAGCAGAAGTAAAGTGGTTAAACCCATTCAGTTTTTTCCCTATCACATCCAATACGTTTTCTGTACGAGGGACAATAATAATAGGATCATATTCGACAAGATCGAATGTCGAGGAGACACTAGGGGTATAGTTAGCATTTTCTGAAATCCAATTCAATTCCGGGGTCCAATAATAGTGGATAAGATGGCCACTTGTATTACGTGCAAATACATCTACCCGATTTTCATTACCCCTTGCGACAGGATTGCCATCGATGCGCTGGCCAATTGTTAAACTCGCTTTGGTCGTTAAATCTTCCGTAACCCAACCAGTTGTGGCAGACCAATAGAAATGAATAAGAGCTCTCCAGGTATATCCTCTGGCAAACACGTTGAGGGTGTCGGGACTGCGGGTTATTACCGCAGGTTTGCCATCTATTGGTTCAGCACCAAGAATTTCTGTGAGATTTTTCGCTCTCCAACCGTTCGCTGCTGACCAGTAGTAATGAATGAGGTCAGCTGTTTGACCACGGGCAAAAATATCTAGAGTATCAGGTGTACGGCTGAGCACAACAGGTACGCTCTCTATGGAATAAGTGCTTCCCACTATCTGTGTCAGGTCCTGTCTAGCCCATCCTGCATCCGCTGACCAATAGTAACGGATTAAATAACCTCGATCATCAGGGATTAAGATATCCATACTGATACCGTTTCGATTAATGACGACAGGATCGCCTCGGAAGGGGCGGGTTCCTCCAGCGATTTGGTTAATATCCTCAGCGTTCCAATCACCGTTGGGTGCCCAATAGTAGTGAATGAGATGGTCTGTTAATTCATCTATGGCAAATACATCCAATAAGTCTGATTCACGCGTGATCACAACAGGGTCTGTTGAAATGAAATAACGATCCTGACCATTGATCGGGAGTGGGCGACTAATCATCTGAGTAGGGAACTCTAGTGTCCAGTTGTTGGAACGTGTGGGAAACTCGATAGGATTATTTGAGACAGAGGACCATTTGGCATAAACGAGTTCGTCGTCCGATCGAAAAAACACGTCCAGGTTGTTTGGGCCTCGACTAAGGACTGCCGGGCTACTTTGAACGGGTATGCTAACTTTGTCTGTGAAATGGATTCTATAGGTCATCCGTAGAGGGGAGACTTCTCCAGGCACCCAATGCCGATTTCCTGCCCACATGACTGAATAAGAAAGCGCCCCATCACTTCCATGCCCAAACCTTTCTATGCTATCAGAGCTGCGACTTAAAACTGAGTTGCCTTCTCCTGAAAAGCCCATATTTCTTGTTGACCAGTCGCTTTGTAATTTCAGTCGATCGTCCAGTCCGTAGAGTAAGTAGTCCATGGAGTTCATCATCTTAGGCAACGCATATTTATGTGGCTTTGCATCATCGAGCTTATGTACGCCCCAACCACCGTCCCAATCGCTTTCGGCAAGGTCGTAATAAGACATTAACCAATCTCTATGATCCCAAAGACTCCAAGCCTTGTCTTTCATGTAGAACCAGTACAATTTATCCGCCTCTACGACGGGGTTCGGACAGGTACCTGCGTTAACCGTCCTAGTTGCGCTATTAATGATCACCAGTAGCAGTACACTGATTATGATTGTGAATTTTCTTCTCTGAATCATTTTCGTCCTCCTTCAATCTTCTACCGTACTTCTAAACATTACTTTTTTTGTTCCCACTTGTTCTTCCACTCCAGGAGACGCTTGTTGAAAGTTTTGGTGTTTGTGCCACGATAAAATCGAGGTCGTTCAACATATTGGTGTAAATCAGATGGGAGGATCTGGTAGAGAGTGGAAGCGGCTTCAAAACTGTCATCGTGGTTCCACATGTAAGTATCGATGGCAGTTATCCTGACAGGTTTTGAGGGATGATCGTGCATAATGGTGACAAGTTCATTCATCGCTTGGTTGCTGTGTGTCCCGTCTTCTTTTCGAATGAAACCGACCCCCTCAACAGCCTTCATCTGAAGAATAACTTCGTTATCTTTCGGGGAGAGTCCGTCCGGAACGGGAGGCGTGTCTGGCAGCGGAACCCAAATCACCTTCTTAAGAAAGGCAAAAGTATCCATCCGTTGCAATTCGCCCATAACAGCCAGAACCAATCGTCGCTCGCTATATGTTCCCTTTTGCAAAGAGTTGTAGTGATTGATTGAGGCCTGAACAATGTGTGGCTGGCCCCTGAGTTTAATGATTGATTCTCGCACCATGCCTATGTCCCGGCGGGGGACACTACCGATTCTTATAAGGATGTCACCTAGCTTCGCTTCCAACTCCTCTAGAGAAGCATTCGGGGGAATATGGTTGACATGGTCAAGAATATTTATTTCCGACTTAGGTGTGATGCAACCAACGAGGGAATTGACAGTGAAGATACCGATAAGTAAAGGAACAATTAAATGTTGCAATATTCTCAAGGGTCTCTCCTCTTTAGCGCCGTTGGTATTGTTAACTTAAGGGAAATTCCACCCTCTGCATACAATTCAACGGGCAGGGCATTCTTTGATTTATCAATGATTATGCTATGCACTTCACATGCTCAATTAGCCAAATCTGGATTACTTTGACAATACCTTTCAGTTAGCTACAACCCAAAGGGGAAGGTATCTGGAATATTTTTAGTCGTATCTCTTGTTATCGCTTCAACGGCCCGCGTTTCATCAAACCAGATGTATTCATCAAATTGGTGAGGTAATGAGGCATAGAAATAATGGCTTTGCAACTCGGTTTCAGGTCGATAGATCACACCAATCGCGCGCTCCAGTCGCTCTTGAAGCAGTTTTTCTCGGGTAATTTCCTTGAGGGGTTCCCTGAGAGGCAGCAGAAAGTTGTCGGCATTAACTTCATGACACACACCCTCATAACTGTCTCTATGCGAGGGCTGAACCTGCTTGATTTCCATCGGACCACCCCATTCAGAGGCAGCAGCAACGGAACCATGGTCGGTGCCAAAGCCAATCAGATAGGCCGCATCGCCATATTCCTGCCGTACGAGCTGTCCAACATTTAACTCACCACGAGCACTCATTTCCGTGGCGCGCGCATCACCGATATGTGAATTATGTTCCCTGATCACGGCCTTGGCATCTGGGCCTCTGAAGGCGAGAACAGACTGCAAGGTTTCAAACATGTGCTGGTCACGTTGGTTCCAGGAGTTATTTTCAGCGAAGTACATGGTGCGATAATAGCGTTCAGCATTACTGACGACGCGTGCATTTTGTTCTGCGTCGAAAAAGCGTTCTCCGTCTGCTCTAGAATATTCCATGCGCTTATTGTGTAAATCCTTCAGCGTCGCCAATACTTCAGCCTCACATTCCCGGTACTGTTTGGTGATGGTGACGCGACTATACATCGAAGGATCACTGGCCCATGGCATCAGGCATCCATAGCGTAACCGTGCCACTTCTGCTGTTTGAGGGTCGACTTTATCCAAATAATGCAAGATGACCTCAATGGACGTGTACAAGCTATACAGATCCAAACCATAGAAACCTACCTGCTGATCAGGATCTTGGAAGTTGTCGTTATGGGTTTTTAACCAAGAGGTAAAATTCAGCACAGAATGATTTGCCCACATCCAGGTGGGAAAGCGGGAAAATGGCTGACTTTTCAAGAACGGATCAGGCGAGGACCCATGAATATAGTGATCAATTGACGCCGCATCGGGCCAGTCGGCTTCTACAGCGATAATCGTCACGCCTTTATTTTCGATCAATTCTTGCGTGATTCGCGCACGCATATCGTAGAACTCGGCCGTACCATGTGAGGCTTCACCCAGCAATATCAGGCGACTATCACCGATGCGTTCCATCAGGTTATCCAGATTGACATGTTCAATACTGGTAAAGGGTTCGCTCGATTGTTTGATCAACTCTGGCAGGCTTGCCTCGATATCTTCCTTGGCGGGTTTATGCCCAACTTCCTCTTCCCACCCAGCAGCCCCAATCAGCGGGACAAAACGTACGCCGCCCATATCCTCTTTCTGATATTCATGCTGGCTCATGCGACGAAGCCGGACGAGTTTTTGTGTGCGCAAGGTCGAGCCGACCGGGATAACCAGACGACCACCGATGGCTAACTGTTCTTTCAGGGCTTTGGGTACTTCGGGTCCGCCTGCGGTGACAACAATGGCATCATATGGTGCATGTTCCGGCCATCCCAGGGTGCCGTCTCCATAGAGTATCTGAATATTGCGGTAACCCAGTTCCCCAAGACTTTTGCGTGCGGAGTCCACGAGTATCTTATGTCGTTCGATGGTAAAGACTTCCTTGGCAATTTCCCCAAATATCGCCGCGGCATATCCGGAACCCGTACCGACTTCCAGCACGTGGTCTTCCGGCTTTAATTCAAGAGCAGCTGTCATTAATGCCACGATATAGGGTTGAGAAATTGTCTGGCTGGCTTCAATGGGTAAGGGAGAATCACTATAGGCAAATTCAACGAGATCTGTGGCGACGAATTCTTTACGTGGGACGGCGTTTATGGCATCAAGCACTTTTTGGTCATGGAGACCACGAGCTACCAACTGATCATCAATCATGTGTTGCCGTAAATCAGTAAATTTGTTCATTGGTGATCCCTAAGAATGTCCTTTTTGAAATGGTGCAAATAGTCACATGAGGATAGAAAAATTGCTCCACGCGGTTATGTAGAGTTGATTTCGCAATAATGGTGCCAAGTGGTTGCCTTCCTGAGTAAGGCAATCAATGCAATGACCCGCTTCCATTTCCCCGCAATGAGAGCCATTCAAAAAATTCCATTAGGCGGGAATTCGTAAACAGAAGAATGCATAGGCGGCGTCCCCCCCCAAATATGTGGGGCAAAAATCTACACAGGTTTGCCTTCCAGTTGTCTTTGGGTAAAAGGAATCGAGAGTCGTTTTTTCTTTTCTCAGTAGTCTCGTCTAAGATTGTTCCGTAAGGCGGTTTATTTGGCAGAAAAATTCCCTTCCTTTTTATAATTTTTGAAAGTCATGATGGGTCGAGTGGATCGAGCTACAAAAAAAAAGCCTTTTCTTCAATATTTTGTGACACTACAAATTTCCGCTATATATGATTCCTTTGAAAGACCGCCATTCGAGGTGAGAAAAATCTTATGAGCTGGAAATTGGTGTATTGGATTCTGGGGATCATTGTTTTCCTTCCCTTGTTGAATTTTTTGTTGGGTGTGCATCCGCCAAGGTTTGGAACGGATGATAACCCAAAGCGCTATGGCCTTGATTACGAGTCGGTTGCATTTCCAACCTCTGATGGATTGACCTTGCGAGGGTGGTTTATTCCGGCAGCCACTGAATCACTTGAACCATCGCATCAAGGAGAGATGGCAGGAAACACCTGTGCCACGATACTAGTGGGTCATGGCTATCCTTTTGACAAAGCCAACATTCTTCAACATGCGCTTTTCTTGCATCCTAGCTTTCATCTTCTCGTGTTTGATTTCCGGTATTTTGGTGAGAGTGATGGAGCCTATACCACGGCTGGCCTCTTGGAAACGCGGGATGTTCAAGCTGCCGTGGAGTATGTCAAAAGCCGGAGCGATGTGAATCCGAAACAAATCGGATCGCTGGGGTTTTCCATGAGTGCGTCAGCCTTTATTCTGACAAGCCCCCCAGATGTTAAAGCTATTGTGGCGGATAGTCCTTATGCGACACTGGAGGGACTCATTGCCCGGCAATTTTTCTTCCTGCCGGGCTTTACGAAATGGCCACTTGTTGCAATGACCAAACTCTATGCCCGACTCCTCTTGGGCGTTCGAGTCAGCGACGCGGCACCAGTCGACGTCGTGCGGGATCTCAACACCCCCTTACTCATCATCCACGGGGATGCCGATTCCCAGATTCCTCTTGAGCATTCGCAAGCGATTTATGCCAACGCCGATCCAGATAAAACGACGCTCTGGATTGTTCCAGGGGCTGACCATGGTTTTGCTCATGGGCTTGAGGGTCCGAGGTATGAAGTGCGGGTGAGGCAGTTTTTTGAACAGCATTTGTGCACAGCTGCACGTCCCTAAGGGGTGTGTAGAACGCCGGTGAATCGGGTAACCCCCTTTTCTACTTTTCGAAAATTTTACCCTCCTACGGTTCACGTATCTTGTCACTACCAATATAATTTATCCATGTATACAGCCAGAGTGCTGCTTGCCAGATATTTTTTTGGGTAGCAGGTGACAATTGTTTATTGGAGAAAGGTCATGATGCGGATATCGGTGTGTCAGGTTAATGGTCGGTTGCCTTTTCTTGTTCAATTGGTCAACATGAAAAAATTACTGAGCTTTTATCTTGGCAATAACCTTCTTTAAAAATTGGCAACTTTTCCAACAAGACAGTTTATTTTTGTCATCGATACCGAGTGTATTTACGATTTTACGCTTCATTTCCCAGGAATACTTCACCTGGTGAATGATCTCAGAAGCCCCTCCGT
Organism: Nitrospirales bacterium; assembly: GCA_029261235.1. Taxonomy (GTDB): domain Bacteria; phylum Nitrospirota; class Nitrospiria; order Nitrospirales; family UBA8639; genus Nitrospira_E. The sequence goes on from JAJDBS010000190.1 coordinate 8,016, forward strand.
TGCAATAGAAATCAAATTGATGGTGCCTGCCTACCTGGCAAGTGCGCCCTATATTGGTTTGGCAAAATATGCTGATATTCCTTTTGAACAGTTCGAAAATCCCATGGAAATGTCCGCCTTTATGCCTAGTTCGCAAATGTCTGAGGAGGAGCGAACTGCTCTGGAAGGTGGAGGACCGGAAGCCGATAGGTGTTGTGAATTATTAGCGATAGCGGAACAAGTCAAAGCTGATGGGCTAGTGACCTCCCAGGATCTTTTAATCCAGGCGCGTTATTCTCTCTATCAATTTCATCGAATTCGAATTATCCCTTTAGAGGAATTTGCTGATGTAGTTGAAGTGTGCGCCCATGGCCATGGATTATACTGGTCGGCGAAGCTTCCCAATCAAGAATTGTCGGTTGATACCTGTTATCTGTGGACAAATCCCAAAAATCGCCGACTTTGTGAATGGTGGAATAATCAAGGAAATATTTCTAACAAACAATTAGGGGAGCTCTTGCGAGGCGCATTTTTCAACAGATACCCATTTATTCTTTATGCTCGGGACATGGTTCGGTTTTTTGAACTCCAAAGAGATTTTCAATGGCGAAGAGAAAGCCAATTTAGATTTGCTATTCCGCTGGGGTATCACGTAAACACCCTGTACTTTTTCCTATGGGGGATGTTGGAGCAACTGACCCTCATTGCTAAGTATAAAATGAACCTTAAGATTGACGATGAAAAATGTGGGATAAAAAGCCAACTGTTTTGGAATCAGATTAGGCCCCATGCTGAAAATCTAGAACAATTTGTCAATTCTAATCCAATTAAGGATTGGATTAACCTTATGGCCGATATGCGTCATTTGGCGGCACACGGAGGCATTCCAATGCCTACCTATTATGTCGAGGATACAGAAGAATCTACAAAATCGGATGAAGAAATATTAGTGTTGGTTAAAGAAGAATACGCGGATTTTTATATGGATCTACCCCCTGAATTGATGCAACAGCTTGAGCCATCTTTAATCAATCAATGGCGCCTGCAAAATATGCAAATCATTTCTGAAGGGGTTGTCTTTATTGAAAGGAAAGGAAGGAGGTATATGAGAAATACGGTCGTCAGTATAGACTATGACATAGAACGTCTGAATGCAGTGCTTGATGCGTTTCTTGTAACTCTTTTTAGAAAAAGTATACCTCCCTCAAATTTAGATGCCGCCCATTACTCTTCTCCAAAATATTGAGCCTTAGCGATGCTGGCCTCATCCCTCTACGCCCTAAGTGATGCAGGTGAGTAGGTGGAAGTTTCGCCAGCAACCTCTGACCACTAGCCAAATTTGCTTCTAATGCAAGGTGGGAATAAAGGCTAGCCAGCGAGTGATTGGTTGAGAAGCCAATGTTTAACCAAGATTAGTTGAACAATTCACTAAAGAATGGGACGAAGTGTTATCTGTTTACATTTGGTCGTCATCGCCGGTGGGTTTGAGTTCTGTGATGTTTGTCACCACGAGGGAAAAGGCAGTGATTGTTTTCTCAGGGGATGGTTGTTCTGTTGCTTGCAACTCTTGTTCAAGAACCTGATGGATATATTCGGGATCTATTGAATCCAGTTCCGACATGATGCGTTCTTTGTTCGCCGAGACGGTTTTTCCATCCTTTCCCGTTCTCGTCTCCGTATATTCCACACGCGCGCTTTTCATGTTATTCGTTTCCTCTTCTTTTCGTTGCCTTTCATCATAACCCTCCCGCAGGCGTTCCAGTGTATTGCGACAAGTAAACGTGGGACGGATCATGAATGATCTTTAGGCTGGATGATCGCAACATTCTCATCCAGTGTTGAGGCCTTAGTGCGAGCACCGGATTATCAGTACGGTCGATTCTAATTGGAACAGGGAATAAAGGCTAGCCAGAGTTTGAAGAGGTCATCTCAAAACTTTTCTATGGCGAATTCAACTCATAATTCACCTCCACAGCGCAAGGATCCGCTAGACTTTTAGGCAGGAGACAGATAGCTTTTGAGGTGTGGACACTGCAATTTCAATTTGAGAATGTGCACACTTCCCAGGGCTGCTTGAAAGATATATCATTCTTGATGCACCTTTCGCGCATACATCAGAGATGAAATTACCAAAACTGAACAATCTTATTCCTATTTCCCTTTTCGATAGAAGGCAAGGGGGAAAGCCGAATGCGACTAATTTAAGGACACTTAGTTGGCTGTTTGTTTTGTCGTGTGTGGTTTTTTGGGTGGTGGGGCTGCTTGGTCTGTCAGGGGAACCTGCTGTTGGACCGGAGCAGACTGCGAGTGATCTTGAAGTGTTTGTTCGCCAAGGGTGCCCTCATTGCGAAAAGGCAAAAACATATCTCACTCAGTTGAAGCAACGGTACCCTCAACTCAAAGTGACGGTTCGTGATATTGGCAAAGATCCACAAGCGTTACTTCGTTTGAAAACGTTGGCTGCGAAATTTGATATGACACAGCTTGGCGTGCCCGCCTTTTATGTGCGAGGGGAGTTGGTGGTGGGGTTTCAATCTGAGAAGACCACTGGCAAACACCTTGAAGAGCTGTTAGGACGCCCACCACCAGATGCGGGAGCTCTTTTCGAAGGCACCTGCCCGATTGAACCAGAGGTACCTTGTCCCACGGAATCCACGCCAGAGGCTATCGGGGGACGTAACTTTAATCTTCCTTTTTTTGGTGACTTTACTCTTCCGCAGCTTAGCCTACCGTTTTTTACCATCGTTCTCGGTCTCCTTGATGGTTTTAATCCTTGCGCAATGTGGGTGTTGCTATTTTTGTTGGCCTTGCTGGCCAACATGCGAGATCGACGTAAGACGTTCCTTTTGGCGGGGACATTCGTCCTGGTTAGCGGACTCGTGTACTTTGCCTTCATGGCGGCGTGGCTGAATGTCTTTTTGTTCATCGGCTATGTTCGTTCCATCCAAGTCATGATGGGTGTGCTAGCGGTCGGAATTGGTCTTGTGAATGCCAAAGAATTTTGGGCCTTTGGGAAAGGCCTTTCGCTTGCCATTCCTGAGTCAGCCAAACCGGGGCTCTATGCCCGAGTCCGAAAAATATTAGCGGCCGAGAACACAAGCCAAGCCATGATTGGAATTCTGATCTTGGCCATTTTGGTGAATATGGTTGAGTTTGTGTGTACAGCAGGATTGCCAGCTATGTTCACACAAGTGCTGAGTCAACAGGGGCTGACCACTTGGGCGTATTATGGATATTTGGGGCTCTATAATCTGGCCTATATTGCAGATGATGCGTTGATGGTCACGATTGCAGTGGTCACTCTGAGTCACCATAAATTGCAAGAGCGAGAAGGACGATGGCTCAAACTTATCAGTGGCCTAGTGATGCTGGGTCTGGGCCTACTGCTACTCTTCGCTCCTTATTACCTCATCTAGATGAAAAAGAAAGCGATAGAGGGTATTGTGGTGGGTATGCTTGCAGCAATAGAGGATAGCGTGGCTTTAATCGACATCCTTGATGATGGGGTGGTTCGTTGCCAAGGGTCATGGACTATCCCGCACCTCACGAAGCTTCAGTCCGTGATGACGAAAATGGTTTGGCCTCCCGAACCAAAATTGACGTGGGATGTGATGAATATTACGGCCATGGATACTGGAGGAGCGGTGGTGTTGCATCGCACAATGACACAGCTCCGCAATGAAGGACGGCAGGTATCCGTGGAAGGGTTACGTCCAGAATTTGAAGAATTGCTTCAGGTGGTGTCGGCCAACTGGAGCCGGGTGAGTGGCCTAGAGCCATCACTGGAAAGCTTCAACCAACGGTTGGAGCAATGGGGAAGCAGGCAAGCTCAACAAGCAGTCAAGGCTCTTGAATTTTTAGGAGAATGCACCGTGACCGTAATCGAATCACTGAAGCGGCCTTCCTTGATTCGCAAGCAAGCCTTGATCCATAGCCTTGAACAAGATGGATTTCATGCGTTACCGATCACCGGGTTGCTAGCCTTCTTGCTGGGCTTTGTCATTGCCTATCAAGGAGCAGAGCAATTGCGACAGTTTGGGGCGAATATTTTCGTGGTGGATCTTGTGGGCATCTCGCTCTTGCGAGAAATTGCTCCACTGATCGTGGCTATTCTCATCGCCGGCCGATCAGGTTCGGCCTATGCCGCAGAGATTGGAGCCATGAAAGTGACGGAAGAACTCGATGCGGTCAGGACGCTTGGGCTCTCGCCCATGCAATTGCTTGTCGTCCCGCGAGTCTGTGCGCTGGTCATCGCCGTTCCGTTGTTGACAGTCTAT
>JAJDBS010000020.1 GCA_029261235.1 Nitrospirales bacterium
CCCTTCACCTAAAAGATTTGAAAAAATGGATTTCCCAAATGTGTCTGGTGAATCCTTGTGGGAATATGTCGTGAGTCATCGAAAACAACTACGCAGCACAAGAAAGGAAAATCAATACGATGGCCGGATCGTATACGTCACCGAATTCTACGGGGTCTGATGTTCCGCAGATGGTTCACGAACGTCTTGAGGGGTTGAAATTATTAGCGCATCATTTGGATGAGCCAATCGTCATTTTCAATCCTCAGATGGAAATGGTGTACGCCAATCCCTCCGCCGATGAATTGGCTAAAGACTGTCCCTTACTGCCATCTCAATTAACACGTCCAGCTGACCTGAGCTTTTCCGAACAGTCTCCATGCGATCCTTGTCCTGGGACCAATCTATTTAAGAGCAGTGATTCACATCCCATCCATGCATCTCGTCCGGTCTCCTTGGCTGAAGTGCCTGTTTTGTGTCCTTTTTCACGTGCTCTGCCATTGAGCGGTGAGACGGGCACGATGCACTTCGCGATCCTCATGGGGGTACGAGGTAGTGACAGTGTTGTGGCTCTGGCGAAAGCGGAAGAGGTATCCGTTATTCCTGACGAGCAGACACTCCCTGTGCATGAGGCGACCAGTCGTAAAATTATCGGCGAAAGTGAGCCAATCCAACGGCTAGTAGAAATGATTCAATTAGTCGCAGCTAGTGAGGCCTCGGTCTTGATTCAGGGCGAAAGTGGGACGGGTAAAGAACTAGTCGCCAGAACGGTCCATGCATTGAGTCGACGACGCGCGCAACCATTTGTCGTCATTGAATGCAGTTCTCTGCCGGAGACGCTCTTGGAGAGCGAATTGTTTGGGCATATGCGTGGTGCCTTTACCGGAGCCGTTGCTGATCGCAAGGGGTTGTTCGAAGAGGCCGAGGGCGGCACGATATTTTTGGATGAAATTTCTGAAACGACACCGGCTTTCCAAGCACGCTTGCTCCGTGTGTTGCAAGAAGGCGAAGTCAAACCTGTGGGGAGTAATCAATCCATCAAGGTGAACGTACGCGTGCTTTCAGCTGCCAATCAATCACTGGAACAGATGGTAACGGCGAAGACGTTTCGGGCAGATTTGTATTATCGGTTAGCCATCCTGCCCTTAACGGTTCCGTCTTTGCGTGAACGGCAAGAAGATATCGTGTTGTTGACGACGCATTTTCTCAAAGAGGCGATTCATCAGCATGGTCGTCCATTGATGACTCTGCATCCTGATGCACAGCGTGCGTTGGTGCAACATAGTTGGCCCGGGAATGTTCGGGAATTAGAAAATGTCATTGAGCGCGCTGTTGTGACCAGTCGAACAGCAATCATTCAGGTCTCCGATCTTTTTGGGAGTCGGAAAGAAGCTCATGCCGATGGAGATTTGAGTACGGTCAGCCAGGCAGCTCGTCGAGAGGCTGAACGAGGCCATATTCTACAGGCTCTTTCCAAGGCCAAGGGCGATAAAACACGCGCAGCGCGTCTTCTCAAGATTAGCCGTTCAAGTTTATATAATAAATTGCGCACCTATAATATTTCGTAACACACAGCATTCCTGCCCTGTATCGCCCCACTTCTTGCTGCTAGTTGTCCTATTTCTTGGACACATAAGTTGCTGAAAAAATTACATATTGATCTGTTCGCTCGTTTATGCCCAAGACTGTGGAAATTTAGTCTACGGCCTTCTACTGCCAGCCCATTTGATCATTGGTTTTTGACGGGCTCAGGCCTTATGAATTCTGAGTTGTTGTGGAAAAATTTATTCATGGCATTATTGTTGCTGTTTTACATCATTGCCGAGTAGGGCTGGCTAGGCGAATTAAGCCATCCTTCGAAATGCTCCACGTTAAAGCAACGCCGCGCAAGGAAGACAGAGAGATTATTACTGACCCCTCACACCTAAATGTATTTTAACTACTGGTGCTATTGCCCATCCCTTGCAACGATCATTGCACAGCGCACTTCTTCGTTAGCATCACGCGCTCGGACTTTGTCTACGCCGCATCTGTGTGAATGTCTTGCTCTAAGGTGACGACTCGAAAAGCACATTCATGGCGAAGTAGGGCTACTCGGATTAATTCAGAGATTTTCATATCAGAAAACATTTTATTAGTCTTTGGATATTTGCACTTATTTTAATGGAGGTATCGGATGAACAGAAGTCAAACATGTGTGCCAAGTAGTGCCTGTGGATTGATGGTGTGTGCGCTATTGTGGTTACTCGTGGGAGCGAGTACTGCTCAAGCCGCAACTGTTGAAGAACGGTTAGAACGATTGGAACAAAAAACGCTATCCTCATCTCCCGGAGCAGAGCAAGAAACTGGGAACATGGTCTTCTTTCGTGGCGGTGGAGCTTGGGCGACGAGTGATCGGTCCAATGAGGTGGAGACTGATGTCTTTAGGTTCAACGGAAGCAATGATGGTGATTCTGGATATTATGTGGGCGCGGGGCTCGACTTGGTCCTCACCAGAGATATTTGGGATTTGTTGCCTGGAACGTGGGTGTTGGGGGAAATTGGAGTGGAATTCAAGCGATTTAATTCGAAGAGGGTGCAACAAGCCGTCCCCAGTACCTGTGCTCTTGCCGGTGTTCCCACGTGCTCAGCTCGAAAGGAGAAAGTCCAAATTACGATGCTGACAGTGAATGTCGCCCCAAAAATCATGTTTATGGAAGGCAGCCGTTTTCGTCCATGGATCATCCCGGCAGGATTAGATTTTCATGTCATTAGTCCTCCGTCTGATGATACGACCGTCTTGGATATTGGAGTGCAGTTTGCCGTTGGTGCGCAGATACGGGTGTGGAAGGCGCTTCATCTTGGTATTGATGGACGTTTTCATTTAGCAGCGGGGCAAACAGATACAACGAATAATTTTGGTACTGCTGGTGCCTATCTTGGCATCGCATTCTGAGTATTTCAATTCGATGGAAAGCGGAGGGACGGCATCTATTTCTCCAAAGGAGTGGAGGACGAGGTTCAGTAATGATAAGCGAATAAAATGAATGGATGTGTATCAATTGATGAGCAAAGAAAACTTCTTTTCTTAATGAAGTATTTTGTCAATTTAGGAATAGGTATCTAGAAGGTGGGGTAAAGGGTGTCTCGCTGATCCCGTCACCGACCTGACGGGAAAGGAGTAAGGAAAGGACAAACTCAGGCGGCAGGGACGTCATACTTTGCGGTAATGTGATCCACGCCGGCACGCAAGACTTTTTGCCAACTTCTGTCAAGATCGGGAGAATATTGCGGATCGCACTGCTTGACGGTTTTTACCAGACTATTGATCCAAAACTGATACAGGTTCGGATCGATATTCATATGGTTTTTGTCATGGCTCTGGCCAATCCGATTAAGGGTCATCGTTCCAACGGGTTTTCCTTCGACGTGTGCCAGTAACATGGCAATTCCGGTTCGGAGAAGTTCCTTTTGTTTTTTGAAATCGGTCTGAGTAAACATGGGTTTGATGCTAGGATGGCTTTTGAGAAACTCATCGTAGAAAAGATCAATAAAGTTTGATTTTGTGGCGCAGCGTCCATAGCTCTGTTTAACAACGGTGAATTCGTCCATAGAATGCCTCCTTGTGAATCATAAAATTGTATGCTCTATGGATCGGTTAATTCTTCACATACCTAAGCTATTGTGTTTCTCAAATTCTGCCTGATGATCGGGCTTAGAAAGGAACTAAGGTCAGGCTGGTAGAACTTCTCTCCGTGGTCAACGCAGTCCTGTTGGCAGTGAGCCACTGACTCTGTCTGAAAAGTGTCTGGTCCAGGCTAAATAAAAATAGCACCTGCCATAACTTGGCTGGTTGTTAACAGGTGTTTATTCGAAGGAAAGTCCGGCCTAAACTTCTCCCGTCCTGAGAATGATGGCAAAGCAAACCTGTTTTAATCGACAAGATCGGCCTAGAGTTTTTCTCTTTTCCACTTTCAACCTCTTTTGCATGCGTACTCCATCGGGAGGGCATCGAATCGTGTTCAGTTCTGCCCCAATTTTTTCCAGAAGAGCATGAAGCAGTGTCCAGAAAATTGGACGCCTACTGGATTGATTTTATAGACGTTCTCTATGGCGCGACGGAATGACTGTCCATTACTTTGGAATATTGGTGTGCATGGACGTTTCTATTTAGCCGCGGGACAAACAGATACGATAGATAGTTTTGGTGCCGCACTCTGGGTACTACCGTTTGATGAAGAGCTTAAGAATGTTTACTTTTTGAAAGTGATGAGGCTAGAGAAAGGGATAAGCGAATACATGGTCAAAGCTCTACACACCAGCGCGCGGCTGAAAATTTCCCTAACTCCCAGTTATGATTGCCCCGAATCGCCACACTTCTTGTTGTGGCGTGTGCAATTTTTTGGACGCACAAGCAGCTGAAAAATTTACTATTTATAGGTGGCGATCAGTCGATGACTAATACGCTGGAAATTTTGCCCTCGTCCTATCCTGTTTTTTACTTTTCATTTTGGTGCCTGAGTCACTCCAGTATTGGTTGTTATTGCTTTGTGCAACAGGTGCTACATTTTGGCGCGGTTGTTGCTTTTTAAATCACTGCCGACATTGGGCGGGCTGTGAAGGACCGGCCTCCGGAATGCCCAACCTCCTGTAACTTTAAGAGGCTTCCTAATGTCGGCATTTATTCTTGATAGAAATGAAACATAGAGGCCAATGACAATATTGTAGAACAGTAGGACAAGCATTGGATTAGTAGATAGACATTTTCAATTTACGTTTCTATTTTTTATTCACCATACGTCTTAGGTAAAGGAGGCCGGAGTATGTTTCACGGCAAGCCGACGTTATTGACAGTCTCGGCATTCTTGGCACTGTTCGGGGGGGCGGCTTTATGTGACGCTCCATCCGTTATGAGTGCTGAGGAAGCTGCTACTCAACATGTGCAACACGTGGGGATGACTTCCAAGTCACCCGGATGGGCGGAAGAGCTGAAAGGGCAGACGATCATTGAAGATGCAATGGAGGGGCGTGCCGAGCGAGCGGCACTTGTTGAGCTGCAACATCAACGGATGATGCAGCAAATGGAAAAGGATATGGAGCAGAAGGGTGCTGAGACTGGCGCGTTCAATTCCATGTCGATGATTCATCAATATGGTGGTGGACCTGAAAATGGCTTGCTGGCGAGTAATTCAAATGTGGAGCCTGTTTCGATGAAAGGCGGCCTGTGTCCGAAGACGGCACCAGTTCGGAATTATGATATTTCTGCTGTCAATGTTGAAATTAGCTTGAATCAATGGCTGGATTATTATCCAGGGTATATGTATGCCTTGACCGAAAATATGGACAAGATTCGAGCAGAGGAAGCTAAAAATGCGGCGGCTCGTGAGAAGGAAGGGCATGACGATCCGGGTGGTGTGAATAATGGCATCCAAGATCAATGGATTCAACCGTTGGTCATTCGTGGCAATCAAGGCGATTGTGTCAAGATCACGCTTCGCAACAAATTAGAGTTTGGGGAAGAAGTGAGTTTACATATCAATGGCTCGGATATGGTCATGAGCAAGACGGGTCAACCCGCAACGACCACCAATACTGATTCAATCGCTGTAGGTGTCAGTGACGATGATGATGAAGAGGCACCTGCCGGGTCTCCTGTCATTGAAATGGAATGGTATATCCATCCAGATACGCAAGAAGGTGGGAGACAATTCCATACGTTCGCCAATGATCGAGAATTAACGGTCATGGGGATGTTTGGGGTGTTTGTCGTGGAACCTCGGGGCTCGAATTACTATGAACCGTTAGGCACCGGAGCCGCCACGGAAGCAAGCAGTGGATGGCAGGTGATGATTGATAATGGGGATGGTCCGGACTTTCGAGAGTTTGTCCTCATCTATCATGAAGTCGGTGATGAAGCGTTTCGGCCAGTCAACAAACATGGTGACTTTTTGCCTCAACGTGATCCGTTGACGGATGCCTATCGTCCAGGTGCCCGGGCGCTCAACTATCGTAGTGAGCCGTTCGGCATCAACAATATGCATGTGCAACATGAATACTTTGGTTTTGAGGATGAGTCGATGGCCTATAGTTCCTATACGTTTGGGGACGCGGCTCCAACGATTCCTCGCAGCTATTTAGGCGATCCAGCCAAGTTTAGGATTGTGCATGGTGGATCGGAAGTCTTCCATTCCCATCATCCGCATGGGGGTTCTATTCGGTGGCAACGGAGTCCACGCGCGACCCAAATGCCTGTGTGGAATACGGGTCAAACTGGGCCGGTGAAGTATCCCGTGATTCGTACCAAGTCTGACCGAGTAGACGTGGAAGTCATCGGGCCATCCGAAGCACTAGATTTAGAAACAGAATGTGGGTCAGGCTTGTGCCAATGGTTGGCGGGAGATTTTCTCTTCCATTGCCATGTTGCACATCACTATGTCGCAGGAATGTGGGGCTACTGGCGTGTGTATAACACGATGCAGGTGCCTGGGATGCAAAATGATGTGATGCCTCCCCTGCGGGAGTTGCCGGATCGCTTAGATCGTATTCACAAGCCGGTCTCCTCTGATCAGTTAGTGGGCAAGACAGTCAATTGGTTTGGCAAGCAATTTAAAATTGTCGGTGAAGGCAAGAGCAATTGGAAGGTCGAGCCAGCCGTCGTCAATATCAAAGACTGGGTAGAAATGCAGCTGAGTAATCAAGGGAAGCCTGGTCATAAAGATGATCAGTTGGGTCAGATGAAAGCCTATGATGCGACCGTGATTGATTGGGTCTGGGACGGCGCAAAGGCTATGAGCGAGAAAGAGCCAACGATTGGGGAAAATCCCAAATACAAGCCAGAGTGGCAAGGGTATAAACCGGGTGAGCGACGGGCCATTCGGTTTGAACCTTCAACTGGAAAAGTGGCGTGGCCATGGTTGACGCCGCATTTTGGAAAGCGGGTTCCATTCTCTAATGATCATAATCCTGCTCCATGGTTGGAAATGGTCCGCTTAAAT
>JAJDBS010000191.1 GCA_029261235.1 Nitrospirales bacterium
TTTGGAGTTGAGTGGTGATGGCAAAGCCACCATCCGGCAAGTGAAAGACGCATTCTATGTGTTAGAAGATGGCTCCTTTGAGAAGACAAAATTCATGTCTTGTATGAGCCGTATGGAATGGGGGGGTATTGATTATTTGCCGGTTGTGGAATTGTTTTTATCATTGCTGCCTGGCACGGGGAGCGCCACCTTCGAGTTGATCCGTGGATTGTATGATGATCAGCAGATGCGGACTCCTGTTTCATTGCGGTATCGAGGAATTCCTGCCTATCCATCAATCGGGGCATTTCGATTATTTAGTGCATTTTTTACCCCTTCCATGCAAACAGCTGAGGTACCGCAAGATGTTTTTTTAGACATCAATCGGTCTCATGAAGTGGCATGGATGCCTTCACCGGGATATCCTGTCCGGCACTTTGATGAACAACAGAGGATGACTGTCACGACTCATCATCACAAGATTCAAAAAGTCACATTCTGGGATGATACAAGTGGATTGGCCTATCTCCCGACAACATCATCTGGTGAATCAAAAGTTGATGGGCGGGGAGTCCACATTATTGGCAAAAAACTGCAGCTGTATGATGGGGAGCATCAGCAGATTATGAACGTGGAGGATTCGTGGCAACTTTCGGCGCTTGAGGCTCCCCGCGAATGGATCATTCCTTCAACGTCGTGGCGTGAGTGTTTTCCGCAAGGCCCACCAACACTGAATCCGGAAGAAGCCTTTTCTGCGGTCTTACTCTACCCAGACGATTCACGCATTATTGGTGAAAAAGAAAGCCAACCTTTTATTTTCGATTACCTGGATGATTTCCTTGAAGAACAAATCGAGTTGCGACGATTCAGGGAAATGGCTGATCACATATTGTTGGCACGATGTGAGGCAAGCCTAGGGGCTTGTCTGAAGTACGGGCGCCCGCAATCGTACACCATTTGGTATGAGTGGCCAGCCTTTGCCCAAAAACACGCACAACACATTTGGAATACCTTAAATCGAAATAACACGTTAGCCTGGCTACCGAATTTCCAATTTTCCTTTGTGAATCAACAGGTCATGACTAAAACCTATTCGCCTTTTGATTGGATGAATGTGTGGATCCCATTTGCTAGCTACGACGATGAGCAAGAATTGCGGCAATGGAGTTGGTTCCTTGCCAATCATCTCATTCCTGGCGGGATTGCATGTGTGGCAGGCCCAGAGGTGATGGGACAGTTGTTTCAAAAAGATGGATTTTCTGTGGTACATGCAGAGCCTGGGGAATCGTTACCAACCTTCAAAATACATCAAGCCATTCTTCAGGCTGGACAGCTTCACCCTGGACTGATGGTTTGGATCATTCAACAGTCTTGAAATTTGTTTCTTGACAAATTCAGAAGACATGTATCTGCAGGAGGCATGGTGATGAACGATCAAGAAAAGCAGTTAGTGGTCATGGCCCATGCTCTCGCGCATCAAGAAAACGAAATCCAATATCTCAAGGCCTTACTTGTCGAAAAAATGAACATGAAAATCGAAGAATTTCAGCAAGAACAAGACGATTTTTGGGCAAAGAGCAAGCATTACCGAATCCATGAAACCATCAAAAAGCTGCAAGCCCTGCATCAAGAGATGGAATCCCTTCCCGAGAATGTCGATCTAGACATGTATCGTGATCATCTTCGCTGGCCAAGCGATCCACCCGAAGAGCCTCCTTCAGTATGAAGGTTCTCTTTGGCTGCTCGAAGGGTACAGCAAGATTGGTAGCCACAGTGACTGACCCTTGACAGAAAGACACGTCGTGAATAGGATGTATAAACCTTTAACACTCATCCAGTGAGGTGAGTAAGGAGAACGACGGAGAATGGCCCTTCTATCGGCCACAATGTATACACCCTTTCCCTGCGTCGCAGCGAAAGGTTTTTTTATGCCCATTTCACAGGAATCAAAGAAGATCTTCAAGGATATTCGATGAGTACTGCTCAATCTGAACGGGTGTTGATGGATGCCCAAGAAATGTCCAGGACGTTATCCAGGATAAGTCATGAGATTATTGAGCGGAACAAGGGATCTCAGGGCTTAGCCTTGATTGGTATTCGCACTGGCGGTGTGTATCTTGCGCAACGCTTGGCCGTTCGGATTCAGCAAATTGAACAACGTGACATCCCATTTGGAGAACTGGATATCACCTTATATCGAGATGATTTGTCGATTCGAAAAGATCAACCGGAGATTCGAAAAACATCAATTCCCTTTAATATTTCAGATTTAACGATTGTGTTGGTTGATGATGTGCTGTTCACCGGCCGTACCATTCGTGCTGCATTGGATGGACTAATGGATTTTGGCCGCCCAGCGGAAATTCAACTTGCCGTACTCGTCGATCGTGGGCATCGTCAACTTCCAATTCGAGCTAATTATGTTGGGAAAAGCATTCCTACAGCTCGAGAGGAAAACGTACAGGTATTTTTTGAAGAGTTAGGCCAAGCTGATAGAGTCTCCATTCTCTCTGGTCACACTGAGTAGCAACACCTATGGCCTTGAGCAGAAAAGATCTCCTCTCGATTGATGACTTATCAGTTGAAGAAATCGAACTCATATTGACGACGGCAGAGTCGCTGAAAGAAGTCAGTGGACGAGATATCAAAAAAGTTCCTGCTTTACGAGGAAAAACCATCGTCAATTTATTTTTTGAGCCCAGCACTCGAACTCGAACCTCTTTTGAATTAGCGGCGAAACGGTTGAGTGCAGATGTCATTAATTTTTCTCCATCCACCAGTAGTATCGTGAAAGGGGAAACCCTCATTGACACCGCACGAAATATTGAGTCGATGCAAGCCGATATTATTGTCCTGCGGCATTCTTCGCCTGGTGCTGCCGAACATTTAGCTCGCTTTGTTCAATCGTCGGTGATTAATGCCGGAGATGGTTGGCATGAACATCCCACACAAGCTCTGTTAGACCTCTATACGATTAAGGAAAAAAAGGAAAAGATCGAAGGTTTAACGATTGTGATTGTCGGGGATATCGCGCATAGCCGTGTGGCACGATCAAATATTGCGATCTTAAACAAATTGGGTGCTCAGGTACGGGTCGTGGCGCCACCAACGATGCTACCGTCATGCGTCGAACGGCTTGGTGTCAGTGTATTTTACCGTTTTGAGGACGCGTTGATCGGCGCCGATGCGATTATGATGTTGCGGCTACAACGAGAACGGCTTGGGCAAGCCTTACTCCCTAGCTTGAGAGAATATGCCACATTATTTTGCCTGACTGCCGCGCGGCTCAAATTAGCCAAACCAGAAGCCATTGTCATGCATCCAGGTCCATTGAATCGAGGCATTGAAATATCACCTGAAGTGGCCGATAGTTCTGCCGCAGTCATCTTAGATCAAGTCACGAATGGTGTGTCGGTGCGGATGGCCTTAATGTATTTACTATCAGGGTCCGCTTAACAGAGAGAGAAAGAGAAACTATGAATGAAGCCTCATTAAATCAAGTCTCACCCAAAACTGTTTGTATTCAGGGTGGGACCGTTATTGATCCTGGTCACGTGAATGGCCGAGCTGATGTGCTGATTCAGGACGGAAAAATTGTTGAAGTGGGCTATCCACTTAAGAGTGCTGTTGCACAGAATGACTCTGTCACCTTACTTGATGCCAGCGGTTGGATTGTCGCTCCTGGACTCGTTGATCTTCATTGTCACTTACGCGAACCTGGGTTTGAGTATAAGGAAACGATTCAAACCGGTTCAGCCTCTGCGGTCGCGGGAGGATTTACCTCAATCTGTGCGATGCCCAACACGCAGCCAGTTAATGATAACGCCGCGATTACCCAATTTATGTTGACCAAAGGCAAAGAGGCCGGGAAGGCCAGGATTTTTCCCATTGGGGCCATTACAAAAAACTCAGATGGTGAAGAATTAGCGAACATTGGTGAACTCGTGGCAGCGGGCTGTGTGGCAATTTCCGATGATGGACGACCGGTCATGAACAGTTTAGTCATGCGTCGCGCATTGGAGTATGCCAAAGCTTTTGGTGTGCCAGTGGTTGATCACTGTGAAGATCTTCATCTGACAGATGGCGGCTGTATGAACGAAGGCGCGGTGTCCACTGAATTAGGTATGCCAGGAATTCCTGATGCCTCGGAAGAAGTGATGGTCGCTCGCAATCTTGCCTTAGCCGATCTCACAGGCGTCTGTGTGCATTTGGCGCATTTAAGCACCGCACGTTCTGTTGAACTCGTGCGTCATGCGAAGGCTCAAGGCCTTCCGGTCAGTGCCGAAGTCTGTCCTCATCATTTCTCTATTACTGAAGAAGCCGTCCGAGGCTACAAGGCCAATGCAAAAATGAATCCCCCTCTTCGAACTGATGAAGATATGCAAGCTCTGAGGCAAGGGTTAGTTGATGGAACCATTGATGTGATTGCCACTGATCATGCTCCGCATGCACTTCAGGAAAAACAATTGGAATTTGATACCGCGCCCTTTGGCATCGTTGGGTTTGAGACGGCCTTGCCACTGACGCTTCAACTTGTGCATGACGGCACCTTGTCTATGGAGCAGGCACTTGATAAGTTGACTCGTGCTCCAGCTCAATTATTTCATCTTCCGGTGGGCTCATTGACGCCAGGAAGTTTGGCCGATGTTGTGATTTTCGATGCACAAGAAGAGTGGGTGGTCGACCCTGAACAATTTCAATCAAAAAGCCGTAATACTCCTTTTGGTGGCATGGCAGTGAAGGGGAGAGTCAAGATGACCTTGGTTGACGGTCGATTGGTTTATGATGCTCGCTAGCCTATGGAAAAGAAGCATGTGAATTGGGGAACGATAGGATTTTTTGTGGAGATGTGTGCCCTGACCTTATGGGTAGGCGGATTAATTGTTATTATTGCCGTGGTGATCCCGGCAGTCTTTAATTCTTTCGGGATGGAGCCAGCCGGGCGTTTCTTACGTCGAGTGTTTGATGGGTATGGATATTTGAACGTTGGAATTTTATGTGTGCTGAGCCTTGTGGCATTTGTGCGTGCTCGCACTTATGGACAAGATTCGACTGTGTTGTTTTCGGTAACCGCAGGTGAATGGTGGCTACTTGGAGGCATGTTGCTCGTCACAGTGGGCATTCTAGGAATCTTAGGACCTCAAGCGGTGGCCTTACAGGAAGAGGCGTTTGAAGCTATTTCCAAAGAACAAAAGGAATTGGCGTATTCACAATTCTTTCGTTTGCATATGATTGTTCGAGCATTACATCTGATCAATGTTGGTCTGGCCTTTTCTTTGTTTATTTTGAAGCTACGAAAGATTCTTGTTCTTCGCCTTGCGAATGCCTCCTGAGTTATTTTTTTTGCACAACGAGAAGGCTCTATGAAACGAAAGAAACATGAGGTGAGTTTGTGAAGCCGGCAATGCTGACGTTAGCTGACGGTACCGTGTTTAGAGGGCAAGCGCTCGGGTTCGAAGGCGAGACCGTTGGTGAATTAGTTTTTAATACGGCGATGACTGGTTATCAAGAGATTTTGACTGATCCATCCTACAAAGGACAGATCGTCCTAATGACGAGTACGCAAATAGGCAACTATGGCGTGACTCCTGAAGATAATGAATCGCGTCGCGTCTGGGCTGAAGGCTTTATTGTGCGTGAGGCTTCCAATCGGATGAGTAATTGGCGAGGGCAGCAACCCTTTGACGAGTATTTACTCGAGCAGAAGATTGTGAGTATTCAAGGAATTGATACCCGTGCGCTCACGAGTCATCTTCGAGAGAAGGGCTCGCAAATGGGAGTCATTTCGCATGTCGATCTGGATGAAGCGTCACTCCATGCGAAAGCTCAGGCTGCACCGTCCATTGTTGGTCGAGATTTGGTTCACGAAGTGACATGTGATGCTCCCTATCAATGGTCAAAAGGAAGCACACCTCTCTGCTCTGATCAGAATGGTTGCACAACGCGAGAAGCGACAGCATCGGCTGCGTATAAAGTTGTGGTGATGGATTTTGGAGTCAAACATCATATACTCCGTAGTTTGGTGGATGTCGGGTGTGACGTCCATGTTGTACCAGCCTCCACAAGTGCAGACGACATTCGTCAGCAGCAACCTGATGGGCTGTTTTTATCGAATGGTCCTGGAGATCCTGAAGGCGTCCCGTATGCTGTGGAAACGGTGAAGGCCTTATTGGGCTGGAAGCCTGTCTTTGGTATCTGCTTGGGGCATCAAGTCTTGGGGTTGGCTTTGGGTCTGAAGACTCATAAATTACCATTCGGACATCATGGGGCCAATCATCCGGTGATGGATCTTCGAACAAGAAAAATCGAGATCACGTCTCAGAACCATAACTTTGCGGTTGACCTTCCTCACAAAGAATCAGAGACATCACTTGGGGCAGCTGAACCGTTTGACACATCAATTGGCAGAATGTCCGTGACTCATCGAAGTCTGAATGATGGATGTTGCGAAGGAATAGTTGGACTTGATAGTCCTGTTCTCTCCATTCAATATCATCCAGAAGCTTCGCCTGGTCCGCATGATTCATCCTATCTCTTTCAGCAATTTATTGACATGATGCAAAAGGTACGAAATGACTAATTCAATTCGTTGGACACTGCTTCTCCTTTTCTTTGTCAATGGATGTATTCATGTGGATCTGTTCTCAGGTGGAAACGCGTTGCAGGAAACGAAGATTTCCGGTGAAGGCTCTGACAAAATCTTGCTAATCGATATTTCAGGGGCGTTATCGACGAGTCAAGAGTCCGGATTTTTTTCTGAACCAAGTCTTCCGGCTCGTCTCAAAGAAGAATTAACGATCGCTGAAAAAGACGACCAGATTAAAGCCATTATCCTACGTATCAATTCTCCTGGAGGAACCGTCACGTCTTCCGATATTCTGTATCACGAGTTGCAGGAATTCAAACGGAAACGAAAGGTGCCGATCATCACGTCCATTATGGATATCGGGGCTTCCGGTGGTTATTACGTGGCGATGGCCTCTGACTACATTTTCGCACATCCTTCGACGATCACAGGAAGCATTGGTGTGATCATGCTCACGCTGAACGCGAAAGGATTGCTTGAAAAAGTTGGCATCCAACCAGCGGCGATCGTTTCGGGCCCCAATAAATCTATGGGATCGCCGTTTCGTGCCATGAAGGATAACGAACGTGCCATTTTTCAAGATGTGATCAATCGCCTGTACGAACGTTTTCTTACGGTGGTACAAGAAGGACGACCCAATTTGTCCGCTACTGAAATTCGAGACTTGGCCGATGGCCGCATCTATACGGCTGACCTTGCGAAGGCTGCAGGTTTAATTGATGAGATCGGCTATCTCGACGATGCCATTGCACAAGCTAAAAAACATGCCAAGCTCACTGAGGCACAAGTCGTCACGTACACCCGTCGCAGCCCAGAGAATCACCACAATATTTATTCTCAATTTAAGCCACCGACAGTAGGGCCGTTAGGGTTTCCGCAAATTAATACGAAGACGGTGCTTGGCGCTTTACACAGTGGAGCTCCTCATATGATGTATATGTGGATGCCTTGAACGCCTATGGGTCATGAAATGAAGCACCTCACACATTTCCATGGAAGATTTTTTGAACACAGAAACGTCACGCTATTCTTCTGTCTCGGGCTCTTGAGTATCGTTGCCGTGGCTTGTCAGAAAGCTCCAGGCACCGCGCGTGATCAATTAATTTATATTTCTGAAGAAAAAGAAATCGCGCTGGGTCTTTCAGCATTTCGCGAAGTCTTGAAGAATGCTCGTTTAAGTCAAGATCCAGAAATCACACTGATGGTGAATCGTGTTGGGCAACGTATTGCGAAGGGTGCCAATAAACCAGAATATGTCTGGGAGTTTGCTGTAATCGATGATGATGAACAGATTAATGCATTTGCGCTGCCAGGCGGAAAAGTCGCCATTTTCACTGGAATATTAAAATTAACTAAAACCGAAGCTGGTTTAGCAACCGTCATGGCTCACGAGGTAGCCCATGCCCTTCAGCGCCATGGTGCTGAACGGTATAGTCGAGGTATCCTCGAACAAATTGGTCAAATTGGCGCCTTGGCTGGAGCCGCAGTTGGTGGGATTGATCCAGGTATCGCCATTGGAGCCATGAGTGCCTATGGCGTCGGCGTGGCCCTGCCGAATTCTCGCGAACAGGAAACGGAGGCTGATTTTATTGGCTTGCAACTCATGGCCAAAGCCGGATATGACCCACATGAAGCGGTTCCCTTCTGGGAACGGATGAGCGGATGCCCAAGGAAAATGATCGGGAAATTTTGTTTCCGTAGCCAAAATGCCGTTCCTGAATTTTTGTCGACGCATCCGTCAGATGTGACACGAATCAATCAAATAGAATCATGGATACCGCAGGCGATGCGATATTATCAACCTGTTCCATCAAGTTCGACCATTGAGAGCAAAACTGATCCTCTTATACAATAATCTTGAAAATTACCTGAGAACATCATATGCCCAGACGGAATGATATCAAACGAATCTGCTTAATAGGGTCTGGCCCCATTGTCATCGGCCAAGGCTGCGAATTTGATTATTCAGGAGCACAGGCCTGCAAGTCTCTCAAAGAAGAAGGCTATGAAGTCGTGTTATTGAACAGTAATCCCGCGACCATTATGACTGATCCAGATCTTGCGGATCGAACCTACATTGAACCCATCACGGTGGAAGTCATTGAGCGAATTTTTGAACGAGATCGACCTGATGCACTCTTGCCAACAATGGGTGGACAGACGGCTCTCAATGTCACGGTTGAATTGTTTCAACAAGGGATTTTGGAGAAATACGGCGTCACGCTTATTGGCGCGTCCTATGAATCCATTCAAAAGGCTGAAGATCGTGATTTGTTCAAGCAAGCCATAGAACGCATTGGCCTCAAGACGGCAGCAAGTGGATCGATACGTTCACGAGCAGAAGCTCTAGAACTCGTTGAAGAGATCGGCTTTCCCGCCATTGTACGCCCCTCATTTACATTAGGTGGAGCAGGGGGAAACATCGCCTACAATCGTGAGGAGTTTGATCGTTACATTGATTGGGCATTGGTGAGCAGCCCTGTTGGCCAAGTTCTCGTTGAAAAGTCCCTGTTAGGTTGGAAAGAATATGAATTAGAAGTGATGCGGGACTCGAAAGACAATGTGGTCATTGTGTGTCCTATTGAAAATATTGATCCGATGGGTGTGCATACGGGTGATAGTCTCACCGTGGCACCAGCGATGACGTTATCGGATAAAGAATATCAATATATGCGCAATGCCGCGATACGCATTATTCGTGAGATTGGTGTAGAGACAGGCGGTTCGAACATTCAATTTGCGGTGAATCCTGACAACGGCGCACTCATTGTGATTGAAATGAATCCTCGTGTATCTCGCAGTTCAGCGTTGGCGTCGAAAGCCACAGGGTTTCCCATTGCAAAAATTGCTGCAAAGTTAGCAGTAGGCTATACCCTTGATGAAATACCTAACGACATCACCCAAGTCACGAAAGCCTGCTTTGAACCGACTATAGATTATGTTGTCGTGAAAATCCCACGCTTTACCTTTGAAAAATTTGAGGGGATTGATCGTACACTCACCACACATATGAAATCAGTTGGTGAAGCCATGGCCTTAGGTGGAACGTTTAAGGAAGCGTTACAGAAGGCCATTCGATCTCTAGAAACGGATCGAAATGGTCTAGTCTCTCTCCATGGACTCGATGGCAAACTGGCTACTGATGCGGTTCATCATCCAATCTTTGACACGATTCAAACGGCTCTTCGGATTCCAACGGCTGATCGATTGTGGTACATGGCTGATGCCTTCAGAGCGGGTATGTCTGTTGACGAACTCTATCAACTCACCAAAGTTGACTGTTGGTTTTTAGATGAAATATTGCAACTTGTGACATTTGAAGCCGAATGGGTCCGTGCGTGTCTGCCATATCTAGGAACTGGCTCGCGGCCAGAGACGTCAGTTGGTTTCCCTGATGGCTTGTTGCCTCGACTCATCGAAGCGAAAAAACTTGGCTTTTCTGACCAACGATTGGGTCAATTGATAGGACGTCACGAAGATTGGATTCGCCACGCACGGAAACACGCTGATGCTGACCCAGTCACGATCTTTAAACGAGTCGATACCTGTGGCGGAGAATTCGAAGCTCACACACCCTATTTATATTCTTCATCAGGGACCAGCTGTGAAGCTCATCCCACTCAACAACGTAAAATCATGATCTTAGGTGGCGGCCCCAATCGGATCGGGCAAGGGATTGAATTTGATTATTGTTGTGTTCATGCTGCCATGGCCTTGCGTGAAGAGGGCATCGAGACCATCATGGTTAATTGTAATCCAGAAACGGTGAGCACAGATTATGATATTTCTGATCGATTATATTTTGAGCCGTTAACGAAAGAGGACGTGTTACGAATCATCGAAACCGAGCAGCCGGAAAGTGTCGTTATACAATTTGGAGGACAGACGCCCCTTAAACTGGCCGTTCCATTGGCCGGTGAAGGCGTCAGGATTGTCGGCACCCAGCCTGATGCGATTGATCGCGCTGAAAATCGTGAGCGATTCAGTGATATGTTAACCACTTTAGGGCTGCAACAACCTCAGAACGGCTCTGCCCATTCGTCACATGAAGCCCATGTCATAGCCGTCAATATTGGCTATCCCGTTATGGTGCGTCCATCGTATGTGTTAGGTGGGCGGGCGATGCAAATTTTGTATGATGGTGAATCACTCGATCGTTACCTTGAAAAAACATCGTTCGACTTGGGAACTCATCCATTGCTCATTGATGATTACATTGAAGATGCCATTGAGGTTGATGTCGATGCTATTGCTGACGGAACGGATGTCGTCGTAGCAGGAATTATGGAGCATGTGGAAATGGCCGGCATTCATTCTGGCGACTCTGCATGTTCATTGCCTCCGCATTCCCTGCAGGGAAATATTATCGAGACCATTCGAGCGCAGACAACACTGTTAGCTCAAGAGCTCAAAGTCATTGGGTTAATGAACATTCAATATGCCGTGAAAGGGGATGAGGTCTACATCTTAGAAGTCAATCCTCGTGCATCTCGAACGGTGCCGTTTGTGAGTAAATCGATAGGCATTCCATTGGCTAAATTAGCCATGAAAGTGATGGCAGGGAAATCATTACGAGAATTAGGCTTCCTTGACGTACCACAATGCGGGCATATCGCCATCAAAGAAGCCGTGTTTCCATTCACAAAACTCGGTGTTTCCGATGTGCTGCTCGGACCAGAAATGCGTTCGACTGGTGAAGTGATGGGTATTGATCAAAGTTTCGGATGGGCGTTTGCGAAATCCCAAGCGGCAACAGGAATGGCACTGCCCTTGAGTGGCACAGCTTTGTTAAGCGTGAAAGATAGAGATAAATCCGCGGCTCTTGGGTTAGCTAAATGTTTAGTGCCGCTTGGATTTTCCATTAAAGCCACAAAAGGGACAGCGGCGTTCCTTCAAGAAAATGGAGTAGCCGTAGAAGCCGTGAACAAGGTTAAAGAAGGACGCCCTCATATTGGAGATTTACTGAAAAACAACGATCTCGCCATGGTCATTAATACGGTAGGCGATAAATCTTCCCAAGAAGATTCAGCCTCGATTCGAACGGCAGCCGTATTTAGCGGCATTCCCTATTTCACGACGATACAAGGCGCACAAGCCGCAGTCTTTGGCATTGAAGCCATGAAAAAAACGGCGATGACTGTCAAAAGTATACAAGAATACCATCCTGGCCAATCGTAATATCTTTCTAAGAAGTCTTATTTACTTTTACCTCATTCAAGAATGTTAAGTGGAGTGGTTGATTATGAACTTACCCATAACAAAAAAAGGTTATGAAGCCTTACAAGCCGAACTGACTCGTTTGAAACGGGAGGACCGTCCTAAAAATATTCAGGACATTACCGAAGCGCGAGAACATGGTGATTTAAAGGAAAATGCTGAATATAAAGCGGCGAAAGAACAGCAACAATTTCTTAGCACTCGAATGGCTGAATTGGAGCATAGACTTGGGAGTGCGCAGATTGTTGAAATAACAGCTGGAGAAAGTGCCACCGTGGTTTTTGGTGTCACCGTGGCCTTATTCAATATGGAAACTGAAGAAGAAAAACAGTACACCCTCGTCGGACAAGATGAAGCCGATTTGGAAAACGGGTCGATATCTGTTCAATCACCGATTGGTCGAGCATTAATTGGACATCATGTTGGTGATATTGTCGAAGTTCATCGCCCAGCCGGAGTGATTGAATATGAAATTCAATCCATTTGCTTTAAGGAGAGTTCTTGATGCCTTCAGCTATTTCATTGGTCACCCTGCTCACAGATTTTGGAGAGACAGATTATTTTGTTCCCAGTATGAAGGGGGTGATATTAGGTATTAATCCTCAAGCACGCATTCTCGATCTCACGCATCGTATTCCAGCCCATGGCATTGAACAGGCGGCATTTTTCTTGAAATCGTGTTATGAATATTACCCAGACGGAACAGTGCATGTCGTTGTCGTTGATCCAGATGTCGGAAGTGATCGGCGAGCACTGTTGGTATCTACAGCACGATATTTCTTTATTGCGCCAGATAATGGTGTGTTGAGTTATATCTTCAAAGAAGAGGCATCTGTAGAAGTTCGAGCGATTGAGAATAAACAATACCGTTTGGATTCAGCTGGTGCGACCTTTGATGGCCGAGATGTGTTTGCCCCATCTGCTGCTTGGTTAGCGAAGGGACAAATGCCCGGCTCCTACGGACGGCTGATCCATGATTTTGTCACGCTTCCGGATGATTCCCCAAAAATGAATGAAGACGTGCTCCAAGGGCGGATTATGTACATTGATCATTTCGGAAACGCGATCACCAACATCACGCCTGAAGATATGGAAACATTTCGATCAGTTACCAAACAAAATAGTGCAGGACTCAAAGTTGGAGAGATGACGATTAAAGGGCTGAAAACGTACTATGGTGAAGGCGCGACAGGTCTTCCTGAAATTTTGATCAACAGTAACGGACACCTTGAGATTTTTGTGAAGCAAGGTCGAGCCGTGGATCGTTGCGACTTAGAGGTGGGACAAAGGGTCGATCTCATTTAAGGTTTTTTATTGCGGGCAGGGCTGTGACGTGGGCTCGGAACAATCAAGAATTTCAGATCTGCTCTTCTGTCTGAGTTGAGGTACGGACGACAGAAATAGCGACTTTGAGAATATCGACCATCTGCTGTAATTCCTGTAATGTCGCTGAAAGAGGCGGCATGAGAATCATGGTATTTCCGATTGGGCGGATGAGAAGCCCTAATGCCCTCGCGGCCAAACCGACGCGATGGCCAATGCGATCAGTTATTGGAAAAGGTTCCTTAGTGCATTGATTCAACACTAATTCAATGCCCACCATGTATCCGCATTGACGGATATCGCCAACCCAAGGATCCGCAGTAAGTTTTTTGAGGAACGCAGAAAGCTTCGGTGCTCGGCGTTGGACTTTTGCTAAGGTTCGTTCAGTTTTGAAAATGGCAAGATTGGCCAAAGCGGCAGCACAACCTAAGGGGTTTCCCGTGTAACTATGGCCATGCAAGAACGTTTTTCCTTCATGAGGTTTACCTAAAAATGCTGAATAGATTTCTTTGGTGGTCAACGTTGCCGCCAGGGGAAGATAGCCACCAGTCATGCCTTTGGCCACAGCCATAATATCTGGAGTGACCCCTTCATGCTCACACGCAAACATTCGACCGGTACGCCCAAAGCCCGTAGCCACTTCATCGGCAATCAACAAAACATGATAGTGCTGACAGAGCTCATGCACACGCTTAAGATATCCTGGAGGTGAGGGAATCAGTCCGGCGACACCCTGGACCATCGGTTCGACAATGATCCCAGCAATGACTCTATGCTTTTTTTTGAGAAGTGTTTCTATAGGATCAGCACAAGCCATCTGACATGATGGAAATTGTAAATCGAGTGGACAACGGTAACAGAATGGCGCATGAACAGTATGATGGTCAGGAACAAGAAGGGAAGAGAATGGTTTTCGAAATGATTCGATACCACTCAGACTCATCCCTCCAACCGTATCACCATGATAGGCCAAGCCAAGATGGATGAACTGGGTTTTTCGAGGTTTCGGTGAAGAACATTGCTGCCAATATTGGATAGCCATTTTGAGGGCCACCTCGACAGCCGTCGATCCATTATCTGAAAAAAAGACTTTTTCAAGACCTTTTGGCGCTAACTGAACGAGGGCTTTCGCCAATTGAATAGCCGAAGGATGCGACAATCCAAGGAACGTCGTATGGGCTATTTTGGTGAGCTGGTGGCGAATGGCGCTATCGATGGTTGGGTGTTGATGTCCGTGAATGTTGACCCAAATGGATGCGGTCCCATCTAAATAGGCATAGCCTTCGAGATCGTAGACGAACGTCCCTTCACCCCGATCAATAATAAGCGGGGGTTGTTGTTCCCATTCCCGCATTTGTGTAAAAGGATGCCAGACATACTTGCGAGCGTCTTTGTCCAATTGTTTGATGGATCGGGCTGATTGTTTCGGCATATTGTTCGAGTGATTCTAGAGAAATCTGATAAATTTTGACAACCTTTTAGCGCCTCACTACAATCATGAACACGACGAATGCGTAAGACCTTCCCGCAAACCCACATCCGAAATTTCTCGATTATTGCTCACATTGACCACGGCAAATCAACATTGGCCGATCGGTTTTTGGAAATAACCGGAGCCGTCACTCAACGTGAAGCTCGTGCCCAATATCTGGATGATATGGATTTAGAGCGTGAACGTGGAATTACCATAAAAGCCCATGCCGTGACCACACAATTTACCAGCTCAAAAGGGGAGACCTATCTCTTTAATTTAATTGATACACCTGGTCATGTCGATTTTGCCTATGAGGTTTCTCGGAGTCTTGCAGCTTGTGAAGGCGCATTGTTATTGATTGATGCCACTCAAGGTGTTGAAGCACAAACTATTGCCAACGCCTACTTAGCCATTGCCAATGACTTAGTCATTATTCCCGTCATCAATAAAATTGATTTGGCGAGCGCGGATGTGGAAGGCGTGAAAACGCAAATTCGTGATGTCTTAGGTCTTACTGAACATGAAGCATTTCTGGTCAGCGCGAAAGATGGGCGCGGAGTTCAAGAGGTCCTTGAAGGTGTCGTGGATATTATGCCCGCACCAACTGGCTCACCTGATGAACCGTTAAAGGCCTTAATTTTTGACTCATGGTTTGATAATTATCAAGGTGCCATTGTGCTGTTGCGTGTGATGGATGGAACGATCCGTAAGAATATGATGATTAAAATGATGTCATCAGGGCGTGAATTTGAAGTGCTTGAAGTTGGATCGTTTTCTCCAAAAAGAACAAAAGTCTCAGAATTAGGGCCTGGGGAAGTTGGCTATATTTGTGCGGGAATGAAAGAACTCTCAGACACAAAAATTGGCGATACCATTACCGATCCTAAGCGCCCCACCTCCGAACCATTACCAGGCTATCAGGAGGTGAAGCCTGTGGTTTTTTGCGGACTGTACACCACAGATAATGACAAGTTCGAGGACCTTCGGGATTCCCTAGAAAAGTTGCAGCTCAACGACTCCTCATTTATCTACGAACCGGAAACCTCTCTGGCGTTGGGCTTCGGCTTTCGATGTGGCTTTCTGGGTATGTTGCACATGGAAATTATTCGAGAGCGCTTAGAACGAGAATATTCACTTGACCTCATTAGTACGGCACCAACCGTCGTCTATCGCGTGCATTCCATAAAGGGTGAGGTCATTGATATCGATAATCCCTCCAAACTCCCTGACCCCTCTCACATTGAACGCATAGAAGAGCCCTTCATTAAAGCGACAATCATTGTCCCTGAATCGTATATTGGCAATATTCTTAAACTCTGTCAGGAACGTCGAGGGATCCAAGTCTCGTTAACGTATTTAGATCCCACTCGAGCCATGCTGACGTATGAGCTACCATTAAATGAAATTGTGCTAGACTTCTATGATCGCTTGAAATCACGCACTCAAGGGTATGCCTCCTTGGATTATGAATTACTTGGTTATCGTACGGCTGAATTGGAAAAACTTGATCTGTTGCTGAATGGAGAAACCGTTGATGCGTTGTCGATGATCGCTCATAAGGACAAAGTCGTGACTCGTGGACGGCAATTAGCTGAAAAAATGAAAGAACTGATACCGAAACAAATGTTTGAAATTGCCATACAAGCGGCCATAGGGAAACGAGTGATTGCCAGAGAAACGATTGGAGCCATCAAGAAAAATGTGACGGCCAAATGTTATGGTGGAGATATATCCCGAAAACGTAAATTATGGGATAAGCAGAAAGAAGGAAAAAAACGTATGAAACAGATCGGTCGAGTGGAAGTCCCTCAAGAAGCCTTTCTTGCCATCCTCAAAACCGATCCGACTTAAGCGACTGATGTCCACACAAGACTCACAGCCGACAGAACCATCAGAGGCGAACCTTGAGAAGCCCGTGCCCAATTCTCCAGAAAAATCTGACGACAGTCCTTCGACCAAATCCATTATTCGGGAATATGCCGAAGCGCTAATCATTGCGATTATCTTAGCCCTGACGATCCGTGTGTTCGTGGTGCAAGCATTCAAAATCCCCTCCGGCTCCATGATTCCCACATTGCAGATTGGCGATCATATTCTCGTGTCGAAGCTTGCCTATGGATTTCAATTACCGAAAGACTGTGAATTTCAATTAGCCTTTCCACCAGCCACTTGTTTTTCCTCCACGGTGCTCATGAATTTTTCGTCCCCTGAGCGTGGAGATGTCATCGTGTTCAGATATCCTGATGATGAAAAGAAAGATTTCATTAAACGGCTGATTGGCACGCCTGGCGATGTCATTGAAATTCGCAACAAAAAGGTTTTCGTCAATGGAGAAGAATTTATCGATAAAGACTTTACGCAAAGGGTTGACCCAGGAATCATTGATGGCCGCATCAATCCTCGAGATAATATCGGGCCATTAACGGTCCCACCAGAATCCTATTTTGTCATGGGTGATAATCGCGATCAAAGCCTTGATAGTCGATTTTGGGGTTTTGTGAAAATGAATAAAATTAAAGGCCGTGCCTTCTTGGTCTACTGGTCATGGAAAGGCCACGGCTCTTGGACCGATTGGGTTCGCTGGAATCGAATTGGCAAAAGTATCGATTAAGAAGTACTGTCGTCCTGATCTACCTGTTCTTTTTCTTGATTGTGCGCTCGCATGAAAACCCCTTTACCTGTCCCAGCCATTTCATCTCGGAAACTTAAAGCCTACCTTTCTCGCTTCTCCCACACTAAGATTCTCGTCCTCGGTGATCTCATCCTCGATCATTATATTTGGGGCACAGTGAATAGAGTCTCGCCTGAAGCACCAGTGCCCGTGGTGCATGTGAATTCCGAATCGTATCGGATGGGGGGAGCCGCAAATGTCTATCATAATATTGCCACATTAGGTGGTCAGGTTGAACTGTGTGGCGTGATTGGTGATGACCCATATGGGAAAAACCTATTGAAAGACATTCACGGCATTTCTAAACAGCGAACAGGAATTTTCATTGATCGTAGTCGCCCCACCATTAAGAAGACTAGAGTGATTGCCCACAATCAACAAATTGTTCGATATGATGTTGAACAACGGGAGAAGATCGCCAGCGCTATTGAACGAAAAATTATTCGGCATGTTGATTCGCGCCTTCCAGATCTTTCCTGCATTGTGATTTCAGATTATGCCAAAGGTCTTATTACAGAAGAGCTGATGAATCATATCAAAGAGCAAGCCGCTCACTACGGAGTGCCCATCATTGTCGACCCAAAAGTCGAACATATGTCTTACTATGCTGGGGTGACGATCATCACACCGAATTACCTTGAAGCCAAACAAGGAGCAGGCTTTCTTTCGAGTCAACAAATCCCTATACAACAAATCGGCGGTGCCCTTCAACAAGGCTTGGACTGTCAAGCCGTTGTGGTGACCAGAGGAGAAGAGGGGATGAGCATTTTTGAGAAAGATGGCCGCTCGTGGTCCATCCCTGCTGTTGCTCGACAAGTGTATGATGTCACTGGCGCAGGGGATACCGTTGTCAGCACCTTAGCCTTGGCCTTAAGCGCGAAGGCGTCAATTGCTGATGCGGCAGTCATCGCAAATCAAGCTGCAGGAATTGTCGTGGGCATGGTCGGGACGGCCACGGTGACACAAGCTCAACTTCAACAGGTCTTTGCACATGACATCACCTGACTCTATGGTGAGTGTGTGTATTCCAGCCCGTCAGGGTTCTTCGAGGTTTCCTGGTAAACCGTTGGCACTCTTGGCCGGAAAACCACTCATTCAACATGTGTATGAAGCCGCCAAGCAGGTACCTCAAGTGGGAGAAATCTTGGTCGTCACAGACCATGATGCTATTCTGCAAACAGTAAGAGCCTTTGGAGGGGACGTGTGCCTCGTGACTGAGCCTTGCCGGACGGGAACTGATCGGGTCGCAAAAGTTGTTGATCAATTAGCTAATGACTGTGTCGTGAATTTGCAGGCCGATGAAGTGCTGCTACATCCCGGATTGCTGAGTAATCTTATTCAGCCATTTCTGAGCTCAGGTGCAGACATAGGTACATTAAAACGGAAACTTTCTCCACAAGAAGATCGAGACAATCCTTCGATTGTGAAAGTTGTCACAAATCAGCAGGGACAGGCGCTCTATTTTTCCCGAAGCGCCATACCGTGTTGGCGAGACGGTATTCCCGATAACATTGACGATGCGACGTGGATGCATCTTGGGATCTATATTTTCAGAAAGTCTATGTTACGGCAATTCAGTAAACTTCCCACTGGGTTTCTTGAAGAAGCGGAAAAATTAGAACAACTTCGCGCGTTGGAATATGGTATGCCCATTAGCGTGTGGGAGACCACATATGAGTCGCTTCGCATTGATACGCCAGCAGATTTAGCCATGGCTGAATCGTTTTTACTCAAGAAATAGGGGAAGAAAACCATTCTTTATGAACAAGTTGTTGAGAGGCTTGAAATGAATGAGAACAATGTGGTGAAGTCTTGGGTCGTCCACGTGTATTTTACCAACATCAGCCTGTGTTTGAACTATGAGTAAATTTCTTTTCGTGACAGGTGGAGTGGTTTCATCCTTGGGGAAGGGGCTGTCATCGGCAGCCATCGGGCATCTCTTAGAAAGTCGAGGGCTGACCATTACATTTTTAAAGCTGGATCCGTACATCAATGTCGATCCTGGCACCATGAATCCCTATCAACATGGGGAAGTCTACGTGACTGATGATGGGGCCGAAACGGATTTAGATCTTGGTCACTACGAACGTTTTACCACGGTACAATTAAGCCGTGAAAATAATTGTACGACAGGGCGTATCTATGAATCGGTGATACAAAAAGAACGAAAAGGGGAGTATCTTGGCGCGACCGTGCAAGTGGTTCCTCATATCACCGATGCCATCAAACAAAGGATTATGAATGTCGCCCATGATGTCGATGTCGTCATCGTGGAAATTGGAGGAACTGTTGGAGATATCGAAAGCCTTCCATTTTTAGAAGCCATTCGGCAAATACCCTATGATGTTGGACGAGAAAATGTTCTGTATATCCACCTGACCCTTGTGCCCTATATCCCGACAGCCGGTGAACTGAAAACGAAACCAACACAACATTCCGTCAATAAATTGCGAGAGATTGGGATACAACCCCATATTCTTCTCTGTCGAACAGACCGGTATCTACCACCCCACGTGAAAGACAAGATGGCCTTGTTTTGTAATGTCGAAAAAGACTCCGTCATTACGGCGAAAGATGTGGAGTCGATTTACGAAGTTCCGGTCGAGTTACGAAAAGAAGGATTGGATGAACTCATCGTTCGATCGCTCAAGCTCGAAACTGGACCTCCCAATCTTCGTGATTGGGACGTACTCGTGCAAAAAATAAAACGGCCTAAACATGAAGTGACCATTGCGCTTGTCGGAAAATATGTCGAATCTCGTGAATCCTATAAAAGTCTATCAGAAGCCTTAGTCCATGGGGGATTGAAGGATGAGACAAGTATTAAGATTCAATGGGTGGAATCCGGAGAAATTGAAAAAAATGGCCCCGAACGGCTTCTTGCCGATGTTGATGGAGTACTCATTCCTGGAGGATTCGGTCTTCGGGGTATTGAAGGGAAAGTTGAAACGACCCGGTATGCCCGAGAAAAAAATATCCCATTTTTTGGAATTTGCCTAGGAATGCAATGTGCGGTCATTGAAATAGCTCGCCACCTCGCTGGACTTGAGGAAGCCAATAGCGCGGAATTTAATGAGAAGACTCCTCATGCCGTCATCGATTTATTGCCTGAGCAACGGGCCATTCAAGATAAAGGCGGAACGATGCGCCTAGGTGCGTTCCCCTGCAAACTGGTTCCTGGCACATTGGCCTCAACCGCGTATGCGCAATCTGATATTAAGGAACGCCATCGCCATCGATATGAATTTAATAACGATTATCGTGAGACGTTAACGGCAAAAGGGCTCAGCATTAGTGGAACCTCTCCTGATGGCAAGTTGGTCGAGATAATAGAATTACAGGGCCATCCTTGGTTTGTCGGCACGCAATTTCATCCAGAATTCCACTCACGGCTGTGCGCTCCTCATCCATTGTTTACGGCGTTCATCGGCGCAGCACTTCAACGAAAATTCGGCACGTGACCGAACAAAACCAAAAGGCCATGATGCCTTCCACGACTGTTCAAATTGGCGCCATTCCAGTCGGCGGGGATGCTCCTCATATCTTAATAGCAGGTCCCTGTGTGATTGAGAGTGAAGCTATCGTCTTAGAAACGGCGACTGCCATTGCCACGATTGCCCAAGATTTAGGAATTCCGTACATTTTCAAAGCGTCTTACGATAAAGCCAATCGTACATCAATTTCATCGTTTCGAGGATTAGGGCTTGAAGCTGGGTTGGGTATCCTCAGAAAGGTGAAAGAAGAAGTTGGCGTGCCGATACTCACAGACATCCACGAAGTCCAAGATGTGGCACGTGTGGCAGAGGTCGCTGATATTCTACAAATCCCAGCCTTTCTCTGTCGGCAAACGGATTTGCTCTGTGCTGCTGCCAAGACCGGCCGCGTAGTAAATGTGAAAAAAGGCCAATTTTTGTCGCCTTGGGATATGTCGAATGTCGTCAAGAAATTAGAAGAGGCTGGTACCACCAATATTTGTCTCACAGAGCGAGGTGCCAGTTTCGGCTATCAAAATCTCGTCGTGGATATGCGTTCCTTACCGGTGATGCGAGCCTTAGGCTATCCCGTTATCTTTGATGCTACGCATAGCGTACAATTACCCGGTGGGGGAGGGACGGTTTCGTCAGGGCAACGTGAATTTGTGGCACCGCTGGCTCGAGCCGCGGCTGCGGTGGGATGTGATGGATTCTTCATGGAAGTTCATCCAGAACCTGAGAAAGCATTGTCTGATGGTCCGAATATGATTCGCTTACATGAACTCAAGGGACTACTTATTCAACTTCAAGCAATTTGGCAAGTTTCTGGCAAAGGAACTCTTCAGCCATTAACGTAAAGGGTTTCTTGAATATTGAAAAGCCATGCATTCCACAGAGACACTCATGCCTAAAGACAATGCTTCAAGCTTAGTAAGTGGAGCGTCTAGCTTGAATCTTCCTAACTCGATTACCCTTCTTCGAATCTTCTTGATCCCGGTTTTTGTCTGGCTGTACTTAGAGCCAACGCCCGAGCGTGCCTTGTGGGCGGGACTGGTCTTCGCTGCAGCAGCGTTCACGGATTTTTTAGATGGGTATTTGGCGCGTCGCAGTGGGCAAATTACCAATCTTGGTAAATTACTTGATCCAGTAGCTGATAAATTATTGGTCGCCTCAGGCTTGATACTTCTTGTTCAAGTCCAACAGGTGGCTGTCTGGTTGGCTATTGTGTTAATCGCTCGAGAGCTGATCGTCACAGGAGCACGAGCGGTAGCAGCGAACGAAGGATTTATTGTTCCTGCCGATTCGCTCGGGAAACTTAAAGTTGTGGGTCAGATTGGTGGCATTCTCTGCTTGATTCTTCAAAGTGCTTGGATTGACGCACAAGTCTTCCTATTCACTGTGGGCAACGTCCTCCTGTATATGGCGCTAGTGCTATCCCTTATTTCAGGTTGGCGTTATCTCGTCCTTATCTTTAAGAAAATAAGCCCGCAATACTGGTAGTCTTCCATTCTGTCACGAGGCCATAAGTCATGTTCTGGTATATTTTAGGAGCGCTTGGCGCGTACGTGTTGGGCTCTATTCCTTTTGGTTTACTTGTGAGTAAGGCGTTGGGAGAGAAAGATCCGCGCACTGCTGGAAGCAAGAATATAGGGTTTACCAACGTGTTGCGCGTGTCTGGGAAAAAAGCTGGAATTTTAACATTACTGGGAGATATCGGGAAGGGTGTTGCTGCAACAGTCATTGCCCAAGCCCTTGGGGCGCCAAGGCCTTGGATTCTACTTATAGGCTTGGCGGTCGTGTTGGGCCATATCTTTTCAATTTTTTTAAGCCTGAAAGGCGGAAAAGGGGTGGCCACAGCCCTTGGTTCGGTTATGGGAATTGAGCCAGTACTCGGAGGATGTCTCTTCGTGATTTGGATTGGAGCCGTGCTCATGTTTCGATATTCTTCTGGCGGCGCACTTGCTGCTTTCGTGGGTTTTCCTATTCTGGCTTTCTTGTTTAAGGAAGATATGCACTTAGTCTTTTTTTCTTTAGGGATTCTCGGATTAATCGTGTATGGACATACGGAAAATATTCGTCGCTTAGCGAATGGGACTGAATCCAGGATGAGCCTTTTCTCTAGTTGACATAATATTTATTATGCGACATTTAGGCATGTAAAGATTTTCATGAAGTATTTGAATGAAATAGCCATATATTCAATAGTTTACGGTATCTTAGCCACAAACATCGCCTGGGCTAATCCTGCAGGAAATAAAGAACTCCGTGGCCTCCAAGTTTTAGAAGACATCCAATTTACAATGACACGTTTGGCTGAACGTGTCATGCCAATGGTCGTGAATATCACCCCCATTCGTGAAATCACGTCCTCGCAAGGATTGAAGCGAAGAGGCTCATATGTTCAAAGCAGTGGCTCTGGAGTCATCATCAGAGAAGATGGCATTATCGTGACAAACAATCATGTTGTGGGAGAAGACACAACAGAAGCTGAGGTTCGACTCTCTGATAGGTCTCGCGCCATAGCCCGGATCATGGGTCGAGACAAAGAGACCGATATTGCTGTCCTGAAAATCGAGACGGATAAACCTTTGCCCGCCGCAACGTTTGGAAATTCGAGAGCGCTAAAAGTTGGCCAATGGGTCCTGGCAGTCGGCAACCCAATGGGATTAGACCGAACCGTGACCTTTGGCGTCATCAGCGGAATTGGACGTGAACAATTAAATTTATCCAAATATGAAAATTTCATTCAAACCGATGCAGCTATTAATCCGGGAAACTCTGGTGGTCCATTATTCAATCTTCGCGGCGAAGTCATCGGCATCAATACAGCCATCATTCATATGGCCCAAGGCATTGGGTTTTCCATACCGGCAGACATGGTGTCGAGAGTGGTCGATCAATTGGTGTCTCGAGGTCGCGTCGTCCGAGGCTGGTTGGGCGTGGGCATACAAGGGCTCACCAAAGAACTCGCTCAACAATTTGGCATCAAAGAAGGGCAAGGCGTGCTGATCAATGAAGTCTACGAAGGCGATCCCGCTCATGGCGCAGGCATACAACCCGGAGATATCATTTTAACTGTCGATGGCCTGCCTGTTGATTCACCCAATCAACTCTCACGCTTAGTGGCACGAGTGGGCCCTGGGGAAAAAGCCACAATCCAATTGCTGCGCGATGGCAATGAAATGATGTACGAAGTTCCCATGGCTGAACGACCGGAGAAAACGACCCTGGCCTCACTCCCCTCGCAAACAACTGAAATAAAACTAGGTCTAGATGTCCAAGCCCTGACTGCCGCACTGGCCGAAGAATTCGAATTAAAAGAAACGGTTGGGGTTTTGGTCTCAAAAGTGGAACGAGGGGGACTCGCTCATTCTGAAGGGATTCAAGAAGGCGATTTCATCACCGAAGTGAATCGCCATGCCACAAGAAATGTGGCTCAATTCTCAGAAGCTGTCGAAAAAGTCAAGCCCGGCCAAACCGTCCTCCTCCGTATCATCCGCAAAGCTCGCGCGTTCTTCATTGTGCTTAAGACCGCGCAATAGTTCTTTTGTTATATCTGGGTCTAACCGACAAAGAGACGCTCTGTCTCCACAGTCTGTTGAATAAATCCGCGAGTAGCGTTCTCGTTAAATTCCGATGCTCGCGTACTATGGCCGGCACCGCGGAGGATTCCAGTCCCTTGGGCAGTGGGCTTCCCTCTACTATAGTCACGTCCGAGCTCAGGTCCTCCTCGCCTACTCAGCTCGGAGTATTGCATAACGGCCTTTATGATATAGAGCAAAGGGTAGATTAAACCCTTTTCAATTTGTGGTTTTGGGCGTTCTGGCAGAAAAGCTCACATCGCAGAGCGTATGAGGTTGTTTCCCTGCGAATCTCAATTCTCGCTTTTCTCAAAAGCGAAAATTGAAAGTATACTTTTAGACTTCAAATGAAGAGCGATGTCTATGTCTGAACCGAATACCTTATTTTGTGTCAGGGCACTATTTGTTGTGCTTGGTTTTGCCACCAACAACAAGGGCTCACGCTTAAATAGTGGGTGGCGCCCCTAACGTAAATCTTTAAAAAATTTATATGGCCAGACGAACTGACAATCAGATCCTATTTTATACCAAGCAGTGCTGCTATTAGCTTCTAGGAATGGACTACTTTTCTTCCATGGCTTTTGAAGAAGTTCTTGATAAAGTAAAAGCCAAAGGCTGGCAGGGTCTAGTTGGGCGATACCAATTATTTCTTCTAGTTTTTTTTTGCCACGCGTTGATTCTACTTTTTGGCAAAATGTTTTCCAGTGATCGCGTATTCGACCTAGAACACGAATGACATCATCTTTCTGTAGTCTAAGCCTTTTATTGGCAATATCAAGTTTTCGGCAAGCAACTATTTCCTGCTCGCTCTTGTATAGTTGTGCCAAAATAGTGTTAATACCACATTTATCTTCATCTTTTTTCAATAATAGTTTCTTTCTAAGAATAGCCTCCACTTTCAGCGAAGCCTTCCGAATTTGCTCCGGAGTCCAGCTTGGTTTCCATTGGGTGCTCATTCTTTCTCTCCTCCCTCAATAGGTTTTAACTGTCTTACCCATAAGCGTGTTTGTGAAACCGAAAATTAATTACAAAATGGGCTGTCTCGGTAGTGCCCGTCAGGAAGAAAGTGAACGGCGCATCCGAGCGTACACATTATAAGTATTGCAAGTATTGATCGGCGTAACCCTTCAAGTTTCATATGCTACTTTTACCACTCTGAATGCCGGGGCGGGGGCCACCCTTTAAACTATACCCCACGTTTTTTAGGCGTAGAGTGCTTGCTCCATTAAAACCACAAAGTATAAATTTAAGGAGGACATACTGGAATGCCGCGGTCAATCTTCTCGCTCGCTTTGAAAGAGAATTGTTTTGTAAAAGGAGGGTTTACTCTAATAGTCACATTTTTAGGGATAGGATTACCGTTGCAATCTGGTACTTCTGTATGGGCTTTTTCCCATGAAGTTGTATTAGTATACGGATCCGTAACATACTCCCACCATCCGGCCTGAATGAAAATATAATAGGGTTCTGTTGCAGATAATCCACTAATATCAATATCTTTAAAGCTGGATCCATCTTCTTTCGGTGGAAGCCACTCGGTGTCCTCACCCCTAGTTGTCGAATCATATGGAAATAGCTTTTCGGATTGTTCATTGAGTAACGAGTCATCATTGTCTTGCCCAACATGAATGTGGACAAAGGCATTCAAGATTCCCCAATTATTGCAGTCGCCATAGCATGTATTTTTCTCACAAGCATCATGGCAACTTTCTCCGATCTCCGTAGTTAAATCGTTAATAATTCGAAGCGTCTCGGGTTGAGGGTAATTCTTGACTTGTAACTTCACCACATTGCTATACGGAGATGTTCTATCACGATGTTTTGCACGCACTTGATACCAATACGTTCCTGTAGTTTTAGTAAGTTCTAGAAATCCTGAGGGAGTGGTGTCAGGCGGATACGGAATTGGTTTCCATCCAGTGCTTTCAGAAACTATGGATTCCTCAATTAAATACCCCGAATTCTGATCCTCTAGTTCAGATCCAAACCCATCGTATGTCCAATTCAATTTGATGTTTTTAGAAGAAGAGGAAGTTTCTCCCATTAGTACTGGAATGGAGGTCTTTTCAAAGACTGCACGCACCCAATGAAATATCCTTCCTTGTTGATACCTAACTTCGCACGCTAAAGAATTTACTGGTTCACAGCCTTCCCAGATTTTGAATCTGTAACCTACATCTGGAAAGGCCTGTAGGCCAAAAGCCTGGCCGGATTGAAAGCCTGCCACACAAGTCGTCCCACAGGAAATTAATTGCGAATTATTGGTGGTTCCCCGAACGACACCTCCTTCCGTTTTTTGAATGAGTATATATGATGCAGTGCGACGGGCTGGTCTTGAAGTGTCTACATTTATGTCATTGCTGGAATATTGGCCTCGTTTTGCCGGCACCTGCAATATTCCAGCACCTGCGTTTTTCGGGGTTCTAAAAGAAGGGACTTCTCCTAAAGAGGTGGCCGCTTGAACCGAGAACACTCCATGCAATCCTATGAAAATCGTGAGAGTAATAAACGACCACAAGGTGCGCATCATCAACCTCCAAATTCTTAAAAGAAGAATGGGATAAGTAATTTCTAGGAATTATTTAGAGGCAAGCCTAGACCATTCCTTTAATAACATCAAGGATATCAAAAAAAGGTGTTATCAGGCCTTTTCGGTTTCACAGATTGGATGAAGGGAACGTGATAGCCATTAACGTTCGCCGAAATGCGGCGAGTCCATAGAATTTTTTGGCTAACGGCACAAGTGAAATGTTGAGATAGGTTACTACGGCAGTTCTCGTTTTTAGCGTTCTTTGAAATATCCAATTTTCGCTTTTTGCCAAAGCGAAAATAGAAATATTCGCAACGAGTTTCCCCCGAATAGCCTTCTTCAATAGGGATCTTCCCTCCAAATAATTCTCACTCTTCATCGGACGCTTCCGTTTTACGGCATCTTTTGGTGTGCTCATTGAGAGTGGACCCTAATTAGGCGGGTTGTCTTTCTCCAGGGTTTCGCCATCCATATCTGATAACAATACTTTATCAGGTATGAATGCTCCCTCCTAAAGCAACCGATACTGATGTTCCCTACCCTGCCAGCCCAAACGCAATCGCGCTAAAGCTTTAGTTGAGAAAGGCATGGTAGGTCTGGAATTCGTCACTGCTTTGGGCGTGAGTCAATCTACAGTTTATCTATATTTGGTGAGAAGCACGGGAAAGCATTCGCATATTTTTCTCATGCACATTTTCTTAATTTTCACCTGCCTCTTCTGTTTTTCAACACTCGGTCATCCCGCCCATCAAGTATTCACCAATGAATGACTCCAAGACGAGCGACTTTTTACCAGATGAGAAGTATGCGATCCAAAGTGCTGACGCGAACACCTATGAAGAAGTCAGAGATTATTACCCGGAATTTTCCGTTCGCATGTTGGCTGAATTTGTTCTTCGTGCCGAATATTGAGTGTTTGCCAAAGAACTCGATCAGCCGCCGACTCCCGATCAAAAAGGTGTGACTGAAATTGAACTCTCACCCGGCATCATCAAATATAACGACACCAGTCTGATTAACCGAGCGATTCACCCCATATATTTGACAGCAACGGCGAGCAGTTCCATTTCATCCGTATGCCGCGCTTTTCAAGCGCGCCTGTGTGATGAGGAGTCCAATGCAAGGAATCGCGTACCTCATTATTCTAAAAATCCGGCTTGGAAGCTCATTTTTGGACACTTGAGGAGTGTGAATGACACACAATACTGTCTATGTCCTCACGCAAGAAACCGCCGATATTCATTAATATCGACGGGAAAATTAAAGACTGGCATCAAGCAAAGCAGAGGTCGAAGCCACCTAGAATATTATCTTATGCTTCAACTCTGTCAAAATTCTATTGGTGAGTTTCATTTTATTTTCATTTTGTCTATGATGAGCAAAGACTTGAATTTTTTCTCTAGGAGGTGTTGCAATGGATAGGACTCTTCAGCCGCTAAACATCAACGCAAATGGCTTCGTTGGCAAATCGTTCTGTATATTCCTGGGTGGCCTACTTTTCCTAGGACTCACACTCGCGCCGATGATTGGCGCACAATCAGGTACATTAGAGACTGATCTCGAATTTGGGGCTATTGATTGGGAAACGGGAATCGTTCGTGCGAAAGGACTCGGAGTCCCTCCTGATTCTGTCGACAATCCTACTCAACGTCGGGCCATGGCCAAGAGAGCGGCAAGAATTGTAGCGTACCAGCGGCTTTTGGAAATCACACAAGGCATTAAGATTGATTCTCGAACGTTGGTGAAAAACCTTATGGTCGAGAGTGAAGAGATTACAGCCCAAGTTAAAGGTATAGTGAAAGGTGCGCAGGTGGTCAAAGAGCAACCCTTCGCCGATGGATCATTTGAAGTGACGGTGGAGATGAGCCTCAATAAAGTTGAAGGTTCAATCCCAAATGGACCGAAAATACGTAAACCTGAATTCGCCCCTGCGTCCTCAGTCAAACCGATTGCTGCAGAGATGAATTATACGGGACTTGTGATCAATGCCCAGGGGTTAAAACTGCGTGAATGTCTTGCTCCAAAAATTAAAATGGAAGATGGCCAAATTGTCTACGCACGTGATTTATGGCCTGAATCTAGAGTTGGCGTGGTGGGCTATGTTAAAGGAATGTCTATGGCCGAACTGCACAATAAGGTCAAGAGTAATCCATTGATTGTGAAGGCGTTACGAGTGGAAAATGGAAGTGAAACCAATCTTGTCATCAATGAGGCTGATGCACAATCAATTTACTTAGAACCTAAAAATGAACAGTTCTTACAAGAGGGCAAAGTGGTTATTGCCTATTGAATGAAGACCTCAAAAAACTACGACTCCAATGTGTTGGAGTACAATCATTTCGTACGATGTTGAAAGGTAAATCTATTGCCTTCACTACTTTGGCAAGGAACAGGCCTGACAGATACAGGCCTTGTCCGGAAATCAAACCAAGATACTTTTGCGATAGAAAACTCCCTCGGATTATGGGTCATTGCCGATGGGATGGGGGGACACGCCGGAGGGCAAATCGCGAGTGAGCTCGTCGTCAGCGCTATTGTCGACTATATCGGTACGGCAAAGCAGGAGCAGGCGCAAGACCACTATGCGACGTCGACGATGCTCTCCGAAGCTGTCATAGCTGGAAATCAGGCGATTCACCAACGAGTGAAAAGCTCACCTGATTTAACCGGTATGGGCACCACCGTCGTGGCCACGCTCTTCTGTCCTACACCATCACCATCTGTCATCATTGCCCATGTGGGTGATAGCCGCGCCTATCGGATACGAGATCGTCAAATGGAAGCGCTCACGGTGGACCATTCCTTGGTTCAAGGATTAGTCTCCGACGGTCAGATCACGCAGGAGCAAGCCAATACGCATCCTAAGCAAAACGTTCTTCTCCGAGCGTTAGGTGCAACAGATGAAGAACATCCAGATGTCGAGATTCATCCTCTCAAACCTCATGATGTGTTACTCCTCTGTACTGACGGTCTCACAAAGGCAATTTCTGAAGATGAAATCCTTGCAATTGTCTTAGAGCCAGGAAGCTCTTCTGAGAGAATTTGTGAGCAATTGATTAAACATGCCAATGAAGGGGGCGGCAAAGACAATACAACTGTTGCATTAGTCACGCCGCAACTTATTGATAGAACTCGAGTGATGACTATTCCGAAATTCGTGAGGGCCGACGATTAATTTGCTTTAGACAACACTATCTCAAAATCGCCAATTCACAATAAAATCAGCCTATTCTTCCGCAGCTATCAGATTGAATGAATTCACTGATACGTATTAAATATTTTATGCTTATAGATATTAATTTATTCGAATCAACATAAAATATCATCAAAACACAGTGAACAAAGGTAGCAAACTCCTGCGTGAGGAGATGCCGCCCTTTCAGTACTCTCGTCGTACACCATAATATTGAAAATTGTTTAACTCAGTTCCAGCCAACAATCAGGTTTCTTATGTCGAAACAAGTATTTTCTGAGCGATTTGAAGTTCAAGAGCTCATTGCCGAGGGTGGCATGGGAGCGGTCTATAAAGTATGGGATACCAAACTCGATCGCGTGGTCGCGCTGAAGGTCGTCCACACACATCTTAGCAGCGATGCGGATTTCATCGAACGGTTTCGCGATGAAGCCCGAAAAACGGCACGTCTTCAAGGGAATTCGAATATTGTCCAAATTTTTGACGTGGCAAATGATCACGGAACCGAATATTTGGTCATGGAGTATTTCCCTTCAACCAACCTCCGTGACCAACTTCGAAGCCAGGGAAAATTCCCTATTCAAGATGCCATCAATGTGACTCGACAAATTGCTCTCGCATTAGAGAAAAGCCACTCATGTGACATTATTCATCGGGACATCAAACCCGCGAATATCCTGCTGGACAACAACCAATTTGTGAAGCTGACTGATTTTGGCATTTCCAAAGCATTAAGTGACGCACCCCTCACCACGGCAGGTCAATTAATCGGGACCCTCAAGTATATGGCGCCGGAACAGGCGCGCAACACACCGTTGGACGGAAGAGCAGATCTGTATGCACTTGGAATAGTACTGTATGAATTAATCACCGGCATTAATCTCTGGAAAGATGTAGAGAATCTCGCCATCTTAGGTAAACTGCAAGCGGAGAACACCATCCCGGCTCTCAATTTCCCCTCGGATGTTCCTCTAGGTATCCAAGCCATCATTCAGGATTTACTCCGCTTCGACCCAACTGATCGCATTCAAAGTGCAAAGGCTTTGATCGCGCGCCTAGACAAATGGGAAGATCCTGATGCAACCACCTTCGACCCTCGCACACAGGAACCGAACGATACTGATGTGACCGTCGTTAATCCTCGCAGACAGGATTCGAACGATACCGATGCGACCGTCGTTGCTCCTTCGCTCGATAGTGAAAATCGACCCTCAAGCGATCCTAGCTACCCTAGTACAGCCATTCGGTATTCGGTGATTGCCGCAATTATTCTACTGGTCATTGGTGGTTACTATTATGTAAATACCTTTCCTCAAAAATTAGATACGGGCATTAATCCAGGTATTGGCACTAAGGTGATTGAAGACTCGTTGGAAGCCCGACCTCTTACGCCAAAAGAAATAATAATCCCATCTATCGACGAGACTAAGACTGCTTCAGAAGAAGTCCTAGTGGCTCAAGCCAGGGCTACAGAGAAAGCCGAAGCTGCTGAGAAAGCCCGGGTTGCTAGAGCGAAAGCGGCGGCGCAAGCTGAAGCTGCCAAAAAAGCCGAAGCTGCCGAGAAAGCCCGGGTTGCTAGAGCGAAAGCGGCGGCGCAAGCCGATGCTGCCAAAAAAGCCGAAGCTGCCGAGAAAGCCCGGGTTGCTAGAGCGAAAGCGGCGGCGCAAGCCGATGCTGCTGATCAAGCCAAAATTGCGAAAGAGATAGCTGCTGTGAAAGCCAAGATAGCAGAAGCGAAAGTCAAGATAGCAGAAGCTAAAGCTGCTGAAACTCAGGCATTGAATACATTACTTGCTGACCTTCAACAGAGAATCAGCGAGAGGAATATAAGAGCTTTGAAATCAATCAGCACCATGTCGACAAGCCGACAAAACATGCTCGAAAACCTCTTTGCAAGATATCAGACTATTGAAACGTCAATCGGGGCTATAACGAGAGCTGATGATAAGGCAACGGTCATACTTCAGTTCACCAGATTCGTCAGACCTAATGGCGAAATCGTCAAACCTTCACGCTTCTTAAAAACAACTACTGTCATTATCCCAAATAATGAAGATGGTTGGGGACTTGTTGACTGGTAGATCTGCCTCCCTCTGCATCGATGAAGACCTTTTCATCATCTAAAATCTCTCCCCACGCAATCCAGTTCATTGTGACGCTCGCCATAACAATCAACGTGTATGAGATCTGGGCAGAGAACTGTTTAAGTTTTGCGAGATACGGTCAATACAAGAAGATGATTTCGAAGAGCCACTCTTGTCGAGAAGGCACATGTTTCGCTTTGCCCTCTCAATTGAGGTATGGTTTATCATAATGAAAAAACCATGTCGGAGCGAACTCTTTACAGCATTCGCGGT
This sequence comes from Nitrospirales bacterium, assembly GCA_029261235.1. Classification (GTDB taxonomy): domain Bacteria; phylum Nitrospirota; class Nitrospiria; order Nitrospirales; family UBA8639; genus Nitrospira_E. The sequence continues at coordinate 32,385 of JAJDBS010000191.1, forward strand.
TCTTGTTTTGACAAGTTGTCAGTCACTCGACCCTGCGGCCTTACAGCCTATATCTCCTGAGGTGCTGCTGATTAATATCACTCCGTTGGACGCAACTATATTTGAACAACGACTGAAGGTTGATTTGCGCGTCCGTAATCCCAATAATTTTGATTTGGAAATGACCGGACTTGATTTCACTCTTCACTTCAATGATCAACGCCTCGCCCGTGGGCTGACAAATCAATCTTCGACTATTCCAAGGCTAGGAGATTCTGTCCTTTCCGTGGAAACGACAACCTCTACTTTTGACGTGGTGCGCCAATTCCTGAATTTTAGCAAAAACAAAAATCTTACCTATCAGGTGAGTGGTGTTGTTCATACCCTAGAGGCAGAACTCCCTTTTGAAAACAAGGGCGTCTTAATGGACACCAGTCAAGCGACAGACTCCCCCGCAGGATCTTAACCATCCCTTTCCTATTCAGCTGCCTTTTGCTTAGTTCAACACTTCCTTCATAATTTCGAACATTAAGGATATAGGTTTAAACGGTCTACAACCGACTGCTATCGCTGCAATGAATTGAAGGCATCTCCCTACAGACACCAGCCTTCATTCTCACCTCCCAATCTGAATACCTTTTCCTTTAATTTGCATCGTTTCGCAAGATAGAAGAGTCCCTAGCTCTACCAACCAACAGTGGCACTTGATTTGCGTATTCTCCTTTAGTGAGGTTCTTATATTGAACATTTAAAAGGAGACCAGGGCATGTATGGAATAGGATTCAGTGTTGATCGTCGTGAAAAAAAGGGATGTGAGAATCGTTTTCGAGAGATGAATGCATGGATGTCCAGCCTAGCAAGAGGCATTCTTTTCATAGGATTGGTTGGGAGTTTGACCTTCCCTTCTGTTGTCTTGGCATTTGTGTTCTCTGAAACCTTTGATGGAGGACATAGTCCTCAGAACCCAGGCCCGCCCACATCATTTACACCTTCTGATTGGGATATCCAAGTGCATGTTCGATCAGCTTACGAAAAACTTGGCACACTGCAAGCACATGAAGCTGACCATGGACAAAACTGCGAAGCCCCGGGTCATGTGGATCCATCACGCACACTGCTGATGATATCAATGAGGCAGTGTATCACTGCGCGAATCATGTGATGACGTCGTTGCGAGCGGATGACTATGGACTCATTGCACTAACCCCACCAGCCCTCGTGGATTTTTCAAAGGGTGAAGCCACAATCCGCTTTGACCTGAGCACTCTCAGTGTGAGTGGTCGAGATTGGTTTGGGATTGTCATTCAACCATGGAATGACCAGCTGCCCTTACCAATTTCTTCGTCGCTCCCAGATCTCAACGGATTTGGGCGAGGCGCTATCGTCATTGATCTGAACAGTGGGGCTATGTGCCCTGAAATATATCGAGAATTTCAAGTGACAGAAGGAAACAATAAATTTACTGGGAGCTGTCAATGGTGGAAGAGTTTAGAAGATGTCATCACGCCATCAGCACAAACCCGACAAACAATCCAGGTCACGATTTCTAAAAACCGTGTCCGTGTCGAAATGCCTGAGGTCGGTCTGGTCTGGGATGATATGGCTATAGCCGATTTGGATTGGAACCAAGGAGTCGTCTCGTTTCTCCATCATAGCTATACACCCTTTAAAGGTGGCCATGGTGGTCCCAATACATGGCACTTGGATAATATAGAAATAAATCCGGCAACGCCCTTCACGGTGATTCCTGCTCAGGAACGATGGGTGAATGAAGATCAGTCCGTTCTGACTTTCCCTCGCAAAGCACCCGCAGGCGCGTATCTTCGAGGGACCGCAATCGGCACGAAAGTTGAAATATCATTTGACGAAGGCCTGACGTGGCAACAGACCCGGCAGCAAGCTTCGCAAAAAAATGGGAAACCTACTTGGCAATTTTGGCATCCCGTCCCAGTTGGTACTCAAAATATTTCCATCCGTAAAGGTGAGAAACATCCAACGTGGTGGTCGAGTCAATGGATTGCGAAAGACATGAGTTTGTTTGCACTGACGACTGAGTTCGGTCCTGTCCCTCCTCCATCACCTCCCACACCGAATGACGTTGCCTGCCGTAAGGTCATTGGCATTCAACAACGTATTGGCGATGAATGGACAACGCTCAATTCAACGACGACGCCCTATACCGCAAGCGATTGTTTACAAGAATCGCCATAGTCGTACCCTTCGGGGCAGGCCAGGAGATCGTGGCACCATACAAGAGCCGATCGGTAAGAGCTTGGCTGCAGGGAGAAAACCCGGGAACACCCAACTATCGCATTTTAATTGAGCTAGGGGGTGTTGGTGGAGTTGGGAGCGTCGGGAGCATGCTGTCGACATGGCTTCTCGACGGCTGAGGAGATTGAATATCAAAATTTCGTGGAGCGACAGGTGAGCTCTTGCCCTTTAACGTTTCAGCCAGACAGATCTGCAGTTTCGCAATAGACTGCACATTGAAAATCGAGGTATCTTTCGCATAATCCGTCGCCAACTTTTTGCAAAGAGATCCCTCAATAGCCTTCTTGACCTCGAGTAAATTGGCCAAAGAGGGTCCAGTCAATATCAATAACCCAAGAGCTGTGAAAAATAAGATGGCTCGAAGCTTTCCTCTCCATAATGACAAAGAGCATTCGAGCTTTGAGGAAGTTTTCTTCAATGTTGTGACAACTGTCTTCACTCTGATCCCACCTTCATTCCTCTTCGAACCGAAACGCTGAAAGAGCGAAGGGAAGTTTTATCTCTTTCATTGAACGTTGCAAATTTATAATACTTAAACATATGTGCAGTTGGAATTCATATTCTGTCCAGTAGTGAGATCATCAGAATCGGTCAATAGAAAATTTGACCAATACCCCACACGGTTTCGACGCGAAAATTCAGTCCCTGTTTCGTGTCTTGGTGCCACGTCCCAATACCACTCGTTGGTAGTTTTTTGTGATATGAGACCATGTAGTGGATCATCAGTTTCAATGACGTTTCCGCTTACATCCAATGTTTCCCATGTTTTATCACAAATAAGAGCAGACGCGCATGCAAAGCCGGATAACCATGTAAAATGAGCGATGAGTATGTTTTTGGTAAACCTCTCCAAATCGTGTTCATCATGAGGTTTTTTGTGTGCCAGATACTTGAGTGGTATGACGGGTAATTGGCTCGCAAGATTCACCGACAGGACCATATCGATGTCCGAAACATCATGATAGATATCTGGCACAGACATTTCGGGAAGTTTTCCAGGATTGTCATAAAGAGTTTCCATTTGTCCCGTAATATCGAGTGTGACATGAATGACATGATTCCAACGATGTCTTTTTGATTTCAAAGGGTGAACGATATCAATCAGTAAGACTCGTTCAAACATATCGGCCAGCTCTGCCAGTGGAATATCCAAGCATGCCCCTGAACCCACAACCACCACTGTTCGATGTTGATCACAGGCTTTGATCGCATCGAATATCGCGTCTTTCGTGTGTTGCTGATGCGGCGCCCAATCATCACGACATCTTTTCGCCCGTGCCTCTATTGCAATCGCCTCATTGAGGAACTCCATGCGTTTCGCCCATTTAGGGGCAGGCGTCAGTAACGACGTCAGGAATTCTGTAATCATCAATGACACATGTTAAGAGATGACCCAACAGCTTCGATTTTATATTCTTCAACGACGCGGGCGCTTAATTCCTTTGGCACCTCTTCGTAGCCAAAGAATTCCATGCGATAGCTGCCTTTGCCTGCTGTCAACGACGTGAGCGTTGGTGCATAGGTCAGCATTTCCACTAAAGGCACGTGGGCTTTAAGAATTTCATCATGTCCTTTCACATCCATCCCTTGAATACGCCCGCGGCGCGAATTGAGATCACCAATCACTGCACCGACGAGATCATTCGGCATCGTCACTTCGATGGCCATGACTGGTTCGAGTAATCCTGCTTGTGCTGATGCCATCGCTTTTTTGAATCCCATGGACGCCGCGACCTTAAACGCCATTTCCGAGGAATCGACGGGATGATGTGATCCGTCATACACCGTCACTTGAATGTCGACGACTGGAAACCCGGCAAGCGTGCCATGCTGCATAGCCTCTCGTACACCTTTTTCGATAGCCGGGATAAAGTTTCGCGGGATGGCTCCCCCCACAATTTCATTGTGAAACTCAAAGCCTTTCCCATGTGGCAGAGGTTCAATCTTCAACCAGCAATCCCCAAATTGTCCATGACCGCCGGTTTGTTTTCTATATTTCCCTTGTGCTTGTGCCATGTGATGGATGGTTTCTTTGTAGGGCACTTTCGGCATGTGTACATTGACGTCAACACCATACTTTCGCCGTAATTTTTCTAACGAGGCGTCAATGTGGACTTGCCCTACCCCACTCAAGAGCATTTCTTTGGTTTCGTCATTGCGCAAAAATTCTAGAGAGGGGTCTTCTTCGACTAATTTATGCAGCCCCAAACTAACCTTGTCAATTTCCTTGTTGCTTTTGACCTCTAAGGCATAGGACATGACGGGCTTCACAATATTGAGACTCGGATAGACAATGGGATGCTTCTCATCACAAATCGTATCACCAGTTTGCGTATCCTTAAGTTTTGCAATGGCCACGATGTCTCCCGCATGTACTTGTTCAATTCGTTGATGTTTTTTTCCGACGGAAAAGAAAAGATGGCCACCCTTCTCCTTTGTCTGCCGTGAAGAATTGAAGAACGCTGAATCGGCTTGCAACGTCCCTGACATCACTCGAACATACGTGAGACGCCCCATGAATGGATCAATCGTCGTTTTAAAGGCGAACCCTGAAAAAGGAGACTGAGTCTCTGCCTGGCGTTGGCAGACTGCGTGTGTGTGCGGAATTGTGCCGAGTAAGGGATGGAGACTCGCTCGATCTTCCGGTGAAGGCAGAAATCGCATGATCGCCTCCAGCAGGTTAGTCATGCCAATACTTTCAGTAGCCGAGCCACAGAGCACAGGCACGATTTTTCTCCCCAGGGTTCCTAGCGTTAATCCGTCGATGAGATCCTCATCAGAGAGCTCTCCATCAGTCAGATATTTCTCAAGCAATTGATCATTGGTTTCAGCAACAAGTTCCGTTAGTCGCCGCCGAGCTTCGTTCGCTAAGGCTTCGAGGTCTGTTGGAATCCCAGTTCGCTGAACGCTTGATGACGGTCTATGAGTCGTCACGAGTTGGCAGGATAGCAGGTCGATGACTCCGGTCAACTGATCATCTTGTCTGGCTGGGATCGTGAGAGGCACGCCTTTGAGTTCTAAGGTCTTCTCACAGTCTCCTAAGATGCCATAGAGATCCGTCCCGGCTTTATCTAATTCATTGATGAACAGCAGACACGGTAGTTCATGCTCTTGAATATATTCCCACACTCGTTCAATTTCTGAACGAAGCCCCGCTCCCGCACCGAGGACCATGATCACGGCATCAGCAGCTCGCAATGCGGATTGAACTTCCACGCCATAGTCCAACATCCCTGGCGTGTCGAGAAGATTGATCTGAGTACCTTGCCATGTAAATTGAAGCAGCGCGGTACTCAGGGAGTGATGGCGATGTATTTCTTCTGGTTCAAAATCCCCGATAGTACTGCCCTGTAGGACACTGCCCATGGTGGGGATCATTCCGGCTGAAAAGGCAAAGGCTTCGGTCAGGCTGGTTTTTCCGGCTCCAGGATAGGACGCCAGGACAACATTGCGGATGGTGCCGTGTTTCATACGAACCTCCTCGTGATGTTGATGATAGTAGGTAAATTCTAAGTAGCTCCGGATCTTGAGTCAATCAGAAAGCCTTGCGTGTGTCAGGGATCTCTACGCAATCACGTCACTGCTGTCAGTTACTCGACAGCATGTGCATTCTGCTGCCAAGAGGGCTTCAGGCTATCAGGCAAAAATTTCCTAGCAATTCCAAGCGTATGTCTTCTTGAAGTCGGGTGATTTGAGGAAAACAAACTTTTGGCATTCAGGTTGCTCTATTCATCTGTCATACGAAAATGAATCCGAAGGCCCCCTGAATCATTAAGAAGACTCAGGGCATCAAATCCCCCTCACATCGCCTTCTTCGATTCATTTTTAAATAGAGTCATCCTGCAGATGAAACGTATTGAGGTTCTTCTGAACCGAGAAATTTCTTTGCCCAAGATGTTACGTAATTTAACTTAGGTACATGGGAGCTAACGATGAACGGAATGACCCAAGGTTCTATCAGGTTACATTCGAAAAAGATCAGTCAATTACACTCAAAAGAATGTCGTTCTCATTTAGGGCCGAAGAAACATTCTGCAGAGCAACCTTCGTCAGTTCCCTTGTACCTTCATTGTCTCGGTGGAAATTGGGACGGTCAGATACACGCGATAGAACCTGGGTCTCTAGAATTACGCATTCAAGGATCCCCCCCCGTAGAAATGGGTCAAGAACTGAAATTTCAAAGTATTGGAACAACCGCAGACACTTCGACCCAACCTCACACTGGAACTATTCAAGATATTCACATTCAACAGGGATCCTCACCATGGGAAGGGACCACTATTCTTACTGTGGCACTATCTGGTGTACACACATCGCTCAACACAGGCCATGGTGATCGATATGACTCTTTCCTCTTGGAAGAGGAAAGTTTCGTGATCAGTCAGGTCACCCAAGAGGAAGAGAGCGATTCATGTGAAACGGAACCTCACATTGATGAACCACTTCCTCATGATGTGCTCACGAACACACCAAGGCATCGTACAAACTCTGGGAAACTCCACAACCCCCAGCACATTAAAAGCTCGAGGATTTCATTTCAAAATTCTACTGGCAAGACGATTATGGCCTATCATGATTATCCTCTCGCGACAAATCTTTCAGCGCTACCTGTAGTCGTGCTGGCTCCAGGGTATGGAGAAACAAAGCGAGACTACCTGACACTCGCGTACTATTTTGCGAGTAATGGGTTCCACGTTATTCGCTATGATCATACAAATCATGTTGGAGAAAGTCAGGGCACACATTTTGACAGCTCCCTTTCTTCCATGAAAAATGACTTTAAATCGGTCACGAAATGTGTTCGCCAAGCATGGCCTCTGAGTCCTGTCATCGGCGTTGCCTCCAGCTTGGCTTCACGAGTGGCCATCAAAGCCGAGGCTCAAGAATCCACACTGAATCTTCTCATCCTGCTAGTCGGAGTCGTGGATGTTCAACGTTCGGTCTCCACAGTCCACCAAGAAGATGTCTTTGGCAATTTCCTTAATGGACAGATCCAAGAGTCCGCCAACATTTTGGGATTTAATGTTGGGTCTCATTTTTTGCAGGATGCGCTGACGAATAACTTTTCAACACTTGAAACCACGCTTGTAGATGTTCAAAGCTTAAAGACGCCGATCATGTATATCTCTGCTGGGAAGGATGCCTGGATAGATGGACAGGATCAGTCGACATTTAAACATGCGATCAACGCGCAGTTATCAAAGTGGTTGGATGTACCTGAGGCATTGCACCGTCTTCAAGAGAACCCCAAAGCAGCCCGAGCAACCTATCGACACATCATTCAACATTGCCATGAATATGTAGGAGCGTGTGCCGTAGAGCAGGTCATTCTCGAACCCAACCGAGCAGATCTAGGCCGACAAAATCGTCAAGAAAAAACAACAGCGCCCCAAGACTCACCAGCTGAAGTTGGACACGCATTCTGGACGGACTATTTAGGGCATTTCCAAACGGTGGCAAAATGTCCGGATTACGTACAACTCATAGATCACGTCTTTCATGCACTTGGGCCTATCACCCCTGGGCAACGATTCTTAGATGCTGGGTGCGGAAACGGAAACGCAGGCTTATATTTCTTACAGTCATTGCAAGACACGCAGAGACAGCCAGACGCCATTTCGGAAAACCCGATTCGCTATGTTGGGATTGATGTGATTCCTGAAGCACTGAGCCGTGCGAAATTTCAAATGACCGAAGCCTACCACCGACAACAACAGTCATCCACGTCAGGCTTCCCTGCCGTTCAGATGTCTTGGTCGCAAGTTAACCTACAGCATGCGTTACCTTTTGCTGATAATCAATTTGACCGGATCGTCTCAAATTTGGTGATTGGGTATCTCTCTCAACCTCAGGATGCGGTGCGAGAACTATTCCGGGTCCTGGCACCAGGAGGCCGATTGGTGCTCTCCAATCTCAAACCGAATGGAGACTTTTCTGGTATCTATCAAAACTTAGTCAGCCATGCAGGTGAATCAAAGCAGAAAGCCGAAGCACGAAATCTCCTAAATAATTATGGAAAAATTCGGCAGGCTGAAAAAGAAGGGCAATTTCGTTTTTTCGACCAAGCTGAATGGATGACGTGTCTTGACACGTTAGATGGACGGCATACCGGCGTGTATCCCACCTTTGCAAACCAAGCCTACCTCATTGTGCTGGAAAAACCCGTATACGCCCCTCAGAGCTCGCTGCTCGCTCAGCAAGAGGCCGTTCCCACGCCCAATCAATCAGGAGGATGACCCGCCCCTTCATACAGGCCGCCTAACCTGATCGAGTGCGAGGTTTCTAGCTCAGCCATCACAGACCCCAGAGTCATGCCCGCGGCGAATGCCAACGAAAATGCTTCTGCCGCACGATTCGATGACAATGGTGGGAAGACGATGTGAAGAGAAAATTTTGACTTCGCCTGACATTTATTGTCCAATAGGTTGTGCACTCGTGAAACAGACGAGAGAAAGCCATTCGTCACCCCAGGGAACCCTTCTGTTACGTGAATTTTCACGCCTTCAGCGGACTTCTGAACGGACTAGCCGCAACCATCTCCGGAATTATTGTCTTCGCAAAGCATCCCTCCGACCCTAAGCATCAAGCCTATGGTGTCTATGCCCTTGCCGCAGCCATATGGGGATATGGGTACTGGGCCTGGCAAATATCTTCGACTCATGCTTCCGCCCTCTTCTATGCTCGTCTTTTAATGGTGGGCGCCATTTTTTTACCCGGTGTCTATCTCTGGCACGTGCTGACTTTATTAGATGGCAATCTAAGGAAACGACCGCTACTCTGGCTGGCAGCGGGCATCAGTGTATTCTTTTTCCTCATGAATTTGACGCCATGGTTCGTGGCTGATGTTCAGCCTGCCGGTGGATTTCCTTTTTGGCCGCAGCCTGGCCCTGCCTTCCATTTTTTTCTCCCTTGGTTTGGGTTCTGCGCATGCTATGGCACATGGTTATTAGTGGAAGGCGCTCGCAGCAAAAGTGGCGGAGAGCGATACCGTTTTTATTTGCTAGCATTCGGGTCCGTCGTCACGTATGGAGGTGGCATGAGCACCTTCCCTCTGTGGTATGGCATCAACATTCAGCCGTATGGAGCCATTCTCTTGACGGTGTATACCTCTGTTGTCGCCTACACGCTACTCCGCTATCGGCTCTTGGATGTAGGGACGGCATTGGAACGCGGAGTGACGGGTGGGTTGCTGGTGCTTTTAGTCGCGTTCCCAGCCTATCCAGCCTTATTGCTCGCGCAACAATGGTATTTTGGGTCAATGAATCTTGGCTATTCCCTCGTCGAACTCGTTGTCTTGCTGTTGCTCGTCTTTGGCGCATCATCGTTAAGAACTCAAGCGACGACGATGATCACAAAAGCGCTATTCAAGGAACGCTATGATCAATACAAAACCGTATTGAATTTTTCGAAATCACTGATTTCAATTTTAGAGCTGAAAGACTTAACGTCTACCATTGTGCAATCGATCTGTCCCACACTCGAGATCCAATGGGGAACATTATATTTACGAAAGACCGGAGCACAGGAATATCAACCAGTCTCAAGCTATGGCATGCCATTGTCTGACTACTCAGGCCTCGAGCTCGGACAGATGTCTTCGCTCGAAGACCATTGGAGAAAAGGCGCCACGTCATTTGTCATTGCTGAAATCCGAGATACCCTGACAGATTCTGAGTCACAGTCTGTCTTGACCAATCTGACGACGATCGGAGCAAGAATCTGTTTGCCGTTAGTCAATAAGAACCGGGTCTTAGGCATTTGTGTCTTCGGTCCAACGGTGAACAGCGGAGGGGGCTTTACGGTCCAAGAGTTGGAATTGCTGGCCACGCTATCGCAAGAAGCGTCGGTCGCTCTGGACAATGCCCTCCTCTATGAAGAACTCAAACGTTCACAGTCGTTAGTGCGCCGGACTGATCGGCTCCGTTCTCTCGAAACGATGGCGGCAGGGTTAGCGCACGAAATTCGAAATCCATTAACCTCGATCAAGGCTTTTGTGGATTTAGCGCCTGAACGAAAAGACGATGAACAATTTCTCGTTCGTTTTAGCAAGGTCGTGAAGGAAGACGTCTTTCGGATTGAACGATTGACCCGAGAGATTTTGGATTATGCCCAACCGATGGAACCATTTTTACGAGAGGAAGATCTCAACGACATTGTGGAATCCTGTCTGTACACGCTACGAGTTCGTCCATCGCATGAACTGATTGTGATTGAAACGGATCTGGTGAAGGATTTACCCACCATATTCGCTGATCGGCAACAACTGAAACAGGTGATTCTCAATTTCCTGTTCAATGCGGTTGAAGCCATGTTACCGGAGGGAGGAGTCTTGACCGTTCGAACTCGTCATCTTTCATCACCGGGAAAATCTCATTGGGTGCAAGTTGAAATTCAAGATACGGGTTCAGGGATTGCCGCAGAAGATATTGAACATATATTTGATCCTTTTTTCACGACAAAACATCTGAGCGAGGAACATGAAGGAACTGGACTGGGCCTAGCCATTGCCCATCAAATCATTCAAGAACATCATGGACAAATTGAAGTACAAAGCGTAAAGGGAAGCGGAACCACTTTTTTTGTCAATCTGCCAAAATCTCAAGCACCGACTTTCTCCCCTTCTCTCACCACCGAAGCAACGGCACAGACTCCAGAACCATAACGCTCCTCTGAAGCAGATCAGTAATATCGATGACCTGTCGAATAAATGCCGCGAATGTTCTCAGATGCTACGAGGAGAGATTCTACGAGGAACTGAGGTCGACACCGGTAGTCGAGCTTCGAGTATTTGTCCTTCCCAATCACCCGTCCCTTTTTTGAGTGTAATCAGACGTGTGCGACTGAGGCCAGCTTTCTGAAGCCAGGCTCGTACCTCTTGTATGGGGTAGGTATTTCCGGTGTCTGTGTAGAGGAGCATGGAGACCGCGAACAAATTCGTCTCTAGCGGCCGAAGCCCTTTTGGATTTTCCAGAAATGTATCTTGGATGAGCAGACGCCCACCAGGCTTGAGTGCTCGTTTAATTTTTCTAAATACTTTGAGGTTTTCAGCTGGTGAATAAATATGGAGCACGTTGGAATACCAAATGATGTCGTATTTCCCTGTAATCTTGTCGTCAATGAAATTTCCTGTTTGATATGAAAGACGTGACTCCAGAGACGATTGTTTTGCTAACACCTTCGCCACTTCGAGTGCAGCCGGACGATCCATGACGGTCGCCTGTAATTTCGGATTCTTTTGAAGAAATGCCAACGCATACGTGCCTGGGCCACCGCCTACATCCAGGAATGATCGTGCAGACTTGAGAGAGAGTTGACTGGCAACCTGCTCGGCTGGTTCTTGGGAACGATGATGCATGGCCCATGTAAACGACTCTCGGTATTCAGGCGTTTCTGGCTCTTGACTGTCAAACGGCACACCTGTTTTCACGACCTCAGTCAAACGAGACCATTCTTCCCATTGACGATGCATGAGCCGTACATAGTCCCCTCGATACTCACTGCTCTCTTTTTGCAAATATCGCTTGACGATCTCACTCGTTCGATAGCGACCTAAGGCAGGAACCAATAAGCCCACACTGGCCAAATTCCGGCAAAGAATATGTAAGCCCCGTGTACTCACTTTCAACCGCTTAGCTAATTGTGGAATGGCCCATTCTCGATGGCCCATCACATTAAAGAGGTCTAAATCTAATGCCGAAAAAATGATCCTCGATACGCGAAAACTATACACGATCTCGCGAAACTGCTTAAAGGATTCTATGGTTGGCTTTGTCGGCATCGATAAGGAGGATCAGAATCGTGTTATCTCATCATTCAGATTGGGTTTATGCCCGGAACCAGGATTGGCAGGTTTGAATTTTTTGACGGACCTCTGAAAGCACTCCCAAGTCAATGGTCTGTTCAAAATTCGCGGCCACATAATCTTCCGTCATTTCAATACGTTCAGTAAACCCTTCAGCCAGAAGCTTTCGACGATATTTGGACGTGGTTTGCTGGAGAAAAAATTTCACCTGTTTGGCTAATTCATCCCCACCTAAGTCTTCTGCCGTGCCATCAGAGAGGATACTTTTCATCTCATCCAAATCGTACCCGGCAACACAAATTAATCGTCCATCAGGGGTAATTTCCAATAACCAATCATCATCCGGCAAGGATAAGGTCAATGGTTCCGTTTCTTGAGATTCGAACCAT